>CANFWB010000019.1 GCA_947450605.1 Burkholderiaceae bacterium
AAAGAGACGATAGCCTCTCGGGGTGGGAATGCGCCCAGCAGAAGTATGGGGGCTGGTCACCAGACCCATTTCCTCTAAATCGGCCATCACATTGCGAATCGTGGCCGCAGACAGATCCAGCCCCGAGAACCGAGAAAGGGTTCGCGAGCCGATAGGCTGCCCCTCTTCGATATAGCGCTCGATGAGGGTTTTCAGTAAGGCGCGGGAGCGATCATCCATAGTGGAAGGGATTTTATGCGTATGGTTTAATCGTTATATGTTAAGCCCATCCCAAAATTCCATCAAAAAGGCATTTAGCCGGGTTGCGCTTGTTGGCAAATATCAGGCTGACGGCATGCAAGAGCGCCTGAAGGAGCTCGCCGAACTCCTAGCTAAACAGGGTTGCGAGGTTTTCGTAGAGAGCGCCACCGCTTCCCATTTGAGCCTGACTGCCTACCCCATCAAAAAGGTAGAGGAATTTGCCGGGGCAATTGATTTGGCAATTGTTCTGGGTGGCGATGGCACCATGCTCGGAATTGGGCGTCAGCTAGCTGGCAGTCATGTCCCCTTGGTTGGCATCAATATGGGTCGCCTAGGCTATATGACCGATATTCCCATCCAAAATGTCCAGGCAGTACTCCCCCAAATTATTGCTGGTGACTATGAGGCGGATGACCGGACTCTTTTGGATGCTGTCGTGTTGCGTAATAGCAAAGTCATTAACCGCGCTCTGGCCTTGAATGATGTCGTGGTCAATCGCTCTGGAATTTCCGGCATGGTCGAGCTCGCAGTGCGAGTGAACGGCTCCTTCATGTACAACCAAAGATCTGATGGCTTGATTGTGTCGACACCTACTGGATCTACCGCTTATGCCTTATCCGCCGGGGGGCCTATCCTGCATCCTCGGGTAGCAGGGATTTTATTAGCGCCAATTGCGCCTCACTCTTTATCCAATCGCCCGATTGTGTTGCCGCAAGATATTGTGGTGAGCATTGAAGTGGTAGACGGCAGAGAAGTGATTGTGAACTTTGATATGCAATCCCAAACTCATTTGCAATCAGGTGACAAAATTGAAGTCCGCCAATCCGAAAAAA
Organism: Burkholderiaceae bacterium; assembly: GCA_947450605.1. Lineage (GTDB taxonomy): Bacteria > Pseudomonadota > Gammaproteobacteria > Burkholderiales > Burkholderiaceae > Polynucleobacter. The sequence continues at coordinate 1,074 of CANFWB010000019.1, forward strand.
CCATCACCCTACTTCATCCTCGCGGTCATAGTGACTACAAAACCTTGCGAGAGAAACTACATTGGAATGAGTATCCATCGACATTCTGATGTCGAACTGTTGGGTACGCTAACGCATGCTTCAGACTCTCGCGCTCCGTGACTTTGTCATTGTCGATCAACTAGAGCTAGACTTTGCTTCTGGCTTTACAGTCCTTACCGGCGAAACGGGTGCCGGCAAATCCATCCTATTAGATGCCCTCAGTCTGGTTTTAGGCGAACGCGCCGATAGCAGTCAGATTCGTGAAGGCTGTAATCGCGCCGAGATTAGCGCCCTCTTTCGGATTGATCCAGAGCAAATAAATCACTTCAATCATTGGTTGGATGAGCTCGGCTTTCCACTGGAAGATCAAGGGCAAAGCCTGCTCCTCAAAAGAACTGTGGAAGCCAATGGACGTAGTCGCGCATTCATTAATGGCAGCGTGGCAACCTTGGCGCAGTTGCGGGAAGCTGGCGATCAGCTGGTAGATATTCATGGGCAACACGCGCATCAACTTCTACTCAAAGGCGGTGCGCAGCGTGAGCTACTAGATCGCCACGCAAATCACATGAACCTGGTGGGTGAAGTTGCTCAGCTATTCAAAACGCTGAGTGATTCGCGTCGCCGGCTCGAGCAGGCAGAAAATGCTGGCCAAGATGTTGAGCGGGAGCGTGAGCGCCTGGAATGGCAGCTAGAAGAACTCGTCGAACTCTCGCCGCAAGTGGGTGAATGGACTGCGATTCAAGGTGAACATGCTCGCCTGGCCAATGGCGCAAAAATTATTAGCGGCTGCCAAGAGGCAATCGATGTTTTAAGTGATGCAGAAAACTCCGTAGAATCCACCCTCTCCAAAGCCAGTGCCAACATGAGCGCCTTAGCAGAGCATGACTCCGCACTGAGTGAGATTAGTCAAGCATTGGAGTCTGCTCAAATTCAGATTGATGAAGCGGTTCATAGCCTCAATCGCTATTTACAAAAACTCGATTTAGACCCAGCGCGCCTTAGTGAAGTTGAGGAGCGGATGCAAGCGCTCCACGGTGCTGCTAGAAAATATCGCACCGAAGCAGATGATTTACCAGCACTCCTGCAGGAAACTGAAGAGCGCCTAGAAGCCCTCACCGCCTCTCAAAATATTGACGTCTTGCGAGAGAAAGTGAAGCAGGAGGAAGTGGCTTATCTCAAGATTGCTAAACAGCTTTCACAAAAGCGCGGCAAAGCGGCAGTCGACTTAGGCAAGCAAGTCACCGCTGCCATGCAAGACTTATCTATGGCTGGTGGACAGCTCGAAATTGCATTACTGCCTTTAGCTGACGGTGGAGCTTATGGTCTTGAACAAATTGAATTCTTGGTTGCAGGTCATGCGGGCAGCACCCCGCGTTCATTAGCTAAAGTAGCATCGGGTGGCGAGCTCGCCCGTATCAGCCTGGCCATTAGCGTGATCACCAGTAAAGCCTCATTTACACCAACACTCATATTTGATGAAGTGGATGCCGGCATCGGTGGCGCCGTTGCAGAGACTGTTGGCAAATTGTTGCGCCAACTGGGTGAATCCCATCAAATTCTTTGCGTGACCCATTTGCCGCAAGTCGCTGCGCAGGGCAATCACCATTTAAAAGTCAGCAAATCTCAGGCCGGTGATAAAACACTCTCGCAAGTCAGTCCGCTGGGAAGATCTGAGCGAGTAGAGGAAATAGCTCGCATGCTCGGTGGGGCTACGATTACCGATACCACGCGTCGTCATGCACGAGAGCTGCTAGAGCAGAGCTAAGATTTTCCAACAGCCGAAGGGGCAAGAAATATTTCTTGCCACAAAGCCAGCACCACTTCTCTTGCATGAACAAACTGCGGCTCAAGCACTAAATCTACACGCGTCTTATCTGCCCCATCTAATCTCAAGCGATGTTGCCGCGCCCGAAGAAGGCGATAAGCATCCCCGACTACCTCAGCAGTCTGCATCTGAATTAATCCCACCTCTCCAGCAATGCGAAGTAAAGCAATATTTCCGAGGTTTCCGATTAATTGTGGGCGGAGATTGGAATATCCCAAGACTAAAAATTGAACAATGAATTCAATGTCGACCATACCGCCAGCATCGTGCTTTAAATCAAAATCGGCACTAGGATTAGGATGTCCAGCATGCACTTTGCGACGCATTTCTAAAATCTCGAGACGCAACTGATCAATATCACGCTTCTGACTCAAGACCTCAAAGCGCACATCATCAAAGAATGCGCCAACTACTTTAGAGCCCGCAGAGAACCTGGCTCGCGTTAGGGCTTGGTGCTCCCAAACCCAGGCGGCATTGTCGCCTTCGCGCAATTGATATTTTTTAAATGCATCGGCATTGGTTACTAAAAATCCAGCAGAGCCATTCGGGCGAAGGCGCGTATCGATTTCAAATAAACTGCCAGCCGACGTGTAGGCAGTTAACCAATTAATCATCCGCTTTGCAAGAAGGGCGTAAATTTCTTGAGCGGCAAGATTAAGCTCTTCAGATTGATATAAAAATACCAAATCCAAATCTGAGGCATATCCCAGCTCTTTGCCGCCCAGCTTTCCATAAGAGATCACCGCAAATGGCGCAGTCTTATCTACAGGTAAATCAAATTTCTTGGCAATACTAGGCCAAACACGCTCCAAGGTGGTCTGCAATATTAAGTCTGCCAAAGCGGATAGATGATCACTGACCTTCTCTACGGAAAGCGCGTGATCAACCCCTATTCCCAAATCTGCCAACAAAGTAATAAAGGTTTCGGTGTGATGAGTGATGCGCAAAATATCCATCGCCCGCTCTGAACCATCCTTATCTGCCATGACATCATCAAGACGCATGTCGAGAGTGGTTTTTACCTCCCCCCAATATTGTGCTGGATGCTCAATCAGCGCCTTCTCTATACGCGAGTTGAGCAAGTAATCCAACAAATGAGGGTGTCGAGTGAGATATTCTGCGCCCCACTGTGAGGCCTTTAGTAAGGCCAGTACATTGGATAGCGCCTGGGGATATTCAGACAGAATCGATAAATAGGCACTTCGTCGCGCAACTGCCTCTAATAAATCAAAGAAACGCAGTAAAGTCAGGTCCGCACCAACGGCAATAGACTGATCTGCTTGCAGACTATCCGCAGCCTTGCGAATCAGATTATTAAAAATTAATCTACTTTTCTCAGGCAACTGTCTTTGTTTATAGCTATCCGCCCAAGTCAGCCAGCGAGCTGCAGATTCTAGGAAGATTGCACTATCAGGCTCCCACCCAACTGGCAATGACCCATTGTCTAAGCGTGCAGCATCATCCAGCACAAATGCTTTTTCAAAATACTGGGCAACTGTTGTTTGATGTTGATCGAGCTCATTCAAGAAGGCGGCCCGCTCTTGAGTCTGATCGGGGCCAACCATGCTAGAGGCTAAGCGGGTGCGGGCAAGCTCATCTGCGGGCAAATAGTGCGTCTGTTGATCTTCCCACACTTGAATGCGATGCTCTAGGCGTCGCAAGAAAACATAGGCAGCTTTCAAGGCATCTATTTCTTGGGCAGGCAAAATACCTTGCTGCTTTATCAGCTCCAATACTTCTAAAGTAGGGCGAATCCGGAGGCGCGGATCCGTACCGCCCCGCATTAATTGAAACATCTGCGCCAAGAACTCAATTTCACGGATGCCGCCACGGCCCAACTTAATATCCTTTGATCGACCGTGATGATGCGATGAGCGTTTATCTGCCTCATGTTGTATTTGCGCATGCAACTCTCGAATGGAGGCAATCACACCGTAATCCAAATGACGTCGATATACAAAGGGGCGAATGAGCTGATCTAGCTCCCGCTCACAATAGGCAAATGCGGGTGAGTTAGGCATTGGAGCAATCAACCTACCCTTAATCCAGGCGTAGCGTTCCCACTCCCTACCTTGAACCAGTAGATATTCTTCAAGCATATCGAGACTGCACACCAAAGGACCAGAATCTCCATTAGGTCGCAAACGCATATCTACCCGAAAAACAAAGCCATTTTCATCATGCTCCGCCAATAGCCTGATCAGACGCTTGCCCATACGAGTAAACCACTCGTGATACGACAAACTCTTAGGGGCGCCCTGGGTCTCCCCTTCGTGCTCGTATAAAAAGATCAGGTCGATGTCAGAAGAAAGGTTGAGCTCTAGACCCCCCAGCTTTCCCATGCCAACCACCATCAAGGGCATTTCTGAATCGGTGACTGTGCTCCAAGGAAGTCCAAAGCGCTGCTGGAGATCTTCACGAATATACGCAATCGATAGGGCGACCACCTCCTCTGCAAAATGACTGAGGGCATGCGTGACCTCTTTTAAGTCAGCTATGCCATTTAGGTCACGGAAGGCAATCCAGAGCATGAGGCGCTGCCTAGCAAGCCTCAGATTTGCCATGAATTGAGCCTCATCCTGCTCTGGCGAAGCCAGGGCTTCATGGCAAGGGCTTAATAAGCCTCGAATGCCATCTAAATCCACTTTTTGAGCGCCCTGGATGCTAAGCCAGTCCAGCCATTCAGGACGAGAATTCAGCCAGCGTTGCGCATAACTGGAATGCTCCTTTAGAAATTCAATTTGGCCGGGAAAAACTGTCATTTCTCCATCTTAATCTGACTCTAGGCCAAAACCCCAGAAGCTTGGCGATCGCCCAAAGGCTGACGGATAATAGAGTCCATGCTTCGAAACATCATCTGGACTCGCCTGCAGAGCGTGCTTCAAAAACGTCCTCCGGGTTCTGGTGGACGTTGGCGTAAGCGTGCCCTGATTCTTGCCGGCGTTACTGTGGCTTTTTTTGTAATAGGCCACCTTGGGGTACGTTTCGTTTTATGGCCTCAGATTGAGAAATCAAAACCCACCCTAGAACGTCTAATGAGTGCTCGCCTAGGCACTACCGTGACAATGGATGAGGTCCAAGTGTCTTGGACCGGAATTCGCCCAAGCTTTGTCATAGCAGGCTTGAGATTCAATAACGCCAATACCTCGCCCAGCCCTTTGGTGATTCAAAATATTAGCGGGCAACTTAGCTGGCTTTCCTTTTATTACCTGTCACCCTATTTTCACGAGATTACTGTTGATCAGGTACAGCTATACGCACAACGTGATGCAAAAGGCGCAGTCTCGGTCGCCGGAATTCCCATTCACAGCAATACTGATGATTTCTCTACCGAGAGCTGGTTGCTCGCTCAAAACGATATCCAAATCAGTAATGCCAAAATATTTTGGGAAGATCAACAAGGTCGAAAATTAAAAACTTCCATTGATATTCAAGAACTTCATTTAACCAATGGCATTCGCAGCCATCAAGGTCAATTGATCGCACAAACCCCCTGGAGCCCAAGCCTAATTAAAATCCAGGCGAACTTTGTGCATCATCTTGGCGGGCAAGCGGGTAATTGGCGCGACTGGGTAGGCTCCTTTTCATGGGATCTCGCCGATGTAAACCTCGGCCAAATCTTTAAAGATATTCCGCTACCACTTCATGACTTGGGTGGAAAGCTCAATTCCAAAGGAGGCTTGAGGCTGGATGGCGGGCAGGCTGATGGCGGGCAAATGTCATTAACGGCAGATCGCCTCAAGCTACAACTGAATAAAGATGAAGACCCCATTGAGTTCGGCAGGCTCGAGACCAATCTAGTGCAGGATACAGATGGCGGACTTAACTCCATCACCACCAAAACATTAGCATGGCGAAGCATTGACAGCCTCGCCACTGCACCGCTTGAAAATTTAAGTCCGATTACCTTCCGCTGGCGCCCACCAAAAGAAGGCGGTGAAATTAAAGAGTTCGGATTCTCATCACCAAAAATACAGATGGAAGATATCGCGCTGTTTGCACTCAATCTTCCTTTGCCCAAAAAAATTCACCAATGGATCAAGATTTCTGAGGCGGATGGAGAGTTGCAGAATTTAGAAATCAATTGGGCTGAAAGTGAATCCGCATTATCAGCCCTTCCAATAGCGGGAAATTGGTTTTCTGCCAATAAGTTAGATTTCACCATCAGCGCAAAACTGAAGGACATTAGCTTCACCGGGGTCAATAAATCGATGCCTTCGGTATCCCACTTATCTGGAAACCTGACTAGCAATCAAAAGCTAGGGAACTTTACGCTTGACTCACGTAATCTTGAAATTGAGATGAGCGACTTTTTATCATCACCTCAGATTCAATTGGATCGAGCAAAAGGTGAGATTAGTTGGGCTAAGCAAAAAGGGGGGTGGTTGATCAACACCAAGCAACTCCAGCTCAGCAACCCTGAAATTACGACCAATCTAGATCTGAGCTATCTGATTGGGGCAGCTAAGCAACCCGATCAGATGACGCTCGATATGGAATTTGTGAACGCTAAATTAGCTACTGCCCATCGCTATCTCCCGGTTGGGATGGAAAAAGAGAGTCGCCTCTATCTGAGTAAAGCTTTTGAGGCTGGGGACATTCAAAATGGTTCTTTGCATATCAAAGGCGATCCAAATCAAGCCCCTTACCCGCCAGGAACAATTGGGGAGCTAAGCTTGCATCTGCCCTTTTCCAAGGCAACTTTCAAGCCAGCCCCCTTACTTCCAAAAAACCAGGGGGTTTGGCAGGCATTGGGCAATGTCAGCGGCACTATCGATATGAAGCAGTCAAGCTTGAACGTGGACATCGATAAGGCAAGTTTTAAAAGGGTGATGCTGACCAAGATCAAATCACAAATCCCCAATCTCAGCGCCAGGCAACCTAACCTACTCATCAATGGCTTGGTCGATGGTGAGGCGGCTGAGATCCTGGAATACCTCATTGCCTCCCCTATTGGAGTGCAACAGCCGAATCTTGCTAAAAATCTTTCTCTTACCGGCCCAGTAAACATTGACCTTGGATTAAAAATCCCACTCTCTGGAAATGACGACGCCAACGTAGATGCCAAACTCACATTGCCAGGCAACAAGGCCCAATGGGGAGATATTCCTCCATTGGAAAACCTGAAAGGCAAAATACGCATTACCGAAAAGAATCCCGAGTTTGAAAATATTAGCGCCAACTTTCTCGGCGGCTCTATTCAGATTTCAAGCGCCTCATCTGCTACGGATAACTCCAGCTTCAATATCAGCGGTGATATCAATGCAAGCGCTGTTAAGGGGTATTTAGCGGAGAGTCCCCAATCCCAATACAGCCAAGCACTGATCAATGCAATGGGTGGGTCCGCTAAGTATGATGGTCTGATTAACTTCAATAAATCTGGCAGCCAAACCAATCTGAAGTTTGATTTACGCAACTGGGCCAGTACCGCACCCGCACCAGCAAAGAAATTAGCTGGTGCTGCAATGCTTGGTCAGCTAACCCTACGAACTTACCCTGTCAGCAAATCCAATGCTGTGCGTGCAGATGCTTCCGGCAAATGGGGCGACCAGTATTACCTCTTGGGTAGTGTAGATTCAGAAAATAAATTGCGGGCTTCCTTAGGCATTGGGGCAAGCGCTAACCTTCCACAGGATGGCTTTGCGCTACATGTCGCTAACAATGAACTGAATCTGGATACCTGGGTTGAATTTCTGGGCACAACAAAGTCAAGCCATAAAACAGCAGAAGTCAAAAAATCTGACGCGCCAGAAGGCACTGTTCAAGTCACCGCACAAATCAAAAAACTCATTGCTTTTAATCGTGAGTGGAATGATTTCAATTTAAACTCCAATGAAAAAAATGGTGTGTGGCAGTTGCGCCTTAACGCACCCCAAATTGCCGGTCAAATTCAATGGCATCCAAGTAGCCTGGATCAGCCGAGCGGACTCATTAGCGGGCGCCTGTTGCGACTCAAGACACCTGATCCTGTTGCCGCCAGCGATACCGCAGCTAAGGATACGACCCCACAAAGTAACAAGGTGGCGCAAAAGTCGAATAAGACGCCGCTGAGCCCAAATGCAATCCCCAGCCTAGATTTAACTATTGATGATTTAAGTTGGACAAAGGCGAGATTGGGAACGGTAAAGATTAAATCTAAAACATCACAGGATCTATTAAAGATTTCATCTATCGAAATCAACAATCCTCAAGGAAGCTCGACAGTAACAGGTCAATGGATTGGTAAAACCCAAAATAGGGCCGAGCAAAGCACCATTGCTGCCGAGGTCAATGTAAAAGATGCAGGTCAGATGATTGCGCATTGGAGTAACACCAAATCTGTAGAAGGCGGGGAAGGAAAGCTCATTGCCAACTTAACATGGTCGGGCCCGCTATTTACCCCAATCTATGATTCTCTTGCTGGTAATGTCAGCATCAACCTTGCCAAAGGTCGATTACTCGAAGTCAATACCGATGGCGCTAAATTATTAGACGTTCTGAGTTTGCAAAGTTTATTTAGATTCGCGACGCTAGATCTCAAGGGTAGTCTTGGAAACTTGGCTACCAAGGGCACGCCGTTCAACACTATTACTAGCAACTTTGAGGTCGCGCAAGGTATCGCACAGACTAAAGAATTCTCGATGATTCTCGATCAAGCTAGGGTGGCGATGACTGGTCAAATTAACGTTCCCCAAGAAACGCAAGATCTGCGTGTCACCATATTCCCCACTATTGATGCCACCGCAGGTTCACTGGCTGCTTTTGCAATTAACCCCATCATTGGCCTTGGGGCGGTATTGGGGCAATACCTCATCACCAACCAAATTAATCGCACGATGCAAACGGATTATTTGGTGCAAGGTTCTTGGGAAAACCCAGAGGTAATTCCACTAGACCAAAAAGGCCAACCGCTGGATGCAAAAACCTTAGATACGATTCGCACAAAAAATCTACTGAAAGAGCAAACTAAACCCAGCTTGCCAAATTCAGCACCTACATCTCCTCCAGTGAACCAAAATATCTCGACGCCAGGCTAAATCACCATGAACACCCTTGCAAATGTCTCGGAACTCAAAATTGCATCGATACAAATGGTATCGACACCCAAGCTCGATGAGAATCTAGAGGTTGCTGCACACTTGATTCAATCGGCCTCGAACTGTGGAGCTCAGCTCGCAGTACTGCCAGAGTATTTTTGCTTAATGGGGCTAAAAGATACCGACAAAGTAAATCTGCGCGAGGCTCCTGGGGTTGGACCAATTCAAGAGCGGCTCGCTGCAATTGCACAAGAAAATAATATTTATTTAGTCGCTGGCTCCATCCCTCTCGAAGCCAAGGAATCCAACAAGGTTCTCAACACCTCCCTGGTCTTTAATCCAGAGGGTAGGCAAATTGCTCGATACGACAAAATTCATTTGTTTGGTTTTCAAACTGAAACAGAGCGTTACGAAGAATCCGAAACAATCGCACCTGGCAGTAAACCAGGTCAGTTTCAGATTACCGTCAACGGAGTGGATTGGCAGTTTGGCTTAAGTATTTGCTATGACCTACGCTTTCCAGAGTTTTATCGCTCGCTTGGTGAGGTAGATTGCCATATTATTCCCGCGGCCTTTACTTACACCACCGGAAAAGATCACTGGGAGATTCTTCTGCGTGCCCGCGCTATTGAAAATCAATGCTACGTACTATCCTCGGCGCAAGGTGGCATTCACATCAATCAACGGCGGACTTGGGGTGACAGCATGCTAATTGACCCCTGGGGACAGATATTGACCAACCTCCCGCAAGGCGAGGGATTTATTACTGGCACACTCAGCAAAGATAAATTAAAAGAGGTACGCTCTAAGCTACCCGCGCTAAAACACCGTAAGCTTTAATGAAGAAAGTTCAGCAGAACAAAATGAGAGCACCAGAAGCATTATTTCCAAGCGAATGGACTAAGCCAAAAAAACAGGCTGATCTTCTTAAGCTAGCAAAATCCATACTGCTTGAGCCAACCGGCCTTTCTGAGCAGGATTTGCATCGCACCTTTGGCAATATGTTTACACACCAATTGGATGATGCCGACCTCTACTTTCAGCACACCCGTAGCGAAAGCTGGAGCCTTGAGGAAGGTATTGTGAAGTCTGGAAGTTTTAACATTGACCAAGGCGTTGGCGTGCGTGCAATTTATGGCGATAAAACTGCCTTTGCCTATTCCGATGAAATTAATTTAGAGGCTTTAAATAAGGCAGCGAAATCCACTCGAGTGATTGGCCCTCAAGGTGGCAAGCGAGCTATTGCCAGCAAAATCTTTACCCCCATCTCCAATGGCCTGTACTCAGACTTAAATCCCTTGGATTCACTTGCACCGCAAGAAAAAATTGCATTACTGGAAAGCATTGAGCGTCGCGCTAAAGCACGTGACCCACGCATCATTCAGGTAATGGCCAGCCTAGCCGGTGAGTTTGATGTTGTCCTTGTAGTGCGAGCCGACGGTCTATTGGCCGCTGATGTGCGTCCACTTGTGCGGGTATCAGTTCATGTGATTGCCGAGCAAAACGGTCGTCGTGAATCTGGATCTTCAGGCGGCGGTGCGCGTCATGATTATCACTATTTCAATACCGAACTGATCAATCAATACGTTGATGAAGCTGTCGATGGAGCACTAATTAATTTAGACTCTCGCCCTGCCCCAGCTGGCCCAATGACTGTAGTGATGGGTCCAGGATGGCCCGGGGTTTTACTGCATGAAGCTGTTGGTCATGGTCTAGAGGGTGACTTTAATCGCAAGGGCTCCTCTGCTTTTGCTGGCTGTATTGGACAACGCGTTGCCGCTAAAGGCGTCACCGTGGTGGATGATGGGACGCTATCCGGTCGTCGAGGCTCACTCAACATCGATGATGAAGGTACCCCGACCCAGTGCACCACACTCATTGAGGACGGTATTTTGAAGGGCTACATCCAAGATAGCCTCAACGCCCGCCTCATGAATATGCCCCTCACTGGCAATGGTCGGAGAGAGAGTTTTGCTTCCCTGCCCATGCCTCGCATGACCAATACCTATATGTTGGCTGGCAAGGATGATCCCCAAGAAATCGTAGCCAGCATCAAACGCGGCCTCTATGCGGTGAACTTTGGTGGCGGTCAAGTGGATATTACGAGTGGGAAATTTGTGTTTTCAGCCTCAGAAGCCTATTGGGTAGAAAACGGCAAAATTCAGTATCCCGTCAAAGGTGCCACCATCATTGGTAGCGGTCCTGAATCCTTAAAACAGGTCTCTATGATCGGAAATGACCTGAAATTAGACGGTGGCATCGGGGTTTGCGGCAAAGAAGGTCAAAGCGTCCCAGTGGGTGTTGGGCAGCCCACTTTACGTATCGACAGCCTGACTGTCGGGGGAACTGCTTAATACGGCTTAAAATAGTTGCATGAGCCAACAAAATACTAATCCCGCCAACTGGTACGCTGCCGTCGACAAAACGTCAGATACAGATGATCAACGCATTCATAACATCACGGTTCTGCCACCACCAGAGCATTTGATTCGCTTCTTCCCAATCTCGGGTACGCCAAGTGAAACCCTAATCAGCAAAACACGTAAAAAGATTCGCGACATCATTCATGGCAAAGATGATCGCCTCTTGGTCATTATTGGGCCATGCTCCATTCATGATCCCCGTGCAGCTTTAGAGTACTGCCAGCGATTACTTGCAGAACGTGATCGCTTTGCTGGTGAACTTGAAATTGTGATGCGCGTCTATTTTGAAAAGCCGCGCACTACAGTTGGCTGGAAGGGTTTGATTAATGACCCATACCTAGATGAGAGTTATCGCATTGAAGAAGGTCTGCGCATTGCGCGTCAAGTACTCATGGAGATCAATCGTCTGGGCATGCCTGCTGGTAGCGAATTCTTGGATGTGATTTCTCCGCAATATATTGCCGACCTGATTTCTTGGGGCGCTATCGGAGCACGCACAACCGAGAGTCAAGTACACCGCGAACTGGCTTCAGGTCTCTCTGCCCCAATCGGCTTTAAGAATGGTACTGACGGTAACATCAAAATCGCAACTGATGCCATTCAAGCCGCTAGCCGTCCACACCACTTCTTATCAGTACATAAGAATGGTCAAGTTTCCATCGTAGAAACCAAGGGAAACAAGGACTGCCACGTCATTTTGCGCGGTGGTAAAGAGCCAAATTATGAAGCGCAGTATGTTCAAGCAGCCTGCGCTGAGCTAGAAGCAGCAAAGCTTCCGGGCAGCTTGATGGTTGACTTATCACATGCGAACTCCAGCAAAAAACATGAGCGTCAAATTGTGGTGGCAGAAAACATTGCCGAACAAATTGAATCTGGCTCACATCAAATTTTTGGCGTCATGATTGAAAGTCATCTCATTGATGGTGCACAAAAATTCACACCTGGAAAAGATGATCCAAACAAGTTGGAGTACGGCAAAAGCATTACTGATGCCTGTATTAACTGGGAAGACTCGGTCAATGTATTGCAACGCCTTGCATTGGCGGTGAAGAATCGTAGAAAAGCTAAAAAATAAAACAAGGTTGCTTGAGGCCTTGTTTTATTTTCCTAAAAGAGACTAATTTATTTAGTCTCTTTTTTTTCATGCTTCCATAAAATATCTTGGCCACCAGCCGCACGATTGAGAACGCGCGCCAAAACAAATAAAAGATCAGACAAGCGATTAACGTATTGCCGCGGGGCATCATACAAAGGCTCAGCCCAACCCAAACGCACAATCGATCTCTCGGCACGCCTACAAACTGTTCGGCATACATGCGCCTGAGCAGCGGCACGGGTGCCACCCGGCAAGATAAATTCAGTTAATGGCGGCAATGTGGCGTTGTACTTTTCCAGCCAAATATCCAACTGGGCTACATGCTCTGGTTTGAGCAGGATGTAATTTGGGATGCAGAGTTCGCCCCCCAGGTCAAACAAGTCATGCTGCACTTGCAAAAATAAGATTTTGAACTCATCGGCAATGGCCTCAGGAATGGATTCAGCCATCAAAACCCCAATTTCAGAGTTCAATTCGTCGACATCGCCCATGGCGCAGATGCGCAAATGATCCTTTTCGACTCGGCTGCCATCGCCAAGCCCAGTCATCCCGGCATCACCGGTTCTAGTGGCTATTTTTGAAAGTCGATTTCCCATGAAACTAATTATAGGTAAATGGCTAAAATGATTCCTATGAATATGGTGACCCCACCCCCCGAGCTCGCGGCCATTACCGCCCTGCAATCCACATTGGTTTCCGCCTTGCGACCGATCCTCCCGGAACATGCACTGTTATGGGAGCCTGAGGACACGATTCCCTATGAATGCGACGGCTTGGCTGCCTATCGCCGTATGCCATTAGCAGTCGCCCTGCCAGAAACCGAAGACCAAGTCGCCCAAATTCTGAAGATTTGCTTTGATATGCAAGTCCCCATCGTCCCACGAGGCTCCGGAACCGGCTTATCCGGCGGCGCCATGCCAATCTCCCAAGGTTTGGTGCTTTCTCTAGCCAAGCTAAAGAAAATTATCAATATTGACCCCTTCACCCGCACTGCAGTGGTCCAACCAGGAGTTCGTAATTTAGCCATTTCCGAGGCAGTTGCCCACCTTGGCCTGTATTACGCACCAGACCCATCCTCGCAGATTGCCTGCTCTATTGGCGGCAATGTCAATGAAAACTCCGGTGGAGTGCACTGCCTTAAATATGGCCTGACTCTTCACAATGTATTGAGGGTTCGGGGCATCTTGATGAACGGCGAGATCGTAGAGTTTGGTAGCCTTGCTCCAGACTCTCCAGGACTGGATTTATTGGCAATCGTGATGGGCAGCGAAGGTATGCTTGCAGTGGTGACCGAAGTTACCGTCAAGCTGATTGCTAAGCCAAAGCTAGCTCGCGTCATCATGGCGAGCTTTGACGATATTGAAAAAGGGGCGGATGCTGTTGCCGCCATCATTGCTGCTGGCATTATTCCTGCCGGCTTAGAAATGATGGATAAAGCCACTACCCGAGCGGTAGAAGAATTTGTTCATGCAGGCTATGACCTTGAAGCTGAGACTATCCTGCTTTGCGAATCCGATGGCACACCAGAAGAGGTTGCTGAAGAAATTGAGCGCATGACTCAGGTTCTGGAGGAGGCTGGTGCTAGTGGCATTCAGATTTCGCAGAACGAAGCAGAGCGACTCCAGTTTTGGAGTGGTCGCAAGAATGCTTTCCCTGCAGCGGGACGATTAGCACCTGACTATTACTGCATGGATGGCACCATCCCCCGCAGAAATATTGGCACCTTACTAAGACGTATTCAGGGCATGGAGAAAAAATATGGTCTCGCTTGCTTGAATGTATTTCATGCGGGTGACGGCAATATGCATCCATTGATCTTATTTAACGGTGCGGATCAAGAAGAATGGCATCGCGCCGAAGAATTCGGCACGGAAATTCTAGAGGCCTGTGTTGAGCTCGATGGCACCATTACCGGTGAACACGGTGTTGGTATTGAAAAGATTAATTCGATGTGCGTTCAGTTTGGTGAAGGCGAAAGAGAATCTTTCTGGGGCGTGAAAAGCGCCTTTGATCCAGAGCGTTTACTGAATCCCGATAAAGCGATTCCCACTTTAAATCGTTGCGCCGAGTATGGCCGCATGCGTATTAGTGGCGGTAACTTGCCGCATCCAGAGTTGGAGCGCTTTTAATGTCCAACCCCAAGTCCAACACAAACATGCATATTGATTTATTTCGAGAGCAAATTCTCGCTGCCGCCAAAACTAAAACACCGCTTTCAATTCAAGGTGGTGGCACTAAGTCTTGGTACGGTAATGCAAATACTTTTACTACCCTCGATACACGCCCCTACTCTGGAATCCTGGAATACCAACCTGAAGAACTCGTGATTACGGCTTGTGCTGGTACGCCTTTAAAAGAAATTGAGGCTGCCCTCGCCGAGAAGAATCAAGTGCTCGCATTCGAGCCACCTCACTTTGGTACGACCGCAACTTTTGGTGGTGCTATTGCCGCAGGGCTAGCGGGTCCAGGACGGATTAGCGCCGGTAACTTACGTGACTTTGTTCTGGGTGCGCGCATCCTGGATGGCAAAGGTCAAGACTTATCCTTTGGTGGGAAGGTCATGAAGAACGTTGCAGGCTATGACGTATCACGCCTACTTCCTGGCTCCATGGGAACCTTATCACTCCTGCTTGAAGCCTCTGTCAAGGTACTGCCACGACCAGCTGCCACAACTACCCTGCGCTGTCCTATTTCTCAGGTGCGTGCTCTGCAGCTCACCAATGAATGGGCTGGACAGCCCCTGCCTTTATCGGCAAGCTGCTGGATTGGAAGCTCAACAGGTGGCGATGGTGAACTCACTATTCGCTTGGCCGGGGCCGCTGCCGCCGTTAAAGCAGCGATCCCTCTGATGGACGCTGCAGTCAATGCAATAGAGCTGGATCCAGCTACTGCAGAAGAATTCTGGAGAAACTTGCGCGAGCAAGAGCTACCCGATTTTCAGAACCTCAATCACAATGACACCCTTTATCGCTTGGCGCTACCCGCAGCATGCGGTCCAATTACCATCGCTAATGTGAGTGGGAATATTGTTTTGGAATGGCACGGTCAGCAACGCTGGTTTACAGCCTCAGGTGATGATGCGACATTTGCCTCCATCAAAACGCTGGCTAATACCCATGGCGGACATGCCACTCGTTTTAAGCAAGGCGCCAACGTTGATCCCACTCAGCAACGCTTTACCCTATTGAGCGAACAAGCGCATTCAGTAGCACTTGAGGCCGTACAAGCGCGCCTCAGAAGCTCCTTCGATCCAGCTGGTGTATTTGCAACTTCACGCCTTCCTTAAGCGCCCCTTTTAGCAATCCTATGCAAACACAACTCGCCCCCCAATTTGCCAATACCCCTGAAGGTATAGAAGCCGCCAGAATTCTTGGTAAATGCGTTCACTGCGGTTTTTGTACTGCTACTTGCCCCACCTACCAAATTTTGGGCGATGAATTAGACGGACCACGCGGTCGCATCTACCTCATAAAACAAATCGCAGAAGGCCAAGTGCCAACTGAAAAAACACGACTGCATTTAGATCGCTGCCTCACGTGCCGTAACTGCGAAAGTACCTGTCCTAGCGGCGTGCAATACGGCAACTTGATTGATATTGGTCGTAAATGGGCAGAAGAAAATACTCCCGAGCGCCCCCTAGCCCAACGTCTCACTCGATGGGCCCTCAAAGAGGGATTAACCAGCCCTAAATTATTTAATTCGGCAATGACACTAGGTCGCTTAGTGCGCCCACTCATGCCTACTGGTATTCAGCGCAAGATCCCAGAAGCCAGAAGTAAGGCATTGGCCAGCAATACCAATCCATATGCAAGACCACAAGCAGCCCACTCACGCAAGATGTTATTGCTTGAAGGTTGCGTTCAACCTGGTATGTTGCCCAACATCAATTCGGCTACAGCGCGGGTTTTAGATGCTCTGAAGATCCAACTGATTAGCGCTCCTAATGCCACCTGCTGTGGTGCACTGCGCTACCACTTGAACGATCAAGCCGGTGGACTGGATAACGCCAAACAAAATATCGATGCCTGGTGGCCACTGGTTGAACAAGGCGCAGAAGCCATTGTGATGACAGCCTCTGGTTGTGGCGTCATGGTGAAGGACTATGGACATCTGTTTGCGAATAATCCGCAATATGCCACTAAGGCCAAAAAGATCTCCGAGCTCACCAAAGATATTTCTGAAGTCCTACCAACACTGCAAAATGAGCTACTTGCTTTAGTGGGAGCAGATCCCAAGCCAGGCGTGGTCTATCACCCGCCCTGCACCTTGCAACATGGTCAACAAATTCGCGGGAAAGTAGAAGCGCTATTAAGTGGGATTGGTATTGGCGTACGCCTCTGTGCCGATAGCCATCTCTGCTGCGGCTCTGCAGGCACCTACTCGGTAACCCAGCCTGAGTTATCTGAACAATTACGAAAAAACAAATTGGGTCATCTTCAAACTGCTTGCGAAGAGTCTGGCGCCCAAGTCATTGTTTCTGGAAATATTGGCTGTATTACACACCTGCAGCAAGACGATACGCCAGTACTGCATTGGATTGAAATCGTTGATCAGATGATTACCCAACAGCGCCCGACACAATAATGAGTCAAGTTACCGCCAACCTGATGTTGGTAAAGCAGCGCCTTGAGCTAGCTGCACTAGCAGCAAAGCGTGAGCCAGAGGATATCCAACTACTCGCAGTCAGCAAGACCTTTCCCCCCAGGGCAGTTGAAGAGGCAATGCATGCTGGACAAACTGCTTTTGGCGAGAACTACGTCCAGGAAGGTGTTGAAAAAATTCAGCAACTCGCCAAATTACGCCCCTGGCTTGAATGGCACTTTATCGGCCCACTCCAAAGCAATAAAACACGAGAGGTAGCGGAGCATTTTGATTGGGTCCACAGCATCGATCGACTCAAAATTGCAGAACGCCTCTCTAGTCAGCGCGGCGAGTTTCCCAGCCTAGGCGACCTTCAGGTTTGCGTCCAAATTAACGTGAGCGAGGAAGAGAGTAAAAGTGGCATCTCGCTCGAAGAAGTGGAAGCGCTTTGCACTGCGATCGCCAAATTACCTCATATTGCGCTTCGTGGACTCATGGCTATCCCTGCACCCAGCGAAGATATTCGCCAACAGCATCAGGCCTTTGCGGCGGTCCGGGAGTGCTTTGCGGGAATTAAGGCAAAGCACTCAAATGATGTTGGGTATGATTTTTTCGATACCCTATCCATGGGAATGTCAGATGATATGGAAGCTGCAATAGCAGAAGGAAGCACCATAGTACGCATAGGAAGCGCCATTTTTGGGAAGCGCGATAAGATAAAAGCATGAGCACACAACAAATCAATCAGAATGCCCACATTACCTTTATTGGTGGTGGCAATATGGGTCGCGCCTTAATTAGCGGATTGCTAGCAAACGGTTTTGAAGCCAATCAACTCTCGGTAGTTGAGGCGAACGCCAGTACCGGCCTACAACTTCACCAAGATTTTGGTGTCCAGATTATTGGCGCTTTAGAGCAAATCGCTTTTGACTTTTCCAAGAATAATGTTGTGGTCATGGCTATCAAGCCCCAAGACTTCAATGTGGTCGCCAAATCTCTCAGCACCAAACTCAAGCATGCTACTGCGCCCGGCCCACTGATCTTGAGCATTGCCGCTGGCATTCGCCTCAAAGACATGAGCCGCTGGCTTGATCATGAACGCTGCGTGCGTGCCATGCCCAATACTCCCGCCCTCATTGGCAAAGGCATTACCGGACTTTTTGCAGATGCGGCAGTGAATCTATCCGATCGCGCCCTAGCAGAAACTATTTGCAATGCGGTAGGTGAAGCGGTGTGGGTAAATGAAGAAAAGCTCATGGATGCAGTGACTGCGGTTTCCGGCAGTGGCCCAGCCTATGTCTTTGCATTCTTGGAAGCCATGCAATCGAGCGGTGAGAAACTCGGACTGGATGCGGCGACTGCCCGCAAGTTAGCTTATGCAACTCTCGAGGGCGCTACCCAGCTCGCCCATAACTCTGATGAGCATGCAGGTGTCTTACGGGAGCGAGTCACCTCAAAAGGTGGCACGACTGCTGCAGCACTCGATATGCTCAAGCAACTCGATTGGCATGGTGCTCTTGAAAAAGCGATTGATGCTGCTAGCCAACGTGGTAAAGCCATGGGTGATGAACTAGGCAAGAACTAAAAGCGAGCTAGACCCAAGAGGATTCCTAAAAATAGGAATCCACCCAACCAATTGTTGTGGCGAAATGCCTTAAAACAATCCTCACGCTTACGCGTAGCAACAAGCTTGAGATGGTAGATCGCACAAGCAAGCGCTAAAGCCCACCCAAGCCAAAAGTAATCACTGAGCCTTGCAAGCCGGTCAACCCATGCCAGACTCAAAAACAAGATTCCATAACTCACAGCAATTGCGAGCACATCAAAGCGACCAAAGGTAATCGCGGAGGTTCTTAGGCCCAGGCGCAAATCATCATCGCGGTCTACCATGGCATAGGCAGTGTCATAGGCGATAGCCCAGAAGATATTGCCGACAAATAAGATCCATGCCTCTATTGGAATGAAACCCAGCACCGCCGCATAAGCCATCGGAATTCCGAAACCAAAGGCGATTCCCAAAACTGCTTGCGGAATAGCAAAGAAGCGCTTAGTAAATGGATAAACAATCGCAACCGCTAAAGCAAAGAAAGATAACTCTTTGGTCAAGGTATTCAAGGGCTGAATCAGTAAAAAGGCGATCAACGCCAAGGTTGCGGCCACTGCTAGCGCCTCTTTCCCAGAAATCCTACCACTTGTAATCGGACGATCTTTGGTGCGCAATACATGGCGATCAAAATCACGGTCAGCGTAGTCATTCATGGCGCAACCAGCACTCCGCATTAAAAAAGTGCCAAGAGAGAAAATGATTAGTAAAGGCCATTCAGGAAAGCCGCCGCTTGCCAACCAAAGCGCCCATAAGGTTGGCCATAACAAGAGCAGCGTTCCGATCGGCTTATCCAATCGAATCAGGCGGGCGTAAGCAATAAAACGATCGCGCATCAGATAAACAGTCTTTTGATAATCATCAGGTAATTATCAAGCCTTTAGAAACTCAGTGCGAGACCCCAACCAACGCTCTAGATGTCTTTCTACCAAGTCGCCATGCTCAGCTAGCAAACGATCAGCAGCAACTTGGGCTAATTCGATTAGCCAAGCATCTCGCTGAAGATCCACGAAACGCAACATTGCATCGCCAGATTGCTTGGCCCCCAACAGCTCGCCTGGGCCACGAAGTGATAAGTCCCGCTCTGCGATTACAAAACCATCTGAGGTTTCTCGCAAGGTTTGGAGCCGCTCTTTTGCAGCTAAAGATAATGGCTCCGCATACATCAAGATGCAAACTGAATCCGCTGAGCCACGTCCTACGCGCCCCCTGAGCTGATGAATCTGTGCATAGCCAAAGCGCTCTGCATGCTCAATCACCATCAATGCAGCATTAGGCACGTCCACACCCACCTCAATCACTGTAGTCGCCACCAGCAATTGAATCTCATTGGCCTTGAAGGCAGCCATAACAGCAGCTTTCTCCTCGCTCTTTAAGCGACCATGAACCAAGCCGACTTTGAAATTAGGTAATGCTTGAGTGAGTTGCTCAAAACTTTCAACCGCAGTCTGCAATTGCAATACTTCAGATTCTTCAATTAATGGACAAACCCAGTAGGCCTGCAGACCCTTGGTCAGCCAATCATGCAATCCGCTAATCACCTCATCCCTGCGAGCAGCCTTAACAACCTTAGTCGTAATTGGCTTACGGCCAGGAGGTAGCTCATCAATGACAGAGACATCGAGATCGGCGTAGTAGGTCATCGCCAAGGTGCGAGGAATGGGGGTAGCTGACATCATGAGCTGATGACAATAAAACAATTCCGAGCCAACGCGTTGCTGAATCTCCAAACGTTGCCTTACACCAAAGCGATGCTGCTCATCTATGACCGCTAAACCGAGCTTTGCAAAACTCACCTTATCCTGAATCAGTGCATGCGTACCAATGATGAGTTGGGCAGCACCACTTTCAATCATCTCTTGAGAAAATCTTTTTTCTTTTGCCTTCAAACTTCCTGAGAGCCAGGCAATTTTGACGCCCAGAGGCTCAAACCACTCTTTCATCTTAAGGTAGTGCTGCTCCGCCAAAATTTCTGTAGGGGCCATGATGGCAGCCTGATAACCATGATCCATCGCACGCGCAGCTGCGAGGGCAGCAATTACAGTCTTCCCACTACCGACGTCACCCTGCAACAAACGATTCATCGGGAAGGTATTGGATAGATCGAGTCCAATTTCAGACCAGACACGAGCTTGAGCGCCAGTCAACTCGAAGGGCAAGACTTTGAGCAAACCGTCTTCAATACTGGTATTTGTTTTATTGACTGTTTCTTTGTTTGTTGTTGCTTTGGTATTTTGCCGATCCTTCTCAAAACTAGGAGCACGTCTTTCCCGGCGAATAGCATGCGCCCGTTTTAAGGAGATTTGCTGGGCAAGTAATTCTTCAAATTGCACACGACGCCATGCAGCATGTGTGCGTTCAAGCAATGATTGAGTATTGGCATCAGCAGGGGGTTGATGTAAATAAACAATTGCCTCTTGCAGTGGAGGCCAATCATGACTTGGCAAAATTTCTGCCATGAGCTTAGGCGGTAAAAATTCTGCCAAACTTTCTTTCAAGCTGGCATCACGTAAGGCCTGCAGGACTGCTTTCCGAATAATGGCTTGGGATATCCCGGCACTCGCCGGGTATACCGGGGTCAAACTGGCAGACAATGGCGCATCTGGGGTGACGGCACGAACGGTGGGATGCACCATCTCCGCTCCAAGGTAACCTTCTCGCACCTCACCACGGACACGGACATGACTTCCGACTGCCATTTGCTTTTGCTGGCTAGGGTAAAAATTGAGGAAACGGAGTTGAAGTGAGGCAGTGTCGTCCTCAATTGTGACTAATAACTGTCTTCTAGGCCGAAACATGACCTGATTTCGAATCACAATACCCTGAGTCTGGACGGATTGAAACCTTCCTAGCCCCAGAGCCTCCTCAATCGTAAAAAGCTCAGTCTCGTCTTCATAGCGAGATGGCAGGTGCAAAGCAAGTGCCATAGGGCTGTTTAAACCCATCTTTTCGAGTGCAGTTGGCGGTCGCTTAGTCGTCATCGTTAAAATCCAATACCTGATGGTAATGCTATGCAACTTTCCGACTTCAATTACGACCTCCCACCCCAACTAATTGCCCAACACCCACTGGCCAATAGAACGGATAGCCGCCTCCTCGAGATCAGGGCGGAAGGGGAAAGTGCCGCCCGATTGATCGATCGACAATTTCGGGACATTCTTAACCTTATTAAGCCTGGGGATTTACTGGTCTTTAACGACACGAAAGTCATTCCAGCTCGCCTGCATGGCAAAAAGGAGACGGGTGGCAATGTCGAACTCCTAATCGAACGCATTAGCGCTGAAAACCAGGCCTGGGTTCAAATCAGGGCATCCAAAGTTCCAAAGACTGGGACGATCGTCCATGTCTACAACAAGATGGGTGAAACCTTCCCCGTCGAAATGATGGGCTGTGACGGTCGATTCTATGAAGTGCGCTTTCCAGAAAATATCTTCTCCCTGTTGGAGCGCTTCGGCGAGTTGCCACTCCCCCCTTATATTGAGCACCAGCCAGATGCTGAAGATGCTAAGCGCTATCAAACTGTAGTTGCCAAGAATCCTGGCGCAGTAGCAGCCCCTACCGCTGGCCTGCATTTTGATGAAGCCATCCTCAAGCAGCTCAGTGAACTCGGCGTCAAACAGGCCAGCGTTACTCTGCATGTGGGTGCAGGCACCTTTACCCCCGTTCGCGAAGAAGATCTCAGTAAGCACAAGATGCATTACGAGTGGTTCTCGGTTCCCCCAGAAACCATCGCAGCCATTGAGGCTACCCATCAGGCGGGCGGCAGAGTCATTGCGGTTGGGACAACCAGCCTGCGCGCCCTAGAGAGTCAGGCTCAGACCCAACAAGCCAGCGGTGAAACCAATTTATTCATCACTCCTGGATATACATTCAAAACCGTAGATTGCTTGCTTACGAACTTTCATCTTCCAAAATCTACTTTATTAATGTTGGTCAGCGCCTTTGCCGGCGTGGACAATATCCGTAATGCCTATCAATATGCCATCCAAAATGAATATCGCTTTTTCAGCTACGGCGATGCGATGTTCCTAAGCCGCCTTAACCAGACAAACTCATGACAAAACCCGTTCACTTCAATATCTTGGCGCGTGACTCCGCTAGCCCCGCACGCCTTGGTCAGCTTGACCTGCCTCACGGTAGTGTACAAACACCGATCTTTATGCCAGTAGGGACATACGGGACCGTCAAGGCCATGACTCCGCGGGATTTGAACGAAGCGAAAGCCCAAATTATTTTAGGCAATACCTTTCACCTGTGGTTAAGACCTGGTTTAGATGTCATTAAAAAACATGGCGGTTTGCATCGCTTTATGGGCTGGGATAAACCGATCTTGACTGACTCCGGCGGCTTTCAGGTATTTAGCTTGGGCGCTCTGAGAAAAATTTCTGAAGAAGGTGTGACTTTTGCCTCACCCATTAATGGCGATAAGCTATTTATGTCACCAGAAGTGTCCATGGAGATTCAGGCGGTACTCAACAGTGATATCGCTATGCAGTTCGATGAGTGCACCCCTTACGAAGTCAAAGGGCAGGCAACCTCAGAAAAAACCGCTCGCGCCTCCCTCGAAATGTCCTTACGCTGGGGCGATCGCTCCTTAAAACGCTTTCGGGAACTAGAAACTGGTAACGGTCTCTTTGGCATCGTCCAAGGCGGGATGTTTGAAAACTTACGTGAATTCTCCCTAGATGCGGTTAGCCAACAAGGATTTGATGGCATCGCCATCGGCGGCCTCTCTGTTGGAGAGCCTAAGCCGGAGTTTGAGCGCATTCTCAATTTCACCGCTCCTAAGCTGCCAGAGCATATGCCCCATTATTTGATGGGCGTTGGAACTCCAGAAGACCTGATGCTGGGCGTCAGCCTCGGTATCGATATGTTTGACTGCGTGATGCCTACCCGAAATGCCCGTAATGGCTGGCTCTTTACGCGCTTTGGTGACCTCAAGCTACGCAATGCTGGCTACAAGGAGGATGACCGCCCTGTTGACCCTACTTGTGCCTGCTATACCTGCCAAAATTTCACTAGATCCTATTTAAATCACCTCCAAAAGGCGAATGAAATCCTCGGATCGCAGCTCAATACCATCCACAATCTCTCCTACTACCTCCAACTCATGGAAGAAGTTCGAGAATCCTTGGCTAAGGATCGTTTTAGCGCCTATCGCGAGGAATTTCATCGGAATCGCCAGCGTGGCGTAGAACCCGGTCAAGATTAATAACCCTAAGGCAGTAAATCAGCCCTCCAAGCCCCATACAGTTTAGAATTGCGGGTTTACGGCTTTGCTTAAAAAGCCTAAAAATGAAGCAGTTTCCTATTGGTAATTAATGGAGGTTTTGTATGTGGATTAGTAACGCTTTTGCCCAGGCTTCAGCCGCGGGTACAGATTCCGGTGGCTTGATGAGCTTCCTTCCCCTCGTGTTGATGTTTGCAGTGTTGTACTTCATCATGATTCGCCCACAAATGAAGCGTCAAAAAGAAACCAAAGCAATGCTGGAGTCTTTGGCAGTTGGCGACGAAGTGGTCACTAGTGGCGGCATCATTGGCAAAGTCACTGCATTGAAAGATCAAGTTGTTACGGTGGAGATTTCTGCTGGCACTGAAGTGCAAATGCAAAAAGGCGCCATCACAACAGTATTGCCAAAAGGCTCACTGAAGTCCGCTTAATACGCTTGCTGAAAAGTATCTCAATATGAATCGCTACCCACTCTGGAAATACATAGTCATCCTGTTTGCTTTATTGATCGGAGGGCTATATTCATTACCCAATTTCTACGGAGAGGCTCCAGCGGTTCAAGTCTCGTCCGCCAAGCCAACCATCAAGGTTGATTTGGCGACACAGTCTCGAGTCGAAAAGATTCTGACTGAGGACAACATTAGCAACACTGGTATCTTCTTTGAATCTACAGGCAATGTAGGTTCAATCAAAATTCGTTTTAACAACACCGATATTCAACTGCGTGCTCGTGATCTATTGCAACAAAAGTTGAACATCGATCAAAACGAACCCAATTTCACAGTGGCATTAAATCTGCTGTCCAATACACCCAGCTGGTTAAATGCACTGAATGCATTACCGATGCCCCTCGGCCTGGACTTACGTGGTGGCGTGTACTTCCTGCTGCAAGTCGATATGAAGGGTGCAGTTCAAAAGAAAGTCACTTCTTTAGCAACCGATATTCGCAGCCAATTGCGTGACAAATCGATCCGTCAACAAGGTATTGAGCGCGGCCAAGACAGCATTACGGTGACTTTCGGCAGCACCGAAGAAGCTGAAAAAGCACGTTCAGTGTTAATGGCAAGTCAGCCTGAACTGATCTGGCAAGTGAAGCCCACCGGCTTGTCTCCAAAGCTAGTTGGTGAATTTAAGCCTACCGCCTTGAAAGAAATTCAAGACAACGCAGTAAAACAAAACATCGTCACACTCAACAAGCGTGTGAATGAATTAGCAGTGAAAGAACCAGTCATTCAACAACAAGGCGCAGAACGTATTGTTGTTCAGCTGCCAGGCGTTCAAGACACTGCTCGCGCCAAAGACATTATTGGCCGCACTGCCACCCTCGAATCTAGGCTGGCTGACCCAATTGTCTCCACGATTGCGATTGGTGAGACCCCTCCTCCAGGAATGGATGTTTTCCGCTTTGGCGAAAACCGCCAAGGCGTATTCAAAAAATCCGTGATCTTCAGCGGTGATCGTATTACCGATGCAAGTGCTGGCTTTGATCAGAATCAACGCCCCGCAGTGAACATCTCCTTAGATGCTGCCGGCGGACGCGTGATGCAAGAAGTCACCCGTGAAAACATTGGCAAGCCAATGGGCATGATCTTGTTTGAAAAAGGCAAGGGTGAGGTCCTCACTATCGCCACCATTCAAGGTGAATTTGGCTCCAAGTTCCAAATCACTGGCCAACCAACGACCGAGAGCGCTAATGACTTAGCCCTCTTGTTGCGTGCGGGCTCACTAGCAGCGCCAATGGAAATCATTGAAGAGCGCACAATTGGGCCAAGCCTTGGTGCTGAAAACATTGAGAAGGGCTTTAAATCCCTGATCATTGGTTTTGCAGCCATCTCTGTCTTCATGATCGCCTACTACCTGCTATTTGGTACATTCTCCGTAGTTGCGCTTGCAGTGAACTTGCTACTCTTGATTTCAGTGCTGTCGATGTTGCAAGCCACCCTCACCCTGCCAGGTATTGCTGCGATGGCCCTGGCACTGGGCATGGCGATTGACTCCAACGTGTTAATTAACGAACGTATTCGTGAAGAGCTGCGCAATGGCGCTGCTCCACAAACTGCAATCGCAGTTGGCTTTGATAAAGCTTGGGCCACCATTTTGGACTCCAACGTCACTACCTTAATTGCTGGTCTTGCATTACTCGCATTTGGCTCCGGCCCCATCAAAGGTTTTGCAGTGGTGCATTGCCTAGGTATTCTGACTTCAATGTTCTCAGCCGTCTTCTTCTCACGTGGCCTTGTTAATCTCTGGTACGGCAGAGGCAAGAAAGTTCAAAAACTCGCTATTGGCCAAGTTTGGCGCCCACAAGGGAAATAAGTCATGGAATTTTTCCGAATCAAAAAAGATATCCCTTTTATGCGCCACGCATTGGCGCTCAATGCGGTTTCTTTAATCACCTTCTTAGCCGCTGTTTTCTTCCTCTGGCATAACGGCCTTCACTTATCGATTGAATTCACTGGCGGCACAGTGATGGAGGTTACTTATCCACAAACTGCGCCCTTGGACTCCATCAGAGCGAATGTAGAGAAATTAGGTTACGCCGATACCCAGATTCAGAACTTTGGTAGTTCACGCGATGTGATGATTCGTCTACCATTGCAAAAAGATGCTGATGGAAAAATGATTTCCTCCGCAGATCAGAGCGCAGCAGTGATGAAAGCGCTTGAACCAGATGCCTCGGGCGTGAAATTACAGCGCGTTGAGTTTGTTGGCCCACAAGTTGGTCGTGAACTGGCGATGGATGGATTGATGGCACTGCTATTTGTGATCATCGGTATCGTGGTTTACCTGTCTTTCCGCTTTGAGTGGAAATTTGCACTCGCCGGCATCATTGCGAACTTACATGACATCGTGATTATTCTGGGTTTCTTTGCATTCTTCCAATGGGAGTTCTCACTCTCTGTATTGGCAGCAGTTCTTGCTGTTCTTGGCTATTCAGTCAATGAGTCAGTGGTGATCTTTGACCGTATTCGCGAGAACTTCCGCAAATACCGCAAGATGAACACTCGCGAAATTATTGACAATGCGATCACCAGTACCATTAGCCGTACCGTCATCACCCACGGAAGTACGGAGATGATGGTCTTGGCTATGTTAATTTTTGGCGGCCCTACCCTCTTCTACTTTGCTCTAGCGCTAACTATTGGTATTTTGTTTGGTATCTACTCTTCAGTCTTCGTAGCAGCAGCTTTGGCTATGTGGCTTGGCGTAACGCGCGAAGATCTAGTGAAGGGCGAACGTAAGCCAGATGATGTTACCCGTAACGACGACCCGAACTTCGGGGCTCAGGTTTAAGAATTCAATCTGAATGAATTTAAATTCTCGAGGGCAGCCAATATTTTCTTGGTTGCACCTTGATGTTCTGTAGCGTAGATTTTGGCTGCGCTAGCCATCTTTCCTAACCCATCAGCATTCAAGAGCAATTCTTTTAGAGCCTCCATCAGCGCAATCGGCTCGCCTAATACAAGCTCACCCTGAATACGCTTTGCTGCGCCAACTTCAATCGCATCAAGTGCGGCCTGCTGAAAGTTGTAGGTATGCTCACCCAATAAAACGGGACAACCAGCAGCACATGCCTCAATTAAGTTTTGACCGCCAAAAGGTAGTAAGCTGCCACCCATCACTACCAAGTCAGCGGCGCTGTAATACATCGGCATCTCGCCCATCGAGTCGCCCAAAATGAGATCCAGGTCCTTACTACCCTTGGGTATGCCATCCCACTCAGTACGGCGCCGAAATTTCAAACCCGCTTCATGAATTTGATTGGCCACCTCGGAGAAACGTTCAGGATGGCGTGGCACGATGCACAGTAAGGGGGCAAGCTCGAAAGCATTACTCAGCAATAAATCTTTCCAGGCTTTCAAAATAATTGTCTCTTCGCCATCACGAGTACTCGCAGCACACACCATCAGGCGCTGATTGCTGCGGAGCTCTTGTTGCCAGGCTTTGCCTTGCTGAACCAAGCTGGAATCGAGCGGCACATCAAACTTGAGATTACCAACAATCTCTACTTTTTTGACACCCAGACTGCGATAACGCTGGGCATCGAATTCAGTTTGGGCCAAGATGCCGGCGAAGGCCTGAAAGAGAGATCTTCCCGCCTTACCAAACCGGTTAACCCGACGGGCGCTTCGCTCGGATAAACGGGCATTGACCAAAAATAATGGCAGACCCATTTCCGCACAATAAAACACCATAGTTGGCCAAGCCTCGGTTTCCATAAACAGGCCGAGCTTTGGTTTAAAGGTGCGAATGAAATTAGCAACAGACCAACATAAGTCATAAGGTAAGTAGGCTTGTCGTAATTGACCAGAAGCAATAGCTTGCGCAAATAACGTAGCACCAGTACGACGGCCATTGAGCGTCATATGAGTTAACAAAATAGTTTCGCCACGTGCGAGGTAGGATTCGATCAAGGGTTGGGCGGCTCTTGTCTCGCCAACAGATACTGCATGAATCCACACCGATCCCTGCGTAATCGACTTTCTATCAGCAAAGCCTAGGCGCTCAGAGAAGTGATGTAAATATTCAGTGGAATGGCGGGTGCGCCAAGCTAAGCGAATGAAGGCAAAAGGCAAGAGCAGATGCCACAGCAATTGATAAACAGCAAACCAGAACTTGGGGCGGGTACCGTATTGAGAATCTTGCGGTACGCGCCCAAGGCTTGGAGTCAAACTCACTTTTTTAGACGTTCGGTCAATTCGACCGCCTTACCTAAATAAGAAGATGGCGTCATCTCGAGCAACAAGGTTTTTGCATCATCCGGAATCTTCAAGCCACGAATAAAGGTTTGAAGATCAGCCTGATTAATACCTTTGCCACGAGTCAACTCCTTAAGCTGCTCATAGGGATTCTCAATACCGTAACGACGCATGACGGTTTGTACTGGCTCAGCCAATACTTCCCAGCAGTTATCCAAATCAGCGGCAATTGCGGCGTGGTTCACTTCCAGCTTACCAAGGCCACGTAAGGCGCTGTCATAGGCCAATACGCTATGACCAAATGCTGGGCCCAGGTTACGCAAGACGGTGGAGTCAGTCAGGTCACGCTGCCAGCGAGAGATTGGCAATTTCTCAGCCAAGTGGCGTAACAAGGCATTTGCAACACCCAAGTTACCTTCGGAGTTTTCAAAGTCAATTGGATTAACTTTGTGCGGCATCGTAGAGGAGCCAATTTCACCAGCCTTGGTCCGCTGTTTAAAGTAGCCAATCGAAATATAGGCCCAGAAATCGCGGTCCATATCCAACAAAATGGTGTTGGCACGAGCAATCGCATCAAACAACTCAGCCATGCCATCGTGCGGCTCAATCTGAATGGTATACGGATTGAATGTGAGGCCTAAACGCTTCTCAACTACGCTCTTAGAAAAGTTTTCCCAATCAAAATCTGGGTAAGCAGATAAGTGAGCGTTGTAGTTACCCACCGCACCATTCATTTTTGCCAAAAGAGGTACAGCTGCAATCGTTTCAATCGCACGCTCTAAGCGTTTAGCGATATTAGCCAACTCTTTACCTAAAGTACTTGGGGAGGCAGGCTGACCATGCGTGCGAGATAACAAAGGTACTGCGGCATTCTCAATTGCCAAGTCAGTTAATACAGAAAGCACTTGTCTGAGTTGTGGCAATAAGACTTCATCACGTGCGCCCCGCAACATCAAACCATGAGAGGTGTTGTTGATATCTTCAGAGGTGCAGGCAAAGTGGATAAATTCACTCGCCTTTAACAAGTCTGGGCGACCAGCCACTTTTTCTTTTAAGAAATACTCAACTGCCTTCACATCATGATTGGTAACTGCCTCGATGTCCTTAATGCGCTGCGCATCGGCATCGGAGAAATTTTCTGGCAAAGACAAGAGAAAGACCTCATCCGCCGCACTGATTTTTGGTACGTCTGGCAAGCCAGCGGAAGCCAAAGCCAAGAGCCAATGTATCTCCACAAAGACTCGCTGGCGCATGAATGCGGCTTCAGACAACCAAGGCCTTAAGGCGTCAAGTTTTCCGGCATAGCGGCCGTCTAAAGGGGAAAGTGCATTAAGAGTAGAAATCGGCTGACTCACGAATATTGCCTTTACATTGAATATGTCAATAAAGTCTGATTTTAATCGCTCTTGGGTTCGGGCCATTCAAGGCTGACATGGCTATACTTAGGCCCATGAAACTGATCGGATCCCTCACTAGCCCCTACGTACGCAAGGTACGCATTGTTTTCTTGGAAAAAAAGGTTGATATCGACCTAGAACTTGAGAATGTCTGGGCTGCAGATACAAAAATAGCCCTTAACAACCCTTTAGGTAAGGTTCCCTGCCTCCTTTTAGATGATGGTGAGGCAATCTATGATTCACGCGTAATCGCTGAATACGCCGACACTTTAAGTCCAGTAGGAAAGCTCATTCCGACAGGAAGTCGTGAGCGCGCGAGCGTCAAAACTTGGGAAACCTTAGCCGATGGAGTTGAGGATGCTGGAATTTTGGCTCGCCTAGAAGTCACTTTGCGGCCAGCAGAACAACAGAGTACCGCTTGGATTGAGCGTCAAATGGGCAAAATTAACGCCTCTCTTGCCCAAATGTCCCGTGAATTGGGTGAAAACGCCTGGTGCCATGGCAATCAAATGACTTTGGCTGATATTTCAGTGGGTTGCGCCTTAGGTTACCTTTTATTCCGCTTTCCAAATATTGCCTGGCAATCCCAGTACTCCAACCTGGATACCTTGTATCAAAAGTTGATCCAAAGACCTTCTTTTGTGGAAACTGCGCCGCCAACGGCCTAAATACGAAGCTGGACATCTAACAAGGCTTAGGCGGAAATAATTCCACCGCCTAAGCAAACATCGCCATCGTATAAAACAGCAGATTGACCTGGAGTGACCGCCCACTGGGCATCCGGAAAACTCAAACCAAAACTCAGAGGCCCCTCAGCTCCAACGGCCAGTGAGCAGGCAGAATCGGCCTGACGATAGCGAGTTTTGGCGGAGTACTGTCCTGGTATCGGCGCAGCGCCATCAACCCAACTAGCATCCATTGCCGAGAGCTGATTAGCCAGCAACCAAGGATGTTCGTGGCCTTGAGCAACATACAGTGTGTTATTGGCCACATCCTTACGAGCCACATACCAAGCGTCACCATTGCCATCCTGACTGCCGCCTAGGCCTATGCCTTTGCGCTGACCCAAGGTAAAAAAGGCAAGCCCCATATGCTCGCCCACCGTTTTACCTTCAGGCGTCTTAATTGGGCCGGGAGTCCGGGGCAAGTAGCGATTTAAGAACTCGCGGAAGGGGCGCTCCCCAATAAAGCAAATCCCAGTGGAGTCCTTTTTACGGGCATTGTGCAGGCCAATTTGTTCGGCAATCTTGCGAACCTCGGTCTTGGGAATCTCCCCCAGTGGGAAAAGGACATTAGCTAATTGGCTTTGAGTCAGGCGATGCAAGAAATAGCTTTGATCTTTGCTGGCATCCAGGGCCTTTAACAACTGCACACGCCCACCCTGATGGCGAACCCGGGCATAGTGGCCGGTTGCGATCGCATCCGCCCCCAGACTCATTGCGTGATCCAAAAAGGCTTTGAACTTAATCTCTGCATTGCACAAAACATCGGGGTTTGGGGTTCTGCCTGCGGCGTATTCCCTTAAAAACTCTGCAAAAACACGCTCACGGTACTCGGCAGCAAAATTGACCGCTTCAACGTCAATTCCGATTAAGTCGGCCACCGACACGACATCTAGCCAATCCTGACGCGCAGAGCAGTATTCATCGTTATCGTCATCCTCCCAGTTTTTCATGAAGAGCCCAATCACCTCATAGCCTTGCTGCTTCAGCATCCAGGCTGCCACGGACGAATCTACCCCTCCAGACATTCCAACAACGACTTTGGACGGTTTAGAGGCTGGTATTGCAGAAGAATTGAGGTGGATCATCAAAAAATGCGAAAATTCGATATAAGCTAAAGACCCCATTGTAGAAGTCTTGCTCCCAATTTACGAGATTTGGAGCAAAACCCCATAAATGGCGCTAAGGGTAAATAGATAGGTGGAGATTCGCCTAACTCACTAAAATAGATTTTTCGAAAAATTAGCATTTGGAGACATGCCATGCGCATAGGAGTACCGCTGGAAAC
>CANFWB010000020.1 GCA_947450605.1 Burkholderiaceae bacterium
AGGTAGTTTTGTCCTGAGGCCTGCTCAATACGCAAGTCATTGCTACCCTTCATTTTGGTCAGAATCTGACTAATCTGTCCGCCCAACTTCTGTAGAACAATGAGATCATCGCCAAAAATTTTGATCGCCACTTGAGATCGCACACCAGAAACCATTTCATCGACACGCGCAGCAATCGGCTGTGAAATCGATAGCTCGATTCCTGGAAGGGTCTTTAACTTATCGCGAATCTGCTGCGCTATCTCTTCCTGGCTAAACTTGCGATCACCCAAAGGCTTGAGCGTCACAATAGGATCAGACTCGTTTGGCTGACCAGGATCCGCAGGAGATTCGCCCTTTCCTAAGCGCGACACTGCCATCTCCACACCGGGTATGGTCATGATGCGCCTGATTGCTTCGAACTCTAATTTAATGGACTCATCTAATGAAATATTGGGGGCCCTCACAATCACCGGGGTAATAGAGCCTTCCTGCATCACTGGAATAAACGCCTTGCCCAGTAGAACAAATCCTAGCAAGCTGATTGCCAAAGCAATTAAGGACCGCTTCACCACCAACTTGGGATTGGCCAAACTCCACCGCAACCAACGCTCATAAGGAGCGCGCATACGGGCAACTGCCTTGGTATCGTCTTCACTGCCACCCTTAAGGATGTATGAACACAACACTGGCGACAAGGTAAATGACAGAATCAATGAGATCGTCAACGCAATCGCAATGGTAATGGCCATTGGGGCGAACATCTTGCCCTCCATTCCCTCAAGCGATAGGAGCGGCATGAACACCAAAATAATGATGCCAACACCGAAAAGAACTGGCGTCCCCACCTCAGTAGCGGCCTCCAGAATAATCCGGTTCTTGGATTCTCCAGATTTCAATCGTTGACCTAATTTAGCAAACGTATTTTCAACTACGACGACCGATCCATCCACCATGATGCCAATCGCAATCGCAAGACCTCCTAGTGACATCAAGTTCGCAGAAATACCATACCGATTCATAACCAAGAATGTGAGTAGTGGCGTGAGTATTAGTGTGGCGACCACGATGAGTGATGAACGGACGTCACCCAAGAATAAAAACAGCAAGATGACGACAAGGATGACACCCTCAATTAAGACCTTGGCCACATTGAACATGGCAGCATTCACCAGGTCGGTTCGATCGTAAAAAGGGACAATTTGCAAACCATCAGGCAATAACTTGCCCTCATTAATTTCAGCAACTTTGAGTTTGATGCGATTGACTACATCCCGCGCATTACCGCCACGAATCATCTGAATAATGCCGGCGACGCTCTCGGTATACCCATTCTTAATGGCAGCACCCTGCCTGATCTCGCTACCGATAGTGACTTCTGCTACATTCTTCACGTATACCGGAATTCCCTTAACTTCTTTGAGAATAATTTTTCCAATATCTTCTGGCTTCGTAATCAGCCCTACACCCCGAATTAAATATCTCTCAGCATAAGAAGGAAGTTGACCGCCACCTGAGTTCGCATTATTCCTCGCCAGCGCCCCATACACTTCGCGCAAGGTAATTTGATAATGGCGCAATCGTTCTGGGTTTACCAATACCTGATACTCACGCGCATAACCTCCTTGCGTATTAATCTCCGCCACCCCTGCCACAGAACGCAACTTGGGACGCACAATCCAATCTTGGATCGCACGACGATCTTCAAGATCCTCAACTGTCAACTGCCTATTGCCATCCGATGGATGATCTAGGGTGTATTGGTAAATCTCCCCCAATCCCGTTGAAGGTGGTGCCAAAACAGGGGTAATACCGATAGGCATTTTTGCTGCGACTTCAATCAAGCGCTCTGTAACTAACTGCCTTGCAAAGTAGAGGTCCGTCTTCTCAGTAAACACCAAGGTAATCACAGAAATGCCATTGCGATTGAGTGAGCGCATTTCAGTTAGGCCAGGCAAGCCTGTCATTCCCAACTCAATCGGGACTGTGACAAAACGCTCCACCTCCTCAGGGGAGCGGCCCGGTGCCTCAGATGCAATTTGCACCTGAACGTTAGTCACGTCGGGGAATGCATCTACAGATAAGCGTTTTGTTGCCAATAAGCCGGCCACAAAAAGCACAAGCGCTAAGATGACAACCAGCAGTCGCTGCTGTAATGAAAGGCGAACAATTTTCTCAATCATGAGATCTATCCACCACTCAACTGCCGTTTACGTTCAGCATTTAAATGAAATGCGCCATTTACAGCAATGACCTGATCCTCTTTGAGGCCAGAAATAACTGGACGATAGCCCTTTCCCTCCGGACCCAGCTTGACAGCAACCATACGATAAGTTTCATCATCCTCGCGTATAAAAACATGGTCTTGATTATCTTCACGAATCACTGCGCTAGAGGGAACCAGCAACCTTTCCGTAGGCTGGCTTTCGATCATCATCGTTGCCAACATGCCGGGTTTAATCAAGCCCTCTTTATTTGGCACCTCCATACGAACCACTACCGTACGGGTCTGCGGATTCACGATCGAGTCCACATGCGCAACCGCGCCTTCAATCTCCGTGTTTCTTAAGGCGGGAATAATCAGAGTCACTTTCTGGCCTTTATGAATCAAATAGGCATTGCTCTCAGGGATTTCAGAGACAGCCCATAAAGAACCTAAGTCAGCTACGGTGAAGAGGGCATCGGCGGGCTGCACAACCTGCCCTTTATTAATCTTTCTCTCCACAATTTCACCAGGGATGGTGGCAATCACATTATTGATAGATTCAATCGCGCCGGATTTTGCTAAGCGATCAATGCTGGGTTGATCCATACCCTGAACCCGTAGCTGATCATTAGCTGCACGAAATTCCGCCTTTGCACTATTAGCCTCCGCTTCACGCCTTTGCAACTCCGCCAAAGCAATCACATCCTCTTTGTACAAAATTCTGGCGCGATTGGCAGCTTGATCCGCCAGCTGGCTAGCACTTTTTGCCTTCAAGAAAGATAGTTGAGATTGTGTTAATTCTGTCGAGGTAATCTTCGCCAAAATATCCCCCTGCTTCACAAGCTGGCCAGGTATAGCCAAAATTTCAGAAACGCGGCCCGTCACATTTGCGCCAATACGCGACAGAAAGAGTTCATTGAAATCAATTCGTCCAGATGCACGGAGCTCCTCAACAAAGGAACGGGTAGATATAGGTCCATCAGCAATCATGCTGCGTAGATCTGCGTTGACAATCACCACATTGGGATCCTGAACAGACTTAATGATGGGACTGCGATCAAATACATTGAAGTAATTCAGGATAATCAAAAACAAAAAAAGCCAAGGAAGGTAAAACAATCCTTTTTGAGTCCATTGAGGGCTCTGATCGTATCGCCTTGCCACTTGAGGCAGGTGCAAGCTAAACCACTCATGGGTATAGGCATACCAATCATTTTGCGTTTTAATGGTGACCGCAATCCATTCCCGCACATAGACTTTTGCAATTGCCGTATAACGGGAGTACAACTCCTTGAATTTACCTAATGTTGCTATGAACTTTTGCTTCATTGCTTTCCACTCTCTATCTTTGCAATCCACTCTGGAGTCGCCCTTAAACGCTGTATCTCAGTAAGGACTGAAGCCAAATCAAAACGGGCCTTAATTAAATCATTGCGAGCCACTCTAAAGGTTCTTTGCGCATCCAAATATTCGAGCATTCCGCGCTCACCGTAACGGTAAGAAACTTCTGCAATACGTCGCGCACTGGACGCCAACTGCACAACCTCTTCATCTAGAATTTTGACCTGATAACTGGTCATCTGATAAAGCTTATAAGCCATCTCTAACTGCTGCTCTAAACTTTGGCTTTGCGCATTCAACTGATTCTTGGCTCTAGATGCATTGGCCTCTGCCTCCGCTATCTGACCCCCCTTAAAATCCCAAATGGGAATGCTCACTACTAAGCCATATTGTCGATCCGTAAAATTGGGATCGTTATATTGCTGAGCTTTGAATGAAAGACGGGGTAAGCGAGAATTTTGCTCAAAGCTCAACCTCGATTCCGTAGCTTCAACCTCTGCCTTGGCTCTTTGCAACTCAGGGCTCTGAGCCTGCAACTCACTTAATAGAATTGGCAAAGGCGGTAGTGCTTCTATTTTTGGATTCTGGGAGACCACCTCATAATCAACGGGTAGTTGATGCCCCACCACCTGACGTAATTGACCTTTTGCCTGCTCAACCCGGAGTCTGCTCGATTCCGCATTAATCTGCGCATTCAAAAACTCAGTCTGCGCACGAATGAGTTCAAAGCGGGCTGTTTCACCAACCTCATAACGAATTTGCATGCGGTCACGAATTTGCTTTGTCAAACTCATATCTTCTTCGGCCGCTTTGAGCTCCGCATCACGACGCATTAGCTCATAAAAGCGTTGTTGAACCTTAGAAATCAATTCAATCTCAAAAGCAATACGACCAGCCTCTGCGGCACGTGAATTTGCTTCAGCGGCATTGACTCGGGGGAAGCGCGTGTAAGGCATATCCAGTGGTTGCGTTACAGACCACGATGAGACATTACCCGTAGTAAGCGGTCCTGATACGGACCTCTGTTGTCCAGTATTGATTTCAAACTCAGGGTTTGGGATTGCGCGTGCAGTGGAAAGCTGCCCCTTCACCGCCTTGGATTGATCTCTTGCTGCCAATACTTGTGGACTGGCATCGAGCGCCAAAGTAATGAGCTCATTTACCGTTAATGGCTTTTGACCTTGTGCAGTCACCTCGCCCGCCAATACGGCGCAAACAAAGATCGACAAAATGGTTTTTAAGCGGCTCATTACGACAATTTTAGAAAATGAAGTAGAACTTTTATTATCCCGCCATACCAGTGCCAAGGCGCAAGAAATTCCCCAAATGAGGGCTGGGAGTCTGGATTTGATGAGTCTGCGCAAGGATTGGGGCAATAAATTCAAAATATAACCATTTATAAAAATTTAAATGGTCTTGCCTTGATATCAACTCACCCTTATACCGGGCCCAAAGGCCGAATTGACGATATAAGGGACTCAGAAGACTGAGCAGGCTACTCCCCATATGTGGATGACCATTAGATCATACTTACATTAAGTAGATGACATTGTCAGTGAACCGCTCATATATAAACATGCTTTGAAAATCGTCCATATTGTTGACTCTTACGAAACGCCTTCTGCACCAGCTTATAGACTTTCTTAAGGCACATCTCCAGAGCCACCCGCTTATCTCTAGCCGTCATGCTCACCTCGATTTGATGGTGATCAAATGTCTCTAAGCTAATGATGCAATTTTGATTGTAAGTTGGCCCGGATGACGAGACTGCGGAATACTGAATTTTGACTTTGTGCACCATCCAAAAAAGTCGCCTCAAAGAGAACTTCACCCGATTCTCTGTGAAGACTTTTAATTCTGACTCAACTTCTTCTCCAGCATTTAAGAGCACATTCATTGACATCCCCTCCTTTAAACACAAGTTCAGAATAGATCACTGTTTAATCCTAATAAAGCAGAATTTAATTGACTGTAATTCAGTATTTATCTGAATTTTTTTGAGCAAAAAAATGCCCTCAAGAAGAGGGCAAAAAGAGAACGATTGGATAAAACTAATCAATTACCACGGCCATCAGTGCAGTAGCAGCACCAGCACCCAGTGCTGGAATGCCCCAACGCTCTATAGCGGGTAAAGTTTTTCCGGTTACCACCTCAACTGGGATGTCACTGATTTCCAATAGCTTGGCAGTTGTAGAGTTTTCAAACAATCTACTGAGGATGTTTTTCTTTGAGGTGCCCACTATGATGCGATTGCATCCAAGACGAATGGCCTCATCATAAATTGCGATGCCCTTATCCCCAGATACATAGCTAAACGAGAAGTTCAGGCTTTGCGCCTCAAGATAAGAAGAGGCGGATGCTGCAGCTAAAACTGCCCGTTCAGCATGCCACTCATTAATCGTTTTCTTGCTTAAAAACTTACCGATGTGCTTATGCAAACTCAGCTGGACATTGCATAAATGGAAATGTGTGTCAGGATCTTGTCCATAAGTCCTTACAGCATGCTTTACTGCCATCTCTGAATTTTTTGAACCATCTACTGGAATCAGAATTTTATGCATTTTGTTTTCTCCAAAATTATGAGACTGCTCTAGTGAAACTACATTTGCAGAATCGGAACCTACAACCGAAGAAGCAATCAAGCCTTCAAGCGCACGCCTACTTTTAATAAAACCGCCAGATAAAACTCCTAACACGACTGCAACTTGAATAAGGTACTCCAAGGCTGGACTCTGAGATGCGAGCCATTCCCGGGATAAAGGCTCTGATGTCATCATTTTTGCTGCCGTCCATGCCAGCACGCCAGCGCCTAAATAGGTTACCGAAGGGTAGCGCTCTACTAACTTCAGTATTTGCGTGGACCCCCAAACTACAACTGGGATGCTAATCAACAATCCAAAGACAACAAGCACATAGCTACCATGCGAAGCCCCCGCAACCGCTAAGACGTTATCGAGCCCCATGACTGCATCCGCAATCACAATGGTTTTCATCGCGCCCCAAAATGTGGTTTTAGCATGACCATGCTCTTCACCATCCTCCGATGGATTAAGTAAACGATAGGCTATCCATACCAATAGCAATCCGCCCATCAACATTAAACCGGGGATGTTTAGCAAATACACTACCAATAGGGTCATAGCGCTTCTGACTGCAATCGCACCTACAGCGCCCCAAATAATGGCTTTCTTTTGCAAATGTACTGGCAGATTTCTGGCGGCCATCGCAATTACGATTGCGTTATCCCCCGCCAGCACCAAGTCGATAACAATAATTGCCAATAATGCCGAAAAAAATTCTGGGCTGAATAGTTCCACCTTGATCTCCTCACTTAGTTAGCAACCCATGGAATTCCATGGGTTTCCATGGGGTTAATTTAGATAACTTTGCACTTAAGTAAAAGCAGAGATATATTGATAATAATTTCGTAAAAAACTGACAATTAAAATGCTCTATAACTATCGTCATCTTTACTATTTCTGGGTAGTGGCCAAAGAAGGCAGCATGTCTAAGGCCGCTGAACGGCTCAACATGGCAATTCAGACTATTAGCACCCAGGTGCATGAATTAGAAAAATCTCTCGGATACTTGCTCTTTAAGCCGGCTGGACGTGGCCTCGCTTTAACCGAGTCAGGATTTGCAGCCTTAGAAATTGCCGATCAAATCTTCCTCCTTGGAGAAAAGTTACCCGAAGTAGTCAGAGAGGCAGCAACTTCGCCAAAAACCAAAATTTCGGTTGGCGTGTCTGATGGCTTACCCAAACTCATCACCAAACAACTTCTCGAACCCATTCTAGAAAAAAATAATGTCCAGCTCATTGCTCATGAAGGTGAGTTTGAAGATCTTTTGGCAGATCTGGCATTGCATCGACTTGATATTGTCCTGGCCGACCGGCCAGCACCAGCAAATAAAAATCTCCACGTATATAGCGAAGAGTTAATCAAGTCATCGATCGCCTGGTTTGGGCCCACTAAAGTATTGAAGCGAACCAAGAAAGCTTTTCCTGAATGTCTCAATGAACTACCCATTCTCTTGCCAACTACTCATTCGAAGGTTCGCCACTTAATTGATCAGTGGTTTATCCAAAATAGCATCAACCCCAATATTGCTGGCGAGTTTGAGGATAGCGCCCTACTGAAAACCTTTGCAGCTAGTGGCTTAGGTGTATTTCCGGCCGGCAAAATCATTAAAAAAGATTTGAAGGAGACCTATCACATTGAAATGCTTGGTAGCTGCGAAGATATTTACGAATATTTCTACGCGATTCGTTCAGAAAAGAAAATTCAGCACCCCCTGGTTGAAGCCATTATTCGGCGGCAAACCACTTAGAAATTCATCTAGACGCTGAAAGAAAAATTCAATCATGGCAAACTTTTTAGACCCAGCAATCTTATTTTTTATATTTGGTGTATTTGCTGGCGCCGTCAAATCAAATTTAGAAATTCCACAGCCCATTTCTCGGTTTCTGTCACTCTACCTACTGATGGCATTGGGCCTAAAGGGTGGATTTGCCCTGCACAAATCCGGCTTTACTGAGGAAATTGCACTCTCCCTTGGCCTCGCAGTACTGCTAGCCATCTTTATTCCTTTGATTGGTTACCGAATCCTTAAAACCAAACTCAATACATTTGATGCGGCAGCCATTGCTGCCACCTACGGCTCTGTTAGCGCTGTGACTTTTATTACCGCTACCCAGTACTTGGATCAATTCAATATCCCCTATGGTGGCCATATGGCTGCAGCCATGGCACTTATGGAATCTCCAGCGATCATCTTGGCGATTGTTTTGGCAAATAAAGCGCGATCCTCACATGCAGCTCAAACAAATACAAAGCTTAAGCCAACAGGTATTTCAAAGATACTTCACGAGTCTTTTACTGATGGAGCACAACTGCTATTACTTGGATCGATGGTTGTTGGACTACTCAGCGGAGATTCGGGTCAAAGGTTAATGGCTCCGTTTTCTATAGACCTCTTCAAAGGAATGCTCGCATTTTTTCTATTAGATATGGGCTTAATGGCAGCGAGAAATATTCAAGGTCTGCAAGGTAAGCCGCTCATTACTCTGCTCTATGCGGTCGGCTCGCCACTATCACACGCCCTCATCGCTCTCGCTCTATGTAAGCTGATTGGACTTCCGCTTGGCAATACCATTTTGCTGATGGTTCTTGCCTCAAGCGCCTCTTACATTGCCGTACCCGCTGTTTTGCGCCACGCATTACCAGAGGTTAATCCAGCGCTATACATGGGAATGTCATTAGGCGTTACCTTCCCGTTCAACATCATTTTAGGCATCCCCTTATATGCGATGCTGGCTAAAATCATCCTGTAGATATTGGAAGCAACACCGAACCCCTAGGGACGTTTACCCTAAAAATACCCAGGCATGGCAGTCAACTAGACGCAGTAAGAAAGCGCAAATTGACATGGAACTTTTAGGGGCCGATGTAGGCCTTGCCAACGAAGGTGCTTTTGTCGCTGATCCATATGCCGTCTTTTATTGATGCTATTTTGATTTTTTGATACTCGCTTCACCAGCCTTCTGCGCACCAGAAAGGTTGCTCATGTTCTCTACACTTTTCTCAAAATTCACAAAAGAATCCGCCATTGCCGCACGAATCAATTCAAAATTTTGAAGCGCATTACTAAATGACGTTTTGAATACTGAGGTGTAAGGCTCGGCTCCAGTAGGAGCGTTTTGAGTCGCCTCATTCACGAAATGAATTAAGTCATGTTGCGACTCTTTAATCATCGACTCGGCAATTTTTGCCAACTCCTTATTGCCACTGGCCAAAGCTTGGAAAAGTTCGGATTGATATCCCGCAACTTCTTTCGCAGCCTCTTGTAAGACTTCAGCATGAACATAATCAAATGCCGTCTTTGGATCCTGAGTCTTCATCAGCTCTGCGACTTTAGATTGCAAGCGCGAAGAAAGTTCCTGTGCAGCCCGTTGATTCAATTGAGCAATCGCCTGTGCACTTGTCAACGCCACTTGGCCGACTGCCTTGGCTGTCTCAACCCCCTTGGTCTGATTTGCCATTGCACCCAAATCGAATGGATTTTTACTCATCTCCGCCCCCTTGTTCAATCAGTGATTCTTCAATCTACTCCCGAATGCACAACATGCAGATAGAGAAATACCACTAGAGGCGGGCTCGAAATGCAAAAGAGCGCTCTTAGGCGCTCTTTTGATGTATTGGCGTATTTGTTAGCGGACGACGATATTAGCGCCCTGACGTAATTGAGACACAAACTCAAATTGTTTTTTCTGCGTTAAACCATTGCGAATAGCGACTTTAGCCTGCTCAAAAGTCGGTGGCTTGCTCGATTTTTTATCCTCTAGCTTGATCAAATACCAGCCCTGCGGCATCTGAATAGGCGCCGGGGAAACCTGGCCCTTAGATAGGGTTGTCAGCACGCTAGCAATCTGTGGCAAAGTTTGTCCCACTTGAACCCAGCCCACAGCTCCGCCCTGAACTTTGTTCGGTGCTAATGAAACGCTCTTAGCAACTTTATCAAAAGACTCACCCTTTTTAATTCTGGCTAAGGCCGCTTGTGCATCCACCTCTGTAGCAACCACAATGTCACTAACCTTATATTCCACGATTGAGCCCTGGGCGCCCAAAGAAGCAATTTCACGGTTGTATTCCGCTTGGACATCTGCATCAGTCACCGGATTTTTTGACATAAAAGTGGAGAGCTCTAGGTCCGCTAAATAGTTTTGACGAATCAAGGCTAATTGGCGATTTGCTCTATCGGAGTTAGCAAGCCCATCTTTATCCGCCTGCTGCGACAAGAGGGTAATTTCAATGATCTTACCCAAGACTGCAGAGCGTAATTCTGGGGAGTCTTTCTGGCCCTGTGCCAATGCAGCCTGGATGCCCTGTTCAACAACATCATTGGGAATAATCACCCCATTCACTGAGGCGGCGGCATTCACTGGCAATGAGTTCTGAGAATACGCGGTAGTCGCAAAACCTAAGGCGATGACAGCACTTGCAAGAACACGTATGGAAAATAATTTCATTGATAACTCTTTTCTAAAATATAGAAACAATAGTAACAGTTAGCCATCACACCTTTACTAGAAGGTGAAGGTAGCAGGAATGGGTTCAAATGGGGCAGCAGATTCAGTCTCTTGGGCCTCAGCCTGCTCCTCGCCCTCTGGGTTCTTCATATAGCGAGCATCTAAAGGCGGTCTTGGATTCGGCTTTGCAGGCGCAGCCTCTAAATACACGGGGCCTGCAGGAGTCTCCATAGGTGCAATAGGCTGGTTGTTAAATTCTTGTATTTGCGCGGGAGTGTAAGGCGAAAATGTTTGCCCAATAGCCAGGCCAGACAGTGCAAAACTGAAGGCGATGGTGAGAATATGAATCACGCTGAACTGGCTTGGGGTATGCATCACTCTCTCTTGATGACGCCTAGGCAAATAAGCCATCGGCAATTAATTTGATACTCGCTACCAACAGGCAGAGTTGGACAATGATGTAATACCACTTAGCCGAAATCTTATCGGCTAAGAAAAACCCGAGATAAACGCCTACCGGCACCAAAGGCAATAATAGTATTGAAGTAGCCAATTGATTGAAGTTGAGTAAATCGAGATAAGCATAAGGTACAAGCTTACTGAAATTCATCGCGGTAAAGAATATGCCCAAGGTTGACGCGTATACCATCGGCGAGAGTTTTTCTCTCAACAAATAGATCGTAATGGGAGGACCTCCAGTGTGCGCAACAAAGGATGTAAAGCCAGATAGGCAACCCATCAATCTTCCCAACCAGGGATAGGGCTTTGCCTCCTTGAGATCAATGCGGGACATCACCAAACCTTGAATTAGAAATAACAAGGTAAATATACCGATTGAGAGAGACAATATTTGCGGGGTAATCAGTGAGAAAAAGAAGTAGCCCATGAGCATGCCTATCCCAGCTGGCAACAAAATGAGCTTGAGGATCCGCCTGTCGGCCTTACCCCAAAACCGGCGCAAGGCAACCAAGTCAATCGCAATCAATAAAGGCAACAAGATAGCCAAGGCCTCAGTAAGACTAGACTGGCTTGCCATCAATGGAGGCGCTAGAACGCCAAAGCCGGCACCAAAGCCACTCTTGGATATACCTAGGAGCAGTACACTCATTGCAGCCAGCACAAAAAATATAGTGGAATGCTCATTAATGGCCTGAAGCAATGAATTCATGAATGGAGCAATGCGGTAAGAAGAATGATCCATTTTAGAGTCAAAAGTACTTTATAGGGCTAGCTATAAACGGTATCCTTAAACAACAAGTCACCGGGGATGGTCACCCATCAATATGTCAGCCGTATTTATCAACAAAAGCTACTCACTGGGTAACGGCAGCGCTTACCTCATTCGCCCCATTCAGTCCAACGATAAAGAACGTATTATCGGACTGTTTAACCACCTCTCTCCTGGGAGCCGTTATCTCAGATTCGCGCACGCCATCTCTAAGCTACCCGATGATTTTTTAGAAGATATCCTGCACTTAGACTATGCAACAGAAATGGCCTTAGTTGCTGTTATTCAAACCGGAACTGAACCCGAAGAAATCATTGGTATTGCACGCTACGTAAGCCCACCCAATCAACGTGTCTGCGAGTTCTCTCTCAGCGTGAGCGATAGTCACACCACACACGGCATCGGCACGCATTTAATGATTGACCTGATTGCTCATGCGAAAGAAAACGGATTACAAGAAATGGTGGGCTATGTGTTAAGTAACAATCCCAAAATGCTGCATCTAGTTTCTGAGTTGGGGTTTAAGACCTCTAAGATCAATGATGATCCCGACTTTAAGATTGTCAGCCTTCCACTGTGAGACTTTATTTGCTATTCTGCAGCATCACCTAAAGGATTAATATGACTAACGACACTCAAACCCAAAACGACGAAGATTTTGACTACGGGTGCGAATGCGCCATGACGCTATTGAATGAGCCTACAGAAGATTGCTTGAATGATCTGATTGATGAGCTTGATGAAGATGGCATGATCGCGACCGAGGTTGTTTATGGTCTCCTAGCAACCATCCTCATGAGCATTAGCTCCGAAGATGAAGAGGACGAGGAAATTCAGTAAGGTATTTAGTGCTCCAAGACCTGAAGTGCAAATTGATCCATGGCGCAGGCCATGGTGATATCCAATTCAGTCAAGGCCTTCATCGAATGGGTGCTTAACCGAACTGACACCGTATTCC
Source organism: Burkholderiaceae bacterium (assembly GCA_947450605.1). Lineage (GTDB taxonomy): Bacteria > Pseudomonadota > Gammaproteobacteria > Burkholderiales > Burkholderiaceae > Polynucleobacter. The sequence continues at coordinate 12,740 of CANFWB010000020.1, forward strand.
AAGAATTCGACCAATCCGGATGGTGATCCAACTCTTCCGCAAAGTTGGCACAAAGTGTCATGAACTCAAAAGCACTTTTAAAATCTTGAAATATAAACACGCGTGCCAACTCTTGATTGTTTGAACTGATCTGCCAATCAGGTAGCGTCTTTTTAAAATCAAAATCTTGTGCGAGCAGATTGGGCTTAGACAATTGGCGCATCCACACTCTTAGATAACTTCTGCAGATCATCTGGATAGAGCCAGCGCCATTCACCCTCGGCCAAATCAATAGGCATTACGTATTGCCCAATTTCTGTTCGGTGCAGCTTCGCAACATGATTGCCTACTGCAGCCATCATTCGCTTCACTTGATGGTAGCGCCCCTCGACAATAGTCATGGCCAAGGTGTTTTCACTAAGCTGCTGACAGGCTGTCGCAAAACAAGGCTTTGGGTCATCATCCAGCACCACCCCCTTGAGTAAGTGATCCATCTGTTGTTGTGTGATTGGATCTGGCGTAGTGATCTCATACACTTTGCCAATATTTTTTTTGGGCGTGGTCATCTTATGAATAAATTGACCATCATCCGAAATTAAAATTAAACCGGTAGTATCAAAATCTAGGCGACCTACACATTGCAAGCCGCGCTCCACGAAAGGCTTAGGCAACAAGCTATAGACACTTGGATGATGGGTAGTCTTGTGGGAACACTCATAATTTGGGGGCTTGTTGAAAGCAATATAGGCTTTTTCGTGGAACTCCCAATCCTTTCCTTCGACATTAAGCAGTAAACCCTCAGTAGCAATTCGCTCTTCTGGGTCTTCCGCCAAAACACCATTGACCTTGACTAGCTCGGCATAGACCAAATCACTGCAATAGCGCCTGGTGCCAAAGCCTTGGCTAAATAATATTTTTTCGAGTGAGATTGGTTTGGCCATATATGTTGCCGAGAATACTACAAAGCCGCCTTACTGAGGGATTGCAAAACGAAGTCGTTATCATTCATCCTTACTCCATATTAGCCACTGATTGATCACCACCATGCTTTCAAGCCCAACACCTAGAAGCCCCCTACATACGCGTGAAATCACTTTTCAGGGCTATGCCCGTGAGGATGGTCTATGGGATATCGAAGCACATTTAAGGGACTTCAAGTTCCAACCCTTCACTACCGGTGGCAAAACTTGGGAGCCAGGAGAGGCTTTTCACGATATGTGGGTTCGCATTGCCGTGAACACTGAACTCATTATTCAAACTATCGAGGTGGCAATGGATAGCCACCCTCACCCAGAATGCCCGCAAGTGATACCCCCGATGGACGCGCTCATTGGGGCACGCCTTGGCAAAGGTTGGCGGAAGACTATTAATGAACATCTCGGAGGTATAAAAGGGTGTACCCACTTGCGCGAGCTACTGAGCAATATCGCTACAGCCGCTTTTCAGTCTATCCCTGGGGCACTATTCGATCCGGATGACAGCAAGCCACCCCGCTATTTGGGGACTTGTAAATCTTGGGATTTTGATGGGCCCGTAGTGTTACGCGCCTATCCCAAGTTTTATAAATGGAAACCTACAATCTAGCTTGTTTTAAACTCGCCGCGGTGAACGTTGAAGGCATTAAAGGCTTGCTGCACCGGCATCAACTCTACAACATTGATATTCATGTGGCTTGGCAAGTTAGCAGACCAGTAAATCGCCTCTGCTACATCATCAGCACTCAAGGCCTTGACGCCGGAATAGACTTGTCCAGCCTTATTGTCATCACCCTTAAAGCGCACATTCGAGAATTCTGTACCCGAGCACATACCTGGCTCAACGCAGGTGACGCGTACTGGCGTTCCAATTAAGTCCGCCCTTAAGTTCAAACTAAACTGCTTCACAAACGCTTTAGTTCCGCCATACACATTGCCACCCGGATAGGGATAGTTCGCTGCCACAGAACCGAGATTAATCACGTGACCGCATTGACGCTCCACCATTCCCGGCAAGAAAGCGCGAGTCATATGCACTAGTCCCTTGATATTGGTATCAATCATACGGTCCCAATCCGTGAGAAATGCTTTATGTGCTGGCTCTAAACCTAAAGCTAAGCCAGCATTATTCACGAGCACGGTGACGCTCGCAAACTCCGCCGGGAGACTAGCGGCAAGATGATCGACCTTCGCGCTATCGCATACATCCACAGCCAGAGTTAGCAGTTTTTTCTGCTGCTCCGCAGGCAGGGAGGCCCTTAAAGCCTCTAAGCGCTCCACCCTTCTTCCTAAAGCAATAACCTGATGTCCATGGGCTAGAAAACGGCGGGCAGTAGCCTCGCCAAATCCAGCAGTAGCGCCGGTGACCAAAACAGTATGTTCCATATTCTTTCTGCTTATTTTTTGTAATTGACTAAGTCATTTAATATTAATGCCTCTATGACATTCTTGCGGATTATTGCGTATCTTATTATTCCACTGGCTCTACTGGGAGCCATGGGATTAGCTTCGGCCGATGAAAGTAAGTTTTCGGGGGGATTTTTAAACCTGGAGCAAATGTCAGATCAACAATCAAGCCAAAGAGTGCTTGAATTTTGGGGGTATCACAACACCTTTGGAGAACAAACCCAAAGCGATACCCTGAAGCTTCGTTTCTACCAACCCCTGCAGTTCGATCAATGGCGTGGCACCATGAGGCTAGACACATCCTATGTTTCGACCTATGGGCCGACAATAGCAGAGCAGTCATCTGGGACCTATAACGCAGGCAATACGATGCTCACCGTCTGGGGCAATCATCCCAGTGTTCTAAAAAATTGGGAAGGCACTTTAGGAGGTCGAATTGTTTTTCCCTTTGGCAATAACGGGCAGTGGGCGGCTGGACCCCAAATAGGTACCGTCTATATCCCTGGCAATGGAAGCGAAACGCGGCTATCCGACTTTTCACCGCTCTTGCGATACATGTATGGGTTTGCCACCAAGGGAAACTCTTTTGCTAACAATCCCAATCAACCGCCTTTAGTCCGTAATCTCAATATTTATCCGACGCTGGGATTTAATATTCTGCCAGATACGCAAATTCGCTTTTGGGATGAGAACGGGATCGCCTGGAACACGGGCGGTGGCGGAGGCTGGTTTGTCCCCCTAGATGCGATGGTGACTCATCGCCTGAATAAACATTTCTTATTTGCAGTGGGTGCTAGCAAACAGATAGTGCAGAGCTACCCCGTGTATGACTGGTCTTTTTACGGCAAACTCTCGTTTAACTTCTGATCTAATGCTCTAGTCAAGATTAACGAGGTAGTCTTGCTCAATCACTGCGGCTTTAGATTTAACCAAGGCTTGCGGTAACCACTCCTGAAAATCCTCAACGGTCATATTCAGTTGCTTGCGAATATTCTCCAGCACCGGAGTCATAGCAATCCATTGCTGCACTGCTTTCATCTCCCTACCACGCCATTCCAAGAGCTTGTATTTGAGGAGCACCTTAGCGCCATGACGCGCATTGCGATCGGGGTCGCCTGAGAGATAATCGAGGCGAGACCTTGCAATCTCAATTGACTTTTTTACATTGGTAAAAGGTCTTCCATGCCCGGGAATCACCAAAGCCACCGGTATGCGCTCAATCAAATCCAAAGTCTGAGCAACCTCCTCAAAGCCGGCCTCACCCCAGAGCTCAGGGAAGATGACACCAAAACCTTCTTCCCAAAGCGCATCGGCTGAGATCAAGATTTGATGCTGCTCTTGATACAGCATGATGGAATGGTTGTCATGGCCTGGACCTGCAAGAATTTGCCAGTGATGACGACCCAAGACAATTTCTTCGCCGGACACCAAGAGGCCTTGATGAGTAAAGCGTGGGCAATCTTGCCCCAGCTGTTGAAAACTAAGCAACGCTTCATCCCAATGCTGAACTGCCATTGCTTCAGATGCTGGTATCCAGATCTCACAATCCAATTGCTTTGATAAGGCAGCATTGCCACCGCAATGATCTGAGTGCAAATGGGTATTCACTACCTTGATTAATTTAGATAAGTCATGCTGCTTTAGTGCATTCGAAACCAGATCAAGAGTGAGCTGCTGATGTGAGCAGTACCCAGTATCTACCAGCGATACATCTTCATCGCCATAAAGAAAAATATTATTTGCGGATAACCATCCGCGCTCGAAGATATCAATTCCGGGCGGCAGAATATAGTTGCCAATCTGTTTTGCTGTCATGCTAATTCTTTTGGGAAGTCAGCTCAAGCTTCCGAATATCGAACTGCTGCTGCTTCAAGCGCTGCAATAATTCTTCATAGACCCTGGGGTCTAACTGAGGAGTTCGTGATAGCACCCAGAGATATTCTCTCCTAGGATCACTTACCGCCGCTACCTGATACTGCGGATCTAAATCAATCACCCAATAGTCACCCCAGACCAAGGGTAAGAATGAAAGCCACTCAGGAGCAAAGCGCACCTCCAGCCTGGGCGAATCTTTGGCGCCAATCTGGCGAGCCGCACCCTCTGCCTCGGAAGTCTCTCCACCCGCAGTTTTGCAAGTATTGAGCACTCGAAGATTGCCATCAGACTTAGCTGTATATACCGCCTTGGTATTGCCAACGCATTTTTTCTGGAACCAATTCGGAAACTTGGCAATCTCATACCAAGTACCCAGGTAACGAGGAACATCCAATGCCACAATGGTCTTCACGCTTTGGTCTCCTTGCTGTGCATTCGCTTGGGACGCACCAATACCCATCAGCAACAAACTTAATACAGGCACTAGTAAGACACGGGGAAATAGATGCGGAGTCATTAGATAGGAGGTTTAAGTATGAGAGCGCTTGCTCAAGATCTTGCGTACATAGGGAATCCTACAACATAACAGCAGGAATAAGATCGCTGCATAAAGGCTCACGGTATCGAGATCATTTTTTCCTGCCTTATGCCACCAATAATGCAGGATTACAGTAGCAGCAATCAGATAAATAATGCGATGCAACTGTACCCAGCGACGCCCCAGCTTTTTCTGTGCCCAAGAGGTAGAAGTCAAAGCTAAAGGGGTCAGCAATACAAAACTGATAAAGCCCATCGTCATGAATGGTCGTTTCGCCACGTCTTTTAGCATGGCAACTAAATCAAAATCTTGATCCAACCAAAGCCAAATGCCAAAATGAATGCAAGCATAGAAAAAACTGAATAAGCCCAACATTCTGCGATACCGAATCCAAGCAGTTGAATTAGTCATCAAACGCAGCGGCGTCATGGCCAATGTAAGACATAAAAAGACTAGCGCCCAAGTGCCGGTCGAGCGCGTAATGAACTCAATCGGGTTGGCACCCAAACCATCGCTTAGGCCCAGCCAAACCAAGCGATCTAGGGGCAAAAATGCCAGCAGAAAAATCAAGACCTTCATCAAATTCAATTGATCATCAGCATCAATAGAATTTCTTCAGATCCATGCCGGAATACATACTTGCTACCTGATCCCCATAACCATTAAACATTTGTGTTTTGATTTTTGGTGCAAAAACACCTTTGGGATCGCCAATGCGACGCTCAGTTGCTTGACTCCAGCGCGGGTGATCCACCAAAGGATTCACGTTGGAATAAAAACCATACTCGCGCGCATCAAACTGACTCCAGCTCGTCTTTGGCATCTCCTCTGTTAGGCGAATTTTGACAATCGACTTTGCACTCTTAAAGCCGTATTTCCAAGGCACCACAATCCGCACTGGAGCGCCATTTTGTTTTGGCAGCACCTCACCATATAGACCAAAGGTAAGTAGTGTCAACGGGTTCATTGCCTCGTCTAGACGCAGCCCTTCACGATAGGGCCACTCAATGATCTGACTCTTCAGGCCCGGCATTTGCTTGCGGTCAGCCAGGGAAATGAATTCAACAAATTTTGCCGAACCGAGGGGCTGCACATAATTCAACAATTTTGATAATGAATAGCCATCCCAAGGAATGACCATTGACCATCCTTCAACGCAGCGCATGCGATAGATACGCTCCTCCATCGGGGCGAGCTTAAGCAATGCATCAATATCCAAGGTTACCGGCTTTTTAACCAAGCCTTCAATCGTGACAGTCCACGGACGAGTTTGCAAACTCTCGGCATAAGCAGCTGGGTCAGCTTTATCTGTACCGAACTCATAGAAGTTGTTGTATCCCGTGACGTACTTATAGCTAGTCGACTCATCCTTCAGGATAAAGTTGGGATTAGGGAGAGCAGGCAACTTTTGTGCATTACTAGCCAAGGCATCCCTGGAAAACCAGGGGGCAAGCGCCAAACCGAAGGCGCCAGCTGCAGCACTTTTAATCAACTCACGACGAGCCTCAAAAATTTCCCGAGGGGTCACTTCATGAGACAGTTGCTTCTGATCATTTGAGCGCATATCAAGGTCTCCGAGATGGATTTAAGCCAATACTGCGATTACAGGCCATTTTCCTACGCTTGCTGATTTATTGCTGAGCAGCTCACTTTATCGAGAAAAAACAGCACCTAGAGCAGAAACTGAATAAGAAAAAAGGCAAACCATTTGGCTTGCCTTTTTGTACAACTAACTTAGCTTACTTCAACAGTAATACTTAAGCAGCCTTAGCAGCCTTCAAGATTTCATTGAGGGTTACGCTTGGACGCATGACTGCTTTGCACTTCTCTGGATCAGCCGCAAAGTAGCCGCCGATATCTGCTGGCTTACCTTGCACCGCTTTAAGCTCTGCAATAATTTTTTGCTCGTTATCCGTCAAAGCCTTAGCAATCGGAGCAAAGTGGGCTTGCAGCTCTTTATCTTCAGTTTGTGCAGCTAGAGCCTGAGCCCAGTACATGGCTAAGTAAAACTGGCTGCCACGGTTATCCAATTCGCCAGTACGTGGTGATGGTGACTTATTGTTATCCAATAATGTGCCGGTAGCCTCATCTAGAGTGCGAGCCAAGATCTTCACTGCTGGATTACCGGTTTTATCACCGATGTCCTCTAAAGAAACTGCCAAGGCCAAGAACTCACCCAAAGAATCCCAACGCAAATGGTTCTCTTCGACTAATTGTTGAACGTGCTTAGGAGCAGAGCCGCCAGCACCCGTTTCGAAGAGGCCGCCGCCAGCCATTAAGGGGACGATAGATAACATCTTTGCACTGGTACCTAATTCCATAATTGGGAATAAGTCAGTAAGGTAGTCGCGCAAAATATTACCAGTCACCGAGATCGTATCTTTGCCACGAATGACGCGTTCCAATGTGAAACGCATTGCACGAGTCTGGGACATGATCTGAATATCCACACCATTTAAGTCGTAGTCTTTCAAATAGGTTTGAACCTTCTTGATCAACTCCGCTTCGTGTGGACGGTACTCATCCAACCAGAACACTGCCGGAGTCTGAGAAAGGCGTGCGCGATTCACTGCCAACTTCACCCAGTCACGAATTGGTGCATCTTTAACTTGGCACATGCGCCAAATATCACCTTCTTCGACATTCTGCTCTAGCAATACCGTGCCATCATCAGCAACAATCCGGGCTACACCCGCTTCAGCAATCTCAAAAGTCTTGTCATGTGAACCATACTCTTCAGCCTGCTGAGCCATCAAGCCCACGTTGGGTACAGTACCCATCGTTGTAGGGTCAAAGTTACCGTGAGTCTTGCAAAAGTTAATCATCTCTTGATAAATACGAGCGAAGGTGCTTTCTGGAATGACTGCCTTGGTGTCATGCAAACGTCCGTCAGCACCCCACATCTTGCCGCCTACACGAATCATCGCCGGCATCGATGCATCCACAATCACATCGCTTGGTGAGTGGAGGTTAGTAATACCCTTAGCAGAGTCCACCATCGCTAATGCGGGACGGTGCTCATGGCAAGCGTGCAAATCTTGAATGATTTCTTCACGCTTGGATTCAGGCAAGGTTTGGATCTTGTCGTACAAGCTGCTCATACCATTGTTGGCATTCACGCCCAACTCTTCAAACAACTTAGCATGCTTTTCAAAGGCATCTTTGTAGAAAATCTTTACCGCATGACCAAACACAATCGGGTGTGACACCTTCATCATGGTTGCTTTCACGTGCAGTGAGAGCATCATGCCAGTCTTGTAAGCATCTTCGATTTCTTTCTCGTAGAACTCGCAGAGTGCTTTTTTGCTCATGTACATGCTGTCAATAATTTCGCCAGCAAGTAAAGAGACCTTTGGCTTTAGGACAATGGTCTTGCCGCTTTTAGTAACCAGATCCATCTTGACATCGCATGCCTTAGTCAAAGTGATTGACTTTTCACCAGCGTAGAAATCGCCCCCATGCATATGGGAGACGTGTGTACGGGAAGCTTGACTCCACTCACCCATAGAATGGGGGTTCTTGCGGGCATAACGTTTTACAGCATTGGGTGCGCGACGATCAGAGTTACCTTCACGCAACACTGGGTTTACTGCGCTACCCAAACATTTGGAGTAACGAGTGCGAATGGCTTTTTCAGCATCGTTTTTAGGATCATCCGGAAAATCAGGAATGCTGTAACCCTTGGCTTGCAATTCTTTAATGGCGGCGAGCAACTGAGGTACCGAAGCACTAATGTTGGGTAATTTAATGATATTGGTGTCCGGCAACAAAGTCATGCGACCTAACTCAGCCAAATTATCAGGAACCTTCTGTTCAGCGCTTAAGCAATCAGAGAACTCTGACAAGATACGTGCCGCAACAGAAATGTCGCTAGTCACAATCTGCACTCCAGCGGGTGCTGTAAAGGTGCGAATGATGGGCAAAAATGCACAGGTCGCCAATGATGGCGCTTCATCTGTCAGCGTGTAAATGATCTTTGATTTCTCTGAAGCCATTGATGTTTCCTCGATATTGATAAATATTAGGGCTCGGTCTATACCGAGTCTCTCTCGCTTTCCGCACGCCACACTTCAGGCGCTTTTGACTGTCTTTTGTGTAATTTCACGCACTGGACCGAGATATCTATTTTAAATCATCGACCCTGTCAATTTGAGGGGATTTAGGCACCAAAGTGGCCGAAGTGGGGCAATTTAAGGGATTCCACCAAGCTAACCCCCTCCCCAGTTAAGCCGTAAACTGCAATACATGATCAACAAGCACCCCCTACTTAACAAGAATCTCGTACTACTAATCCTCTGTCAGGGCCTTTTTCTGACCAATAACGTCACTTTTATAGCGATTAATGGCTTGGTTGGCCTCAGCCTAAGCCCAGTGGCCTGGATGGCCACATTGCCTGTGATGGGCTATGTCGTGGGCGCCGCCTTTTCTACCTCGATTGTTGCCAAAACCCAAAATTACTTTGGCCGCAAGATTTCTTTCCAGCTCGGCCTCTTAGTAGCAGTCTTTTCAGCCCTGCTCTGCGCCTATGCCGCTAGCTCTAAAAACTTCTGGCTCCTAGTGATGGGAACCTTTATCGCCGGCTATTACAGTGCCAATGGACAACTCTATCGATTTGCCGCTGCTGAGCTAACGGTTGCCAGTCAAAGGGATAAAGCCGTCTCATGGGTATTGGCGGGCGGGCTTCTCGGTGCAGTCATTGGACCCAACCTCGCCTCTTGGACTAGAGATCTATTTGATACCGCTTTTTTGGGCGCCTACCTCGCTCTCTCAGTAGCCGGCATCATCGGCATCATCGTGATGCAATGTATCCACTTTCCAGAAGAATTCAAAACCCAACACGCTCTCTCGGCTGGCAGAGATCTCACAACAATATTGAAGCAACCCATCTTTATGGTTGCGGTGATCGGCGCCTCTTTAGGCTACGGCGTCATGAACCTACTGATGGCCGGCACCCCACTCGCCATGCAAATCTGCGGCCTACCATTTTCTGATACCGCACTGGTATTGGAGTGGCATGTAATTGGTATGTTCGCACCCGGATTTTTCACGGGTTCATTGATTCAGCGCTTTGGGGCGCTCAAGATTATGGGCGTTGGCGTTCTTTTAAATACCCTCTGTATTGCGATAGCCTTAACGGGCGTCGACTTTAATCAATTCCTCGTTGCGCTCTTTTTGTTGGGTGTGGGCTGGAACTTCTTATTTACCGGCTCTACCTCATTAGCAATGACAGCCTACCGACCAGAAGAGCGAGATAAAGCGCAAGCGGCAATTAATTTCTTTGTCTTTGGCACCATGGCCTTTACTTCATTTGGGTCTGGAGCACTGATTACTTCTCAAGGCTGGAATATTCTCAATCTAGGATCGCTACTTCCCGTTGCTATCACAGCGGGCGCCCTGCTTTGGCTTAGCGCGCAAAGAAACAAATCTCCGAAGGTTTAAGACGCTTTAGCCAAAGGTAGATTAAATAAGAGGTTTTGCGGTTTGAGTTTGAGTTGCTTCTCATCATTCATCGCGATACCCATATACACAGGCTTTCCATGCTGGGCTTGAGTAACCGCAGCCTCATCGACAAAGTCTAGGCGGAACAAGCAAATGATTTTCTCTAATTCTTCCGCGTCTACCGCCTCTTTGTTGTAAAGCTTATTCAAAATGTCACTCGCTGCTGCGTCAAGACCAACATGCCAAGACCATTTAGGATCCGTAATTTGTTGCATTGGAGTAATGCGCACCTGTGCACCTAAAAAATGCTGCACCCACCTCTCCAGCACACGACAAAAATGATTTATCGGGGGCTGGCCAAAGTTCAGCTGAACTGCAAAATCATGATCTTCGTTCTTATCCCAATATAGATCCGCATTCTCCTCGTGCAAAACATCCAAATCAATCGAGCGCATCGACATCGAATTGCCTTTGAGTAGATCCATGATGTTGCCAGTTTCACCTGCCTGCCCATTTTTCGTAACCACCTCATCATCCGCGCCCATCACCACACCATCCTCAATGACGCTAATTTTTTGAACCCTAAAGAAGAGCTCGCCCATACGAGCATCTAGCGGATGGCAAGCCTCGCCCAAAATATGTCTGATGAAGATTTGGGCAAGCTGAGCGATAAATAAAGGGGGTACATCCACACCATCACCTTTAAATAAGCTCATATAGAAGTTTTCTAAAGAACTGGCAGCCAACAACTTGGCTCGATACCTCAGCCAGACTTGATAATTCACCTGAATATCCGGATCCGCCATCGCGCTAATCTCCTCATCAGCAATCACGGCACGAGGATTCTGGCTTAAGCGCTGGTGCAAGGCCCGCTCAATTTCACACGATTCAGGAACGAGGTTTAACTCAGGACGCAATAAATAGGTGCGCAGAAATTCGTCAGTTACCAGCAATTGATTATCCGCACCCACCGCCAGGGTTTTATAAACAGAATGGGGCCAGAAGTTTGTCATGTGGGTTTGCTCGAACAAAAAGATAAAGCTCAGAATATACTAGCCCTTCAATTTAAGCCAAAGAGGAAGATAAACGTGAGTGAACTCAAAAAAATAGATACCGTTGTAGGTGATGGCGCAGAAGCAACTGCCGGCAATCATGTGGATGTGCACTACACAGGCTGGTTATATGACGAGAAGGCGGCTGATCATAAGGGCCAGAAATTCGATAGCTCGCTTGACCGCGGCCAACTGTTTAGCTTTCCCTTGGGTGCCGGCCATGTAATTAAGGGTTGGGATCAGGGTGTTCAGGGCATGAAAATTGGCGGCAAACGTACCCTCATCATCCCTTCTGAAATGGGCTATGGCGCACGCGGTGCTGGCGGTGTGATTCCTCCCAATGCAACCCTAGTATTTGATGTCGAGTTACACGGAGTCAATTAATTTTGTAGATAGCAAGACTCAAAAAGTACTAAGGCCACTCAATGAGTGGCCTTTATTTTTCAAAGAAAGTGTAGAAATTAAGAGCGCAAGTCTTTACCAAGTAAAGTGAGCTTGCTTGGGCTTGTCGGTTGACATAAACCAATCAAACGATTTCTTTCGGCCATAACCTTGTCGGCATAACCGCCGTCGTTCTCTGCATTTGCAGCGCCAACATAGTATTTCAAACCATTGCGTAATGAACCTGTTGTAGCAATTAAATACTTCAAGATATAAGCACCCACCCGAATATTGACTTCAGGCTTTACTGCGTCCGTTGCACCACCATAGAGAGCGTACTTATCTTTATGAATGGCTGTCATCACCTGCATTAAGCCCTCTGCGCCAGCTTCACTCTTGGTCAACGGATTAAAGTTTGACTCAACTGAGATCACTGCAAGCAAGAGGACGGGGTCGATATTGACTTCTTTTGCAATCAACACGGTATTGGAAACGTACTCCTCGATCTTGGCGCGATCAAGCTTGTACTTCTTTTCAAAGAAGTCAGCGACCGCACGTTGATTTTGAATGGAGACCATCAACCTTGAATCCAGGGCCTGAGGGTCAATTTTTGAGCTTGGGATACGATCAGATAGATGCGAAATCGGCTTTACCTGCGCATGGGCTACTGATGGCATCAGAAGGGCAACTGTTTGTCGCTTAGCACTCATCAGGCCGCTTCCAGAGGTAGCTGAGGCCTTGCTATAGATGACATTAGCAATCCCATTGTCAGAGATCGCCTTTGGGGCCTCTTCTTGGTATTGATCGAGCATTCCAAAGCCGTTTTGCCAAACGATGTGCCGAGCTTCATCGGGAACTAGGATGCGGGCCAAATCAAATGCACCTGCTTGTGTGCCATTGCCCGAGAGCCAGAGCCCTACGATCATGAACACACTGACAATCAGCAAACCATTCATCACCCGATACACAGGCGAAAGGACATGAGACAACAACTCTTTAGCACTAGCCATTACTGGCTGCACTAGTCGCCTATCACTCGAATTTGTATAAAAACATTTAATCATTCATAGTCTTGCAGTACCCCAAAAAATCAAGCTTCAGATTTATGTTGCAGTGCAATAAGTAAAAAACATGAGTCATCCTAAGAAGGTTCTTATATCAAGTCAAGAATAAAGAAAGCCATTTCCATAACTTATAGGTCTTGAAATCAGCAGGATCCCTATGAGCGCCCTTTAATTTGACATTTAATCCTTTAATTTCAATAACTTAAAGATGTTAGTGAGGGCTTATTTCATATAATAAAAAACAGCTGAAAAAAGTACTTTTTTACAAATTTTGCACCTCAAAAGACTGGGTGAGGCCATATATCTAGTAACCAGCATGCCTTATTTTTCTACCTGTAGTACTCCTTAGACACTGGCAGTACTCTGCGATTTACTCAAATCAAGTGCCTCATAATGAAATTCATTTGGGTGCTAAGCGGCCCATACAGCGTAATCAATACTCACTCTAGGGCCAACTTTAGGAAGCAAATGCTGGGGATGCTCGAACACCCTTGCCATGACTCATTACACTGCTAGATGATGAAATGGCTAGCTCACCTCCTCTTATTCGGCACCCTCTGGGTACCGCTCAGCGCCTCTGCCCTCTTTGAACAATGCATCGATCTATTTCCAGCTCAGCAAATTCCCTCCACCACCCAAGTTGGGCGTGATCTTTGCTTTGATGATTTTGCTATCTACTACTCGCCCTTAGATAAAAAACCGATTTATACGGTTGAGAAATTAAATGGGGAGCAACTACAAGCGCCACACCCTCGTCGCAGTAATCAGTTTTATGAGGAGAGTAGACTGCGCTTGACTGAACGAGCCCTGTTATCTGACTACCGTGGCAGCGGCTATGACCGTGGACATAACGTTCCCGCTGGTGATATGACTCAGGAGAGGGGTATGGCCCAATCCTTCTCCTTGGCGAATATGATGCCGCAAGCTAGACAGAACAATCAGGGTATCTGGGCTAAGCGAGTTGAAGAGCCCACCAGGATGTATATCAAGCGAGCCCAGGGTGATATTTATGTCTTTACCGGATCCGTTGGCCAGGCAGGCAGCATTGGCAAGGGCAAAGTCACCGTTCCAAGTCATTTGTTTAAGTTAGTCTACGATCCGACCAAAAGGATGGCTTGGGCCCATTGGGTAGAAAACACCGATGAAGCGCAAATGAGCCCGCCCATCTCTTATGCAGAGCTCGTTCAGAATACGGGTATCGACTTTCATCTGCCGGTAGATGCCACGGAAAATCGGCCTAGCAAGCAATCAGAAAGAGTCACACCTCATTCTCCGCCGCCAGTAGGCGGGTGGTATCCCGTCTTTTTTGATGAGTATTCAAAAGAGAAGGTGGCGGCAATAATTGCCAATATCAAAGCCGGGCGGGTTTCTAGTGTGCAAATTCAATACGATCGCAATGCCGAATTGGCTCAAAAGCTGTTGCAGGAGATTCAGACGCAAAGTCTGATGCAAGCCACCCTTTCCCAAAGTAGCCCGCCGAATTCTTCCACCGTGAGCTATGAACGCAATCGCGTCACTCTCATAGTGCGCCCCAAGTAAGCGCTAGTGCTCGCGAGTGCGGGCAGAAATCCCATGAGCCCGCTGAATGGGCGCCAATAAACCTCGTAAACCATTGTGATCTAGGGTGTGCATTAACTCTAGCAACTGCCCCAGCTCGCCCTTAGGAAATCCTTCGCGCGCAAACCACGCCAAATAATTACCGGGCAGGTCGGCCAAGGCTCGGCCAGCATGCTTACCAAAAGGCATCTTCATTGTGACGAGCTTTTCAAGGGCTTCCGAATCCATAGGCATTGATCTTACAAGCTAAGTGGTCATTTTCTCAATTGATAATTATTCTCAATTACTGTATATTGCGAATGATTCTCAATTACTTTTATCAACCAGCCCATCAACATGAAAATGACCATCAAACGAATAACTCTATTTGCCGTCTTGTTAGCCACAGCACTCCACTTTTCATTTGCAAATGCAGGTGAAGGTGCCTTTGGTTGGATCTATACCCTGGATCTACAACCCAAGGGAAAGCTGGAATTTGAGCAGCGCTTACAGCTCAATAAACAACAAGCAGCAGGTTCTTATAACGCCTGGTTCTCTCGGTCTGAGCTTGAATATGGTGTAACCAATGATTTTCAATTGGCCGGTTACCTCAATGCTTACTATGTCAATGCCAATCAGAATTACACCAACCCCGAGGCCTGTGGAGATAGGTCAACATGTACAGGTGGGCAACCTGTCCCAGAATCACATGACCCGGCCTCACCCTATCGAAAAGGCGGCCTTGAGGGCGGATCACTAGAGGCAATTTATCGGATCACCAACCCGGTGACTTCACCCGTCGGCATTGGACTCTATTTGGAACCCACTCTTGGTAAAAATAAAAATGAGATAGAAGCGCGCTTACTACTGCAGTCCAACTTCATTGACGATAAATTAGTTCTGGCCGGTAACGTTGTAGTGGCTAATGAGCAATTGAAGTTTGTTGGTAACGGCAATGTGCCTGAATCTATGCTCGATTTTCTTGTTGGCGCTACCTATCGTTTTGCTCCTAAATGGTCTGGTGGCGTTGAGGCACGCTTTCATAATGATTACTCTAGCTACAACCTACAAAACCAAGTCCAAAAAGCAACCTTTGTTGGGCCCAATTTGCACTATGCAGAAAAAGACTGGTGGGTTACTGGTGCATGGCGCTACCAGCTAAAAGGAAATACCTGCATGGGTGATGGCACGGCTGAATGTTCAAACGCCCGTGTTTGGGATAGCCACTCCCTGAATGAGTTCATCGTCAAAGTGGGCTTCCCACTCAACTAGAAATTCAATTTCTCAATATCAACCAAGGGTAATGATGGCAACTCAAAACTTATTAATGGCAGCATTAATACACCTGATTCAATTTCAATCGTCCCATTGCGCAACTGCGAGAGAAAGGGCTTTGATGATGTTCGAAGCCCTATCGGACTTGCAGGATAACAATTCGGAGATTGAAGATCTCTGCTTTCAAGCGAACGCACTACTTACTACCTAAAAATAATCACTTATTAGAAATATATCCCATCATGTACTGGAAACCTAACCCCCTACTCATCATCGGTCTACTAGCCACATCAGCACCTATCATTGCCCAAGCCAAGATTTATGTCTCAGTAGAGCAGGCTCAAAAAATCCTTTTTCCAAACAAATCTCTCATAAAAAATCCCATCATCATTACTGATGATCTCCAAGACAAGATGCGTTCCGCATCGAGTGTTCGGCAACCATTTCAAGGTGATCGTATTTGGAAAACGGCGGATGGCGGCTGGTTTATTGTGGATGAGGTAGTAGGCAAACATGAAATGATCACCTACGCAGTTGCGCTAAACCCAACTGGTGCGGTTACCGGCATTGAGATATTGGACTATGTTGAGTCCTATGGTTACGAGGTAGCCGAAGCTCAATGGAGAAATCAGTTCATTGGCAAGACGGCATCAGATCCAATTAAATTAAATCAAGATATTCAGAATATTGGTGGCGCCACTCTTTCCTGTAAGCATCTGACAGATGGGGTTAAACGAGTGACCGTCTTATATGACTTGGCACTAAAAAACCAAGCCCAGGCGTCTAAAGCAAGATGATTCGCTGCAAACCAATCCTGGGCACTTTTGTAGAGATAGACATCCCAGATGGGAGGCATTCTTTTAATGCAATTGAGAATGCATTTTTAGCCATTGAAGAAGTGCAGGCTTTAATGGGCTTTCACAACCCTGAGAGTGAGCTCTCTCACATCAATGCACGTTGTCATCTTGAAGCGATTCGCATTCACCCCTGGACGGCCAAAGTTCTTAAGATCGCCCAAGAGATCCATCAACATTCTGGCGGACTCTTCAATTGCGGAATTGGATACCATCTAGTCGCTAGCGGACTTCTACCTCACCACCCCAATATCCAAGTCGGTGCTAGAGCAGATCAGTTTGGCGGCATTGAACATCTCCAATTTTTAGAGCCCACTTTAGTGCAATCCGATAAGCCTCTCTGTCTTGATCTGGGAGGAATCGCCAAAGGATTTGCCGTAGATCTCGCAGTCAGCGTCCTTCAATCTGCTGGACTTCAATCGGGATCAGTCAATGCCGGCGGAGATCTCCGGGTGTTCGGAACTGAAGCACGAGATATCCAAATTAGACATCCAGCCAATCCTCACGATTTGATTAATCTAGGCAATATGCATGAAGGCGCCATTGCCACCAGCAGTTTGTACTTTGCCAGAAGAGATAAAGCATCGATCAGTTTTATGGTGAACCCAATCAATCATGAGCACATTGAATTTTCTGAGTCTTACTCAGTGATCGCAGATCAATGCGTCTATGCAGATGCTTTAACAAAGGTAGTCAGTATTTCCAGAAATACCAATCACCCCTGCTTAGCTCACTTCTCAGCACAGGCAATCAAAATCCCAAATACCCTTACAACATGAAAAATATCAGCCGACTTGGAAAGATGCCTTCATGGCAAAGAAATTTTGTTTTAATGGGAATGTTAAGCTGCTCCCTCACAGGCACCGCTTATTTATTGGGTCATGAGTTTCAGATACAGCGCAGCCTCCTTGGAGCACATGCCGTTCTGGCATGGCATGGGGTAGCCGCAATACTAGCTAGCATTGCTTTAGGTTCGATACTGCCATTTCACCTCAAGGCCGGACTCAAATCCAAGAGAAAATTGCTTAGTGGATTGAGTCAGCTAGGGTTTTTGGTAGCACTCCTGATATCTGGTGCGCTGCTATATTACGGCTCTGCAGAGATACGTGAAGCAGTAGTCCTAACTCACTGGCTAGTAGGAGTGACATTCTTTGCTATCTTTTTACTACACAGTCTCTATGCTGGAAAAATAAGGGTTATAGATGTAAAAAAGGTTCATTGAGCCTCTACCCAATGAACCTAGTCTCGGGTAGAGCCTCTTACTTACAGCAAGAATCCTTACCGCCAGATGTGCCACAAGAATTCATTCCCATTAGCGGATACGCTGGGCAGAAACGGAAAATACCTGTAGCTAAAGGGATCAGTCCGAGCCAACCCCACCAGCCCACGATGCCATTGGCTGCAAGCGCTACAAGCACAACGCCTACTGAGATTCTCAAAATACGATCGATACCACCGACGTTACATTTCATATTGAACTCCTTTTAAAAACGATTGAATGATTTCAAACGTTCACTTCTTACAGAAATGCTTATATAACAAACCCATGACCGCTACAGCTACCTGACTTGAGAGTGAGTAGTAAATCTGCTTACCCTCTCTACGTGTTTTGACTAGCTTCTCTTTACGCAATACAGTCAGCTGCTGAGAGAGGGTTGGCTGATGAAGATCTAGCGCAGTTTCCAACTCGCCCACACACTTCTCAGCTTGGCCGATTTCACATAACAACATCATGCGGTCCCGGTTGGATAGGACTTTCATCAGCTTGCAAGCATCATCTGCTGAAGACTGCATCTTCTTTAGCTCCGCTTTAGAGATAGGCATATTCATAGTCGTCATTGATGTCACAGTGCGTTTAACGGAATCTTTAAGTAAGCAATGCCATTGCTATCTGGCTCAGGAAAATGTCCCGCACGGATATTCACCTGAATAGAAGGCAGTATGAGTACCGGCATCTCCAAGGTTTTATCTCGAGCAGTACGCATCTCCACAAACTGGTTTTCTGCAATGCCATCATGCACGTGAATATTGCTCAGCTTCTCCTCTGCAACCGTTGTCACGCATGCTGGCGGCCGATCGGTAGGGGGGTAATCGTGGCACATATACAGCTTAGTCTGCCCTGGATACGATAGGATCTTTTGAATTGAGCCATACAGAGTCTTCGCATCACCGCCTGGAAAATCGCAGCGCGCACTTCCTACATCCGGCATAAACAAGGTATCACCTACAAAAATAGCGTCACCGATTTCATAAGCCATACATGCGGGGGTATGTCCTGGCACAAATAGCGCTTTTAATGAGAGACTTCCAAAAGCAAGGGATTCGCCGTCTTTCAACAAATGATCAAACTGGGCGCCATCAGCCTGAAAGCGGTCGTCTAGATTAAATACGCCCTTAAATACGGCTTGCACACTCGTGATGTGATCCCCAATGACCAACTTGCCACCTAAATGGGTTTGCAAGTAAGGAGCTGCGGTTAAGTGGTCTGCATGAGCGTGGGTCTCTAAAATCCAGCTCGTCTGAAGTTGGTGATCCTGAACAAAGGCAATCACCTGATCTGCAGATTTTGTACTAGTTCTTCCGGATTTAGGATCGTAGTTCAGCACTGAGTCGATGATGGCGCAAGGGGCCCCATCCCCTTCATAGACGATATAGGTATAAGTCCAGGTTTCTGGATCAAAAAAGTCTTTAATCAGCGCGGCTGGCTTTGAGCTCAAAATAGTCTTCCCGTTGAATTAATATTATATATATTTATATACTATATTAATCTACAATAAATTGCAATGGACTATTCAACCCTTACCAGCCCTGCCCTAGGAATCACAGTGGGTGTACTGATGGGCCTCACGGGTGCTGGGGGTGGCATTTTGTCAGTACCCCTCTTAGTGTTCTTTTTGGGCCTTCCCATTGCTGAAGCAGCCCCCATCGCCCTTTGCGCCGTTGCCCTGGCTTCTAGCATTGGTGCAATCCTAGGCTTAAAAAATAAGATTCTGCGCTATAAGGCGGCCGGCTTCATGGCAATCTTTGGCTTAGCACTATCCCCAGTTGGGCTTTGGCTTGCACCCAAGATCCCAAATGCGCCCCTACAGATTCTGTTTAGCCTGATCTTGCTATACGTTGCCATTCGCCTATTACGTCAAGCTCGCAATGAAATCAAAGGCATTCCCGAGGAAAATAGAAAGCCCCCTCCTTGCCTCATGAATCCAGCCATTGGAAAACTGCAATGGACCTTACCCTGCGCACGCGCACTCATGCTTGCCGGAAGCCTCGCAGGTTTTTTATCTGGCTTACTAGGTGTTGGTGGTGGCTTCATCATCGTCCCTGCGCTAAAGCGCTACACAGATCTGCCAGTCAAATCCATTGTGGCAACCTCCCTCGGGGTGCTGGCCATTATTACTGGTGGTGGCGCCATATTCTCGGCAGCTACAGGCAATCTCAATATTCTCGTTGCTGCGCCCTTTGCTATCGCAGCTTTGGGTGGCTTACTGCTAGGCCTACTCTTTGGTAAAAAATTAAGCGGCCCACATACCCAGCTCATCTTTTCTATTTTTACTTTAGCAATTGCTATTGGTCTACTAATCAAGGGTACATTGCTTTTACTTTCCTAAAGCACCCCCCCCGCACCCCCAGATTGTGAAATAGAAAAAGCCCTCTAGTGAGGGCTTTTTCATGAACAACCAAATAATGCCTGCTTAATGACCGCCAGCACCGCCAAGGTAGGCAGCTTTCACAGCAGGATCATGCATCAATTTATCTGCTGGGCCATGAGTAGCAATCTTGCCGTTCTCAAGCACGTAACCATAGTCGGCAACTTTTAAT
>CANFWB010000021.1 GCA_947450605.1 Burkholderiaceae bacterium
GCTTTATTTTGAAGAAATTTGGGGCAAGTGGACAACGAGGCTGTGCTTAATCAGTCGAGATCAATCATCAGTAATGTGAGTAAGTGCTAATAAATGCCAAATATCAAGAAAAAACCAGCCAAACCAGTAGCTAAGTCAGCAACTAAGTCTGTAGCTAAGCCAGCTGCTAAATCAGTAAAAGCACCAGCTAAACCAGTGGCAAAAGCGAAGACTGCTGCTAAACCAGCGGTGAAGGCAAAAGCACCAGCTAAACCAGTGGCAAAAGCGAAGACTCCTGCTAAACCAGTAGTGAAGTCAAAAACACCAGCCAAGCCAGTAGCTAAAGTTGCGGCAAAGCCTGCTGCAAAAGCGCCTGCTAAGGCGGTAGCTAAAGCCCCTGCAAAAGTAGTCAAGGCGCCAGCCAAGCCAGTCGCTAAAGTTGCGGCAAAGCCCGTTGCGAAAGTAGCTGTTAAGCCAGCAGCGAAGGCTCCTGCTAAAGCAGTGAAGCCAGTCGCAAAAGCACCAGCTAAACCAGAAGTTAAAGTGGAGGCCCCACAAAAAGGTAAGGCTACGACTGCTCCAAAGGCTGGGGTAGCTCAAGATACTAAGGAATCTAAGGACAAAAAGGCCAAGGCGCTTGAAGTTGAGGCCGTAGTGACTGAGGAAGTGAAAAAAGGTCGCAAGCCAAAAGCGGACGCTCCTGTTGAAGGTGCTGAACCTATTTTGACTGATCGTCAAAAAGCGCGTGAGCGTAAGGCAAAAGAAAAAGCGCTCTTGAAAGAATTCGCAGCACAACAGTTGGGCTCTGAAGAGCAACAAGAATTACGCCGTACTCGCCTGAAGACATTGATCAAGATGGGTAAGTCCAAGGGTTATTTAACTCATGGCGAAATGAATGACGTGATGTCGGATGAGTTGTCTGATGCGGATGCATTAGAAACGCTGATTAGTCTCTTGAATGACATCAACATTACTGTTTATGAGCAAGCCCCCGATGCTGAAACGCTGTTGCTAAATGAGAATGCTTCAGCAACCACTTCCGAGGAAGAGGCCGAAGAAGAGGCGGAAGCCGCTTTAGCCACTGTTGACTCAGAGTTTGGTCGCACAACCGATCCAGTGCGTATGTATATGCGCGAGATGGGTACCGTTGATTTGCTAACTCGCGAAGGCGAGATTGTTATTGCGAAGAAGATTGAAGCTGGTCTTAAAGATATGGTGATGGCATTGGCTGCTTGTCCTGTCACGATCGGTGAAATTCTTGCTAACGTAGACAAAATTGCTAGTGGCGAGATGGAGATTGACCAATTTGTGGATGGATTGGTTGATCCTAATGCTGAAGATATCAAGCTGGGACCTGAAGAGCCAGAAGTTGACCCAGATGCAGAAGAAGGCGACGAAGATGGCGGCGAAGATGAAGGCGGTGGCGGTGGTGCAGCTACAGCTAACGCTAAGCAATTAGAAGAATTAAAGCAAATCTCTTTGGAGAAGTTTGCGATTGTTCGTACGCAGGCTGACAAGATGCGTCGTGCCTTTGATAAAGAGGGTTATAACTGCCCGGCCTACATCAAGGCGCAAGAAGCGATTCGTGGTGAGTTACTCGGTTTCCGCCTGACCGCAAAGAGTGTTGAGAAGTTGTGCGACACCATGCGTTCACAAGTAGATCAAGTATGGAAACTCGAGCGCGGTATCGTGAGTTTGCTGGTTGATAAGGTGGGCGTGAATCGTGGTGAAGTATTGAAAGACTTTCCTAAGATGTCGATGAATTTAGAGTGGACTACCAAGCTACTCAAAGAAAACAAGCCATATAACGCCCTCTTGCAGCGTAACGTACCAGCGATTCAAGAACTGCAGCAGAAGTTGATTGATATTCAAATACGCGTTGTATTGCCACTTCCAGAGTTAAAAGAAGTCAACAAGCAAATGATCGCGGGTGAGAAGCGTACCCGTGAAGCGAAGCGTGAGATGACGGTAGCCAACTTACGTTTGGTAATCTCGATTGCCAAGAAATATACCAACCGTGGTTTGCAGTTCTTGGATTTGATCCAGGAAGGCAATATCGGTTTGATGAAGGCGGTAGATAAGTTTGAATATCGCCGTGGTTATAAGTTCTCTACTTATGCAACTTGGTGGATCCGCCAGGCAATTACCCGCTCTATTGCTGACCAAGCGCGTACGATCCGTATTCCAGTTCATATGATTGAGACGATCAATAAGATGAACCGTATTAGCCGTCAAATCTTGCAAGAAACTGGTCATGAGCCAGATGCTGCAACCTTGGCTCTCAAGATGGAAATTCCTGAGGACAAGATTCGTAAGATTATGAAGATTGCTAAAGAGCCAATCTCCATGGAAACGCCGATTGGTGATGATGCGGATTCGAATTTAGGTGACTTCATCGAAGACAGCAATACATTGGCTCCAGCAGAAGCAGCATTGCATGACTCCATGCGAGATGTCGTGAAAGATGTTCTCGATTCATTAACACCACGCGAAGCAAAAGTATTGCGTATGCGATTTGGTGTTGAAATGAGCACAGATCACACTCTTGAAGAAGTAGGTAAACAGTTTGATGTAACGCGTGAGCGTATTCGTCAGATTGAAGCCAAAGCTTTGAGAAAGATGCGTCATCCAAGCCGTAGTGACAAACTCAAGACCTTCCTCGAAGAGGATTGATAGTTGTTTGATTTCAGTATCGTGAATCCTTTAGATAAAAGGATTCACGATCTGTAATCTCTTATCAATTATTTGTCGATGCTGCATATCTTCTGAGTACAACCTCTCGCACCCCGCCTGTAGCGCAGCAGCAATAATCATTGAGTCATAATGATGATATCCATAGCGCCTGGAAACCATCAATCCAGTTTCAAAAGTATCCATATCCAGTGCTCTTACATTGAACGTGGATGCAAATAAATCCAAGAACTCATCTAACTCAGTATTAGATATTTTTATTTTTCTAAGACTAGCTGATGTGAACTCGTTTAAAACTTGAACGCTAATCACATTAGACTGCTGGAGATTTTTGCTTACCCAGTCTGCTTTTTTGTCATCTGAGGACAGCAAGTAAAGCAAGGTATTTGTATCAAAAAATATTTTCTTAGCGTTCATTTAGCTCGGATCTATCAAAGTGAAAATCAGTAGGCATGCGTCCACGGAATTTTCTCAGACCCTCAATCCTCTCTTGTAGAGAGGGTTTTTTTCTAATTTGAAAATGCTTTTTATCGGCTACCTGGACCTCAATATCATCACCCTCTTTTAGTTTTAAATACTCAACCACCTGGGAAGGCAATCGAATCGCTAGACTGTTACCCCATTTGGAAACGATCATGATCATTGGCTCCTTAAGATATACATATAATTATGTATATCTTAATTGATTTTAAATGAAATTGTCCCCTTTGAATGTGGGAGGGCATTGACCCTTCAATTACAATAAGGTTATAGGGCCCATAGCTCAGTTGGTTAGAGCAGAGGACTCATAATCCTTTGGTCCCAGGTTCAAGTCCTGGTGGGCCCACCAATGAAATCAACGACTTAGGGAGAAATTCCTAAGTCGTTTTTCTTTCTGTGGCACAAAGTATGTGAGTAATCTCGATACATCTTTTAGTGCAACCCCAAAAAAGACATAGAGGTCTGCGAGTAGAGCAGTGAACTATTTTGGATTGGGGTACGAAGTTGTTGAAGGGTTGCGTGAGACCATTAAGAACCCTTCGGACTTAATATCGCCATTCAACTCAGCAGTGAACTGGCCAATGTTCTGGTATTGATTATGTTGGACTAATTCTCACCAGTAGCAAAAAACTGATTGAATTCCTTAGCTCAGAACAGGCTCGTGAAGTCATTCAAAACTGCGGAATGAATACCATTCGCTAATTTGGCTTTTGAACTAAGGTTGCAAGTAACTTGTTTGATCTTTGCAGTGAGTTAGATAATTTTTTAATCACCATGAGGTCTAGTTGAGTGGCTAGAGCCGGATCATCTAACCTCATCTTCTCCAAACTCTCAAAATTAAGCATGTAGAACGATGAGGGGCATAAAGTCTGGATAGTGGCAGTTCTCGCGCTATGGGTGTAGAACGATATCTCTCCAACAATAGAGCCGGGCAGGAACCTGGCAAGCGTTAATGATTTCCCATCAACCCATTTGCCAATCCCTAGCTCACCAGATTCCAAAAAGTAAATCTCCCCAGAATCAAGGTCACCTTCTTTTGCGATGATTTGATTTGTAGGGGCATGGTTTAAAACACAGTATTTTTTGAAATTCTCGCGATCTAGCGGAGAGTCTAAGAAGTTAAAAGTATCTTCTACTGTTGAAATTAAACCTGAGTCATTAATTAAACCCTCTTCTGCCAGCACAATGGCATTATCTAGCGAATCCAAATAAGATACTTGCCGGATGTCAGCATGAATGGGCGCGATGGATTGAACTAAATCTTGATTTTTATCTGAGTAGACTAAGTAAAAATGTAATTTCGTGCCTGCATAGCGCCGAAGAATTCTTTGGAAAACACTAATTGCAGATCGATCAATCCCGCTGACATAGCTAAAGTCAATGATCACGCCTTCTAATAGATCGATATTGATAGATTTAAATACAGCATCAATCTTACTGGCTGAACCAAAAAATACATAACCATTCAATCGATAAATAGCAATTTTTTCGCCCTGATTTTTTAATACATTTACCTGACCCTCTGAGCGAACCAAGGAACTAGAAAATTCTGATAAATTTGCAGCCGGAAATGCAAGTCCTAATTGACTATAGGTAATCACGAAAATAAAACAAGAAATAATCATCCCTGCAGCAAAGCCATAGAGATAGCCGAAATTCGCGACCAAAAAGAGAATGAGAAAAATTTGGGCTAGTTCAATTTTTGAAACCACATGACGTTGATCCCATAGCCATTGCTTAAGCATTCCAATGCCCAAAAAAAGGATGAGTCCGCCTAAGGCGGCCCTTGGGATGTATGCCAAGATATTCCCTGCACCTAGAAAAAATGCCAGGCAAATAAGGGAAGCAATTAAGCCTGATAATTTTCCACCACCACCAGATTGATTTAGCGTTGTTCTGCTAATAGAAATGATGCCAATAAATCCACCGAAAATTGCTCCGAGAAATGATGTAGTGCCGTGGGCCTTCACTACTTTATCTAACTCAAACTCTTTCTTAGAATTTAATTCTAGACTGGCTATTGATAGCAAAATAGTCAGCAGACCAACAAAACTTACAATCGCAATAGTTGGCAAAATCTCAAAAATTACACGCAAATGCTCAGCTCTAAAGTCAATACCCCACGGTGGTAGCCACTGGTTATCTTTTAACTGAGTAAAGAGCCAGTATTCCTTGCTACAAAATTCCCCAGAACAAAACCCACTGAGTATGAAAAGATTAATCACAATCGTCACTACGATGAGCGTGATGGGAATGAGAATGGCGGTCGATATATAAGAAGAGAGCCAAAACAGTATTAGGGCAACTGAAATCCCCACATAGAAATGCGGCATGAGCGGGTGATCTATCAATTTATGCAAGCCAACCATGGTTAATGGGGTGCCGGCAATAATATTTAAAGATCCACTAGACATCAACCACCCTGTGGCAGCCAAAAAGCCTGCCATGACAGAAAAAGGGATGTATCTAATAAAGCCCGACAGTCGAAAGTGAGCAATCAGATAAAAGGCAATCCCACTAATCACTGAGGCGCATACGATTATCTCGATGGCCACCTGCAGAGTTTCAGTTTCAGCAATACCGAAGGTGGTCAGTATTGCCATAGCACCAGCCATTCCTGCGATCGTATTAGAATCTGGACCGCTAATAAATGTGCCCTCATCCGACAGCAGGCCAAATAGAGCCCCAATGATGGCTGTAATCAAGGCAATTGATATGCCATAACCAATATATTTTGATAGGGGCCCGGAAAACAATAGGGCGCCGTAGGAGATGGAATAAATTACCGCGCTGAGTCCTACGATCGTCCCTGCTGAGACTTGACGAACAGCATTGGTAAGCGTCATATAACTACTAGTATTTAGAATAAAACTCTGCAATGCTAATCGCCAACGCATCACTTGAATCTACGAAAGCATCTGGGTTTCTGGCGTACTGTTGTTGCATGCCAAGAGGAATCTCAGTGCAACCCAAAATAACAATTTCTGCGCCACGCTTTACCAGGCAATCAGATGCCTTCTCAAAAACAATCTCTGCTTCATGCAGTTGATCTGCCTTGATTAAGGCAATACCAGGAGAAACAAAGTCTCTAAATTCTTCATGGGTTGGTAACACGACATTAAAGCCAAGATCCTTAAGCGCTTTTTCATAAATTCCAACCTGGAATGTTCCAAATGTAGAAAGCACGCCAACAGTTTTAATATTGGGATTCTTCTTGCGAACCTGGTCTGCGCTGGACTTGATGATATTAAAAACAGGCACTTCAGAATGTTTCTCTAACTCACTGTGCCAATGATGCGCACTGTTGCAAGTAATGCAAATACTGCCAACACCTGCACCATTAAGAAACTGCACGGCTTCTAGTAGTTGAGGAAAAGGTGACGGCCCGTCACCAATGATGCTGTCTGTGCGATCTGGCGTAGTGCAATCACCATAAACAATGACGGGTATATTCTCTTGATCATTCTTAGCGGACGTGTGATCCACTAATTTTCTCAAAAAATCTGAGGTAGCTAAGGGCCCCATGCCACCGATCACACCAAGAAAATGCCTCATGAATATCCCAAGTTCGATTGACTAAAGATCATATTAACATCGACTAAATATAAGCGCAGTCGAATACATGGATATCTTTAAACTCATCTTAAACCCATGACTTTTGCCCTCTGTTATTGATGGTTTAGTAGTAAAGTTGCTCTTTAAAAGTGAGTCGTAAGCCAACTTCATCTTTATACTTTGATAATGACTAATTCCTTATACGTTTCTTCACCAGTAAATGCTTTAGTGCAAGGTATTTTGAGGGAAGACAAGACGCTTCATCAAGTGCTGGGTCATGGCGATTTTGGCTTGGGAACCTTCAATGATCTTGATGGCGAAATGGTGCTTGTTGATGGCATTTTTTACCAATTGAGGTCGGATGGATCCGCCCTAATCCCCAATTTAAATATAGGGACACCTTACGCCTGCGTTACCTATTTCAATCCAGTTAAATCCTTTGATGCGCCCAAGAATGGCAGCTATCTTGACTTACAGCGAGTCATAGCCAAGTCAATGCTTTCAAACAATCTGATTTATGCAATTCGAGTAGAGGGCGCATTTACAAAGATTCGCGCACGTTCTGTACCCAAGCAAGATGCTTATCGACCCTTGGTCGATGTGGCTGATGACCAGCGAGAATTTAGGTATGAACGTATTTCGGGTCAGTTAGTTGGTTTTTGGACTCCAGATTTTATGCACTCCATTTCTGTTCCGGGATTTCACCTTCATTTTTTAAGCGCAGATAAGACCCATGGGGGTCATTTGCTTGAGCTAATAATAGAAGAGGCGAAAGTTTGGTTGCAACCCCTGGATCAACTGAGCTTAGATTTGCCCCACACCATTGAGTATTTGCATGCCAACTTGGATCAAGATAACTCTGCTGATTTAAATAAGGCTGAGCATTAGTTTCGCTAGAAATCAATTGATGGACTTCATTCTGAAGTTTGAATAGTGATTTTTAAAGTAATTAAAGAGAAAAAACTGCGATCATCAAAATTTTTGACTTACTCTCCCAATGATCTTTTCTGGTTTGTATATGCGCAAACCACTCCTAGTATCTCTTGTTCCGAGGCTCAAGTCCTTGGCAGGCTCGCCAACAAAATGAACGGCTTAGGCAGAAAGTCCTAAGCCGTTTTTCTATTTTTGCGCTCTATCATTGGAAAAATAGGACGAGCATTTTTTACTGGATACCTCTTTTAAAGTTAAACGAATAGGTATAGCGCTCTGCTGGGTGTACACCAATTCCAACTTCATAAATATTCCCTTTTGCATTTGCATATCGTCGGTAGACGGTTAATGCCGGTGAGCCATTCTTCACTTTCAACATTTTGGCTGTATTGCCATCAATATTCGTTGCAACAATATCAATTTGCGTGGTGTCGGCAACTTCACCATACATTTCCGAGATTTGATCTGCTATGGGTATTTGATCGTGCTTCTTGTGTTTCACTACGCCTGCAAACTGGGGAAGGATGTAAATATTATTTTGGCATAAGGGAATTTTTGATCCCTTTGGAAATCGTAGGGCTACTATATGGAACCAGGTATCTCCCGGTGTGCAATGAAGTATTTCCGCTAACTCATGATCCACTGTAATAAATTCAGCATGAATAGTTTCTCTGATGGTTTCTTTTGGGTAATTCAGAAGTTGCTGAATAGAGGCGACTGACTGAATCAGCTGACTCACTCTGGTTGTTGAAATTACAAATGAGCCCAATCTTTTATGCCGAGAGATTAACCCTAGGCTAACCATTGACCCAAGAGCTTGTCTTACAGAGTAGCGACTCGCTTTAAACAGCCTACACAACTCATCTTCTGTGGGTAATTTTGCCCCAATTGGATGCTTGCCTAATTTAATTTCTTTTTCAAGAATGGAAGAAATTTCAAGATCTTTAGATTTTATTGTCATAAGCGTATTGAAGGGGTTGACATTATTTGTTCGAACAATTAGATTGTTCACATCCTTATGTATATTGGATTGAAGATGGATTTAA
The DNA here is from genome assembly GCA_947450605.1 of Burkholderiaceae bacterium. GTDB lineage: Bacteria > Pseudomonadota > Gammaproteobacteria > Burkholderiales > Burkholderiaceae > Polynucleobacter. The sequence continues at coordinate 8,682 of CANFWB010000021.1, forward strand.
TATTTTAAATCTAATTGTTCGAAAATAAAAGAATATAAGTGACATGGTATGCAGATGAAGACAGTAATTGAAAAAAAACGCCAAAACACCAAGGTCATCATTACTTGTGCCGTTACTGGGGCAATCCATACTCCATCAATGTCCCCCTATCTGCCGATCACGCCAGAGGAAATCATTGAGGCATCTGTAGGTGCTGCAGAGGCGGGGGCGGCAATTATTCATTTGCATGCAAGAGACCCGATTACTGGAAGGCCCGACCAGAGTCCCGAGGCATTTGCAAAGTTCTTGCCGCAAATTAAGAGTCGCACCAATGCAGTTTTAAATCTAACTAGTGGGGGCTCCCCATTTATGAAAATAGACGAGCGGATTCAGCCCTCAATGAAGTTTTCCCCCGAAGTAGCTTCATTGAATATGGGGTCCTTAAATTTTGGATTATTCCCCATGCTTTCTAGGTTCACTGAATTTAAGCATGATTGGGAAAAGCAACATTTAGAAAGTAGCAATGATTTAATTTTTAGAAACACGTTTAAGGATATTGAGTTTGCGTTAAATGCATGTTCTCAGAATGAAACTCGGTTTGAGTTTGAGTGTTATGACATCGGTCATCTATACAACTTAGCTCATTTTGTAGATCGAGGGTTGATAAAACCCCCATTTTTTGTGCAATCTGTATTTGGGATATTGGGCGGTATCGGCACGCATTACGAGGACGTGGTGCATATGAAACGAACCGCAGATCGACTATTTGGAAATGATTACCAATGGTCCGTCTTAGGGGCGGGTCGCAATCAGCTACCCATTGCTGCAATGAGCGCGGGCATGGGTGGAAACATACGAGTGGGTCTAGAGGATAGCTTGTGGCTCGGGAAGGGTACTTTAGCAAAGACTAATGCCGAGCAGGTGATCAAGGCACGTCAAATCATTGAAGGGCTCGGACTTGAAGTGGCAAGCCCTGATGAGGCGCGCAAGATGTTGGGTCTAAAAGGTCCCGACAAAGTCAATTTTTAATTAAAACAAAAAACTATATTTAGGGAGGAGACAGTAATGGCAAGAATTGCATATCCAGATTTAGAGGCAAACCCAGACTTAAAACCACTCACAGCAAAAATAATGTCCGAGAGGGGTAAGTTGCACAATCTTTATAAGATGCTGCTAAACAGTCCTCCTATCGCTGAGGGCTGGCTAAATCTATTAACCGCAGTAAGGCAAAAAACGCTCTTAAGCGGCAGAGTTCGCGAGTTAGTGATTATGAGAATAGCTGTAATTAATAAGGCAGAGTATGAATTTATTAGTCATACACCATTCGCTTTAAAGGAAGGCATCTCTCAGGAGCAAATTAATGAGATTGCAAACTGGGAGTCTTCTAAGGCATTCGATGCGGTGGATCGCGCAGTATTTGCCTATACCGATTCTATGACGCGAGATGTTCATGTCCCAACAGAGGTGTTTGATGCTGTTAATAAACACTTCGATGCGAGGGGCATGACTGAGTTAACTGCAACTATTGCTGCATATAACTTGGTTTCACGATTTTTAGAGGCTCTAGAAATTGATCCTGAGCCTAAATGAGGAGCTTACCCATGAAATCTAAGATTATTAGTGTGCTGGCCCCGATTCTCTGCATATTTCATTTAAGTCTAGCTAACGCACAAACCATTTATCCCGATAAAGCAATTCGTTTAATTGTTCCCCAGGCTGCTGGAGGCCCGTCAGATGTATTGGGGCGAACGGTAGCTCAGAAGTTATCAGATTCACTTGGAAAAAATGTGATTGTGGATAACAAGCCAGGGGCAGGCGGGAATATTGGCACTGATGCTCTTGCAAAATCAAAGCCTGATGGTTACGTGATGCTCATCACGATTGTTGGAATTTTGGGAATCAATGAAACGCTTTATAGGTCCTTGCCTTTTAATGTCACGAAGGATTTAGACGGGGTTGCTAAGGTTGCATCTTCACCGATGGTGTTAGTAGCAAACCCAGCATTTGAGCCAAACACGATTCCAGAACTGATTACGCTGGCTAAATCAAAACCAGCCATGAGTATCGCTTATGGCTCTGCTGGTACAGGTTCCCCTCAGCATATTGGCGGCGAACTGCTGAATTCGAAGGCGGGCATTAAGCTAAGTCACATACCTTATAAGGGTGCTGCTCCAGCCTTGACTGATTTGTTGGGCGGTCAAGTACCGCTAGCGATTGTTGGACTTCCAGCTGCAATGCCGTATATCAAAGCAGGGAAGCTGAAGGCCATCGCCGTGTTTAGTAAATCTCGCTCGAAATTAGCGCCCAATATTCCAACGTTTGTTGAGGCTGGATATCCAGAAATTGAGGCAGATCTCGTATATGGAGTGTTTGTTCCTGCAGGAACGCCTAAGCCAGTCATTAATCTCCTCAATCAAAAAATTGGGGATGCGCTGAACGCGAAAGACGTTAAAGAAAAGCTGCTCAATGATGGGTTTGATGTTGTGTACAGCTCTCCAAATGAATTGAATGAGTATTTAAAGAGTGAAATCCAAAAGTGGCGCCCAATCGTAAAAGATTCTGGTGCTACATCTGATTAAGTAAGTCTAACTAATTACAGGGACAAAGATGGCGAAGAAAATGAAGGCCGTAAGGCGTGTAGTAACGGGGAATGATGCAAAAGGAAAATCTATCATCTCTTGGGATGGTGAGGCTCCAGCTAGACATGAGTCAAAGTTTCCTGGAAGAGGGGTCACAGATTATTGGGTTTGGAATCAAACTCCTCAGCCATTGAATGGGGTTGAAGATGCTAGTTTATGGCCCGACGAATTTCCTGGACCCAAAGGTGGCGGTCACTTAAGAACCGTACATTGGTTGGCCAATCACGATGTTGATGGTGAGATCCCAGCTTTGGTTGCGCCTCATGCACCGATTCCAGTGCCGGATGGACGCTCGTGGGATCGTGGTGGCGGTAACAACGTTACCGTCTCAGACATGCATAAAACTGAATCGGTTGACTTTGGGATCGTGCTCGAGGGCGAGCGAGGTCTTGAGCTGGACAACTATAAAACAGTCATTAGACCCGGGGATATTGTTATACAGGTTGGTGCTTGGCACTTATGGGATAGCTCTCGCATTGGCTGTTTAATGGGATTCGATATGATCTCGGCTCAGTTTGATAAGCAGGGATTGGGATTGCAGGAAGAGGATATTCCTGTGATGCTTCCAAAACCAGACCAAGTACTTCCAAGTGGTGTTAAGCCGCAAAGAAGGATTATTACGATTGATAAAGAGCCCGGCAAATCATCATTAGTGACGGATTCTTTTTCTCCTGATGTCATAGTAGATCCAGCCAGGCCAGGATTTGCATTACAGCGCATGTGGGTAATCGATAGCCATCCTGCCAAGATTGTTCCAGAAACATTGCAGTTACCAAATGTATTGGTACCGCCAAAGACTGGAACGGTTTTAAACGTATTTACTTTTCCTCCTGATGCCAATTGGGGTGGCAAGGTAAGCAAAGAGCAGGTTGAGGCATTCTATAAATCTGCACGAGCGCCTGAGATATGTACATCGGGAGCGATCCCAAATTATCCTTATTCTCAGAAATCCAATACGGTGGATTTTTGCTTGGTTACTGAAGGCGAAATCTATTTAGTTTTGGATGAAAAAGAAACTCTTCTAAAAGCAGGGGAGATTGCCGTGATACGCGGTAGTAATCATGCCTGGAGTAATCGAAGCAATCAACCAGCGATTGTTGCTATTTCTAGTCACGATGCCATTACAGAGTAAACAAAGCTTGGGAACTCTCTTGAAATGCAAATGCCAACCTTCGGGTTGGTATTTTTTTGGTATTACTTTTCGTGCTGGTGGGGTAAATGCCTAGAGCAATTGAGATGCGTGCTCTCTAGTATTGGTGGATGCCCCAGTTAATCGAATTAACCTACGTGAGTGAACCAACTCAAAATATGTCTTTTTTGGGATTGATGCGACTCCTGTATCACTCCTATTCCAATAATCAGGCCCTAGGCATTACTGGGGCACTCATTTACGAAAATAATAAATTTGGCCAAGTGATTGAAGGTCCAGAAAAAGATATTCAAGCCTTGTGGCAAAAAATTCAAAAAGATAGCCGTCATAAAAATGTCCGGCTAATGGAGACCAAGCTCATCACTGAGCGTAGCTTTAGTAAGTGGACTATGGTTTTTCAAGGTAGCGAAGAGGTTGCTAAAAGTTTGCCAGAAGTCAGTGTCGCCATCGAGGATGTCAATTTTCCGGTAGGTCACCCCCTATTGACCGCCTTAAGAGACGGCGGTTGAACCCATGCATGGGTGAACTAACCCTGGCAGAAATAGTGGCGGTTTTTGTACCTTACCAGTAGCTATCAACAGCATTAAGGGGTCGCACTCTAAGCGACATTTCCCTTCATGAGGGCTGTAAAAATTCCTCATTCAATTATTTGTACTAATATCTCCTTTATCACTATTTATAAAACTTTAAAAATAATTGGGGGCTTAGTGAAACTTAAATTCTTTATTAAGGCATTGGGATTTGCTGTCTTATTGGGCAATTCATTATTGGTGCTGGCGGCTTATCCGGATAGGCCTGTCACCATCATCATTGGGTTCCCTCCGGGTACGGGAACAGATACAGTAACGCGAATCATGGCCGATCGGCTCTCTCAGAGAATGGGGCAGCAATTTTTGGTGGAAAACAAAGTCGGGGTTGCGGGTAGTATCGGAGCCGGAATGGCTGCTAAGGCTAAGCCTGATGGCTATACCTTGTTAGTGAGCGCTTCCGCACCGATGTCGATCAATCCCCATATTTATAAAAACCTCAGTTACAGCCCGTTGACGGACTTCACGCCAATTGGCATGCTGGTGTGGTTACCGTATTTAATGGTGGTCAATCCAAATGATCCAGCCAATACTTTGCAGCAATTTCTTGCAAACGCACAAAAGAGCCCAACCCCTATTAGTTACGGATCTACTGGTAATGGTGCCACCAGTAACTTGGTGATGTCGGTGTTGGCTAAGCGTGCCAATATAGAAATGACCCAGATTCCATACAAGGGGAGTAGTCAAGCTCAAGCAGATGTGATTGGCGGACAATTGCCGGTGACTTTTGATACGCTCTCTTCCAGTATCGCCATGGTGCGAGCGGGTAAGCTAAAACCCTTGGCAGTTGCTACGCTCAAAAGAACGGAGCTTGCCCCAGAAATCCCAACAGTGGTTGAGCAAGGTTTCCCAGGCTTTGAAATTGGGGCTTGGCTTGGGCTCTTTGGGCCGGTAGGTCTGCCCCCGGCTATTCAGAAAACCTTATTGAGTGAAATCAATCTCATATTGCAAGAGCCAGAAACGCGTGCGAAGTTAGCAAAAGGTGGTGCTGAAGTTCGCACTTCAAACACTTCCGGTGAATTTGCAGTGTTTTTAAAGAATGATTACGAGAACACTGGAAAGTTAATTCGTGATTTCAACATTAAGCCAATGGATTAAAAGAGTTATGGATAAAGCCAATTATGTTGTGAGCGCTGCCGAGCGTCAGGCCCGTATTGACTTGGCAGCCTGTTATAGACTGGTCGCGCATTTTGGAATGAGTGACCTGATTTACAACCATATTACTGCCAGGGTTCCTGATAGCAAAGAGGAGCTTATTTTAATTAACCCCTATGGGATGATCTACAACGAAGTAACCGCTTCCAATCTCATCACTATTAATCTAGATGGTGAGATTGTGTATAACCCCAATCCAGATTTTGGAATTAATCAGGCTGGATATGTTATTCATAGTGCTGTACATCGAGCCAGGGAGAATGTTAGTTGTGTCATTCATACGCATACACGTGCCGGTATGGCTGTTTCTGCGATGGAATGTGGTCTATTGCCAATTACACAAACGGCGATGCGATTTCATGGAATTAGTTATCACAGCTATGAAAGCGTCGCGATTGATTTGGATGAGCAATCCCGTTTGGTTGCGGATTTAGGTGATCAAACGGCGATGATTTTAAGAAATCACGGCCTCTTGACGGTAGGCCCAAGCATTGCCCAGGCCTTTAACACCTTATATTGGCTGGAAATGGCGTGCAAGGCTCAGGTTGATGCACTCTCATCAGGCGTGAAATTAACCATGCCACCTAATGAGGTGATTGAGAAGACCCATCACTTATACCAACCTCATGTGAGAAGACCATTTGGGGAAATGGAGTGGCCTGCGATGCTTCGCCTTGTGGAAAGTCTAGACCCTGGCTATAAAAATTAATTGATCAAGCCGATCAAGGCGTCTAGTAAACAAGCTCCGCTAAGGGTTTTTGATTAATAAAGTTTTGTATATTTTGCACAACTGAATCGATCCGCCGTTGATCCAGCTGATCGGTCCAGCTAGCAGTATGTGGGGTCATAATGACATTGTCCAGCTCGTGAAATGGAAGTTCTGACGGCCGCATTTCTAAATTGTCAGTGCTTGCATACTGATACCAAACATCCAGTAGTGCGCCGCCAATCTGATGATTTTTAAGGGCCTTATAAATCGCAGCTTCATTGATGATGGGCCCCCTGGCAACGTTGATAATGACTCCACTCGGCTTCATTTTCTGAAGCGTAGATTCATTAATTAAGTCTCTGGTACTTTCGCTGAGCGGCGCAGTGATGAGAACGTAATCACTTTCTGTCAATAATGCTTCTAGATGTGAACTATCTTTCCACCAGTTCAATCTGGAATCAACCTTTGGATTTCGGCTGATAGCGATAAATTGCATTCCAAAAGGGGTGGCAAGCTCAGTCACTCTCTTGGCGATATGACCATAGCCAATAAAGCCAATAGTTTTGTGTTGAATCTCACTATGTTTTATTCCTCGCACAATGGATCCGCCGTAAGTCCATCTGCCTTGGCGCAGCTCTCGGTCCATATGGCGCATATTGATAGCAAACTCCAGTATGCCCAGCATGACGTATTCAGCGATAGGTTCAGAGTGCTGATTCGTATTGCAAACGATGCAACCAGTCGCAAGCCATTCCTTTTTTAGCCAGTCCATACCGGAAAATGGCACCTGAATTAATTGAAGTTGCTTGCCCGCCGTAATGAAATCCTCGACTAGCTTGGAGTCTTTGGAATAAGCGAATTCAGCTGATACAACCAGGATATGGGCTTTGGAAACAAGTTCCAGTAACTCAGATTTGGGTTGTTCGATGGTGCAGTGTTGAACTAGCCAGGATTTTCCAAGGACCTGGGTCAGTGGCTTAAGAAATATTTTTCCATACTCCCCGACTATTAAAATATTTTTATCCATGACCATCCAATGTGATTGATGGCCTAAATATACATTAATCATAGTTCTGATAAATTTTCTAGATAGCGCTCACTACTGACGTATATAGGGCGGGTTGGAGAAAGGACGGCATCAGAAAATTGATGCATAAGTAACCTAAAAGAATTAAAGTCATAAATAAATGTTAACTATGAACTCAATTTCACCAGTTAATATGAATCCAACATCCGTAGTAATCACCGCTTCTACAAAGCAGGCATTTGCATCACTGTTCCACCACCTAGCTTGATATTGAAATTTACTCATGTTGTTTACCTGGCATAAATTATGATCAATCGGACTTACTTTTCTCAATTGGCATTAGGGATTTTCTTGGCGCTTGCGATGGTGAGCCTGTCTGCATCAGAATTTCCTGCTAAGCCAATAAAAATTATTGTTCCCTTTTCACCTGGCGGTGGCTCGGATGTCATTACCAGACTATTGGCAGAGAAAATGTCTGCAGATTTAGGCGTGTCTGTGCTTGTTGAAAATAAGCCTGGAGCTTCAAGCATTATTGGTACTGATGTAATGGCCAAATCTGCGCCAGACGGGTATACGATTTTAATGACCAATCGTGCGATTACGGTTAATCCTTGGTTATTTAAGCTGCCCTATGACACTGCCAAAATTACTCCAGTCATTCAGTTGGTAAGTTCCCCACTACTTTTGGTATCGAGCACTAAGGCCCCCTTCAAAAATCTCAATGAGATGATTGCGTATGCCAAGTCAAATCCAAACAAGGTCAGCGTTGGAAATTCAGGGGTGGGCCAATTACCGCATTTAGCTGCAGTTTTATTTGAGAAATCTAGCGGCGTTGAGTTAACCATGGTCAATTACAAGGGCAGTGGAAGCTCTGTTACTGATTTAATTGGCGGTCAGATTGATTTATCGTTTGGGACTGTTCCATCCTTCATGCAGCAAATTAAAAATAAGACCCTCATCCCCCTCGGTGTTTCTAGTACAACTCGTAATGCGGCTTTGCCAACCGTTCCAAGTATTAGTGAAGCTCTTCCTACGTATGAATTATTGAGCTGGTTTGGATTTTTTGCTCCGCCAAATACGCCAAAGCCGGTTGTTGATAAGCTCTATCATTCAATTAGTAGGGCTTTGACAAACCCTGAATTAAAAGCAAGATTAAATGATGAGGGTTTGGACATAACCGCACTAGATCCTGAAAAATTTAAGAAAGTATTCATCAGTGATCTCGCTTTTTGGCAAAAATTTATCAAAGAAAATAACATTAAGCTAGAGTAGCCAGGCATTCAGGTTTGGAACTTAAGGTCTATAGCTCGGTAGCTTGGAATAGTGAACATTACGCAAATCGGAAGCCTTTGGTTTTGAGGGGTGATTGCCAATCAAATATAACCCCACTTAAAAAAACTAATCTAAAGCAATGAATTTTCACTTTTCTAATATCAGTCTGCCTATCCGTTGGATGGCATTGCTTTTATTGAGCATCCTACTTTCGGTATTGTTAAACCTGGGGCATTTTCCTGCTGCTGTGTTGTTGGGCTGTATGTTTGCCGCAATTCTGATGTCTACTCGAGGTGCGGCCTTGATGATTCCAAGGCCATTTTTTGCTCTGGCCCAAGGTGTTGTAGGCTGCTTAATGGCCCGCAGTTTACAGCCTGATGTGCTCAATAGTATGGGGCAGAATTGGCCAATTTTCATAGGCGTCTCTCTGGCCGTATTCTCAGCTAGTGTTGTATTGGGGTGGTTTTTTATGCGTCGCGGTATTTTCCCTGGCAGCACTGCGGTGTGGGGTTTAGCTCCCGGGGCAGCAGCTGCCATGGTGGTGATGGCAGAGGCCTATGGGGCTGATGTGCGATTGGTGGCCTTCATGCAATACCTGCGTGTTGCCTTGGTCACTACGATTGCTGCAGTCATCGCGCATTTCTGTGCGTCAACAGGCGTTCTAGAGCCTTCAACTGCGCCCCAGTGGATTGTGTTTGATGCTGCAAACTTGGCAATCACCTTGGCTGTTGCTATAGGGGTCTCGATGGCAGCATATAGGCTTGCTATTCCAGCTGGTTCAATGATCTTACCTTTGATATTGGCCACAGTTTTACAGTATTTTGACTTGCTCGTAATTGATCTGCCGCTACTATTATTGACTGCTGCTTATGCGGTCATTGGGTGGAGCATTGGACTGCGATTTAATGCCGCGATTCTGAGACATGCATGGCACTCTTTACCCCAAGTTCTGATGGCAATTAGCACTTTAATAATCTTGAGTGGCGTAATTGCTGTTGGTTTGTGGTGCCTAGCAGATTATGATTTATTTACCGCCTACTTAGCATCTAGTCCGGGTGGAGCCGATTCTGTTGCGGTGATTGCTGCTACAACAACAGTGGATGCTGGGTTTGTAATGTCTATGCAGTTATCTAGATTCTTATTTGTTTTAATCTTTGGGCCCATTGTTTCGAAATTTGTGGCAACTAGGATGAAATAAATTGATGTTGTGAAAAATATTCTAGAAGACCCTGCTCTCAGGGGTTCACAGATTGCGCTAAATCTGGATGAAAACGCTCATGCTGATGTCTATAAAGCCGTAGCAATTTACTGTATTCATTAATAAGGACACTGCCCAATGGAAAAAATTAGTAAAAGATCGCGGTATCGAAGTGGATGGCACATGGCCCCTCTGATGTTGCGATATTTTCTGAAGATAAGATTTTCTGGGATTGCTTTCACTGCTTTAATGATGTGTCTGGTGAGTAATGCAGATGCTCAAAACTATCCTGATAGGCCAATTAAGTTGATTGTGGGTTATGCCCCGGGCGGTGGAACGGATTTGGTTGCCAGATTGGTGGGTCCTTATCTTGGGAGGGCTCTAGGGCAATCTATCGTGATTGAAAATAAACCCGGAGCAGGTGGCTCGGCCGCTGCATCGTACGTCTCTAAATCCAAACCTGATGGATATACATTATTAATCTCAAGCGCTAGTAGCGTTTCAATTTACCCCGCTTTAAATGCTAAAGCTGACTACCGTCAGAATCAATTCGCACCAGTGTCGCAGTTGACTATTGCACCCTTGGTGTTGGTGGTGAATAAAGAATTAGGAGTGCGCTCTGTTGCTGACTTGATTAAGCTTGCAAAAGCATCCCCAGGTAAATTAAATTACTCCAGCTCAGGAATTGGTTCCGGACCTCATTTTGCTGGTGTGTTGTTTAATGAGGTGGCCAATGTACAAATGACTCATGTCCCATTCAAGAGCGGGTCACCGGCAGTGATTTCCGTTGTTGGCGGAGAGTCGCAATTGACGTTTGCCACAACGCCGACTGTAATGCAGTTAATACGATCTGGACAGCTCACTGGTCTGGCTGTGACCAGCAAAGACGCCTCTCCTTTAGTTGAGGGCCTTCCTGGAATGAGGGCTGCGGGCTTGCTAGGGTATGAAATATTTCAATGGAACGCCATTTTTGCTCCAGCTGGTACGCCACCCGAGGTGGTTAACAAACTGTATGCAGGAATTAAGGCGGCTATGAGTAACCCGGCCGTCAAGCAGTCTTTAGAGTCCGAGGGAACGGAGGTATTTGTTTCAAGCTCCCCCGAGGCATTTGGAAATTTCCTAAAAAGTGACACCAAGTTTTGGGAAAGATTAATTTCTGCTGGTGGTATTAAAGCGTTTGAGTAATTTTCCGCGGTTAGTATTTTTAATTACAAAGAAAGATGACCTATGCAGGCTTTTAGTGGAATAAGGGTTTTAGATATAACACGTGTTTTAGCTGGGCCTTATGCCTCATATCAGTTGGCGCTTCTGGGTGCCGAGGTGATCAAGATAGAGCCCGTAAACAAAGGGGAGTCTACCCGCTGGCGCTCTGAAGGAGATGCAAAATTGGGGGATATTGGAATGTCCCCTTCATTTTTAACGCAGGGGGCCAATAAAAGCTCACTAACACTCAATTTAGATACCAAGGAAGGTCAGGAGATCTTTCTGAAATTGGCATCTACAGCTGATGTGATTGTGGAAAACTTGCGCACTGGTTCGATGGCAAGACGCAATATTGGCTATGAGCAAGTTTGTAAGGTTAAGCCGGATATTATTTATTGCTCTATGACTGGCTATGGCCAAACGGGGCCTAAATCAAAATACCCCGCCTACGATAGCGTGATACAAGCTGCCGCTGGTTTTATGAGTATTACAGGCACCCCAGAAAGCGGTCCCTTAAAGTCTGGCCCACCTGTCGTAGATTACGCCATGGGGATGTCTGGTGCTTATGCCATTTCAGCAGCTTTGTTCCAGAGGTCACGTAACGGCGCTGGCCAGCATATTGATATTTCGATGCTGGATAGTTGCATGGCCTTGATGTCCAGCATTCTGACTGCATATATGAATACCGGTAATCCCCCCAGCTTGCGAGGGAATGAAGCACCAAGTCGTTCGCCTGCTTCAACTACTTTTAAAACTGCTGATGGATTGCTGGCAATCGCCATTAATGAGCAGCACCAATTTGTTAATCTACTCAAAGCTATTGGTTTGGCAGACATGCTTTTAGACGAACGTTTCAAGGATGCAGCAAGCAGAAGAAACCATACTCAAATTTTGCGTGACGCCATCCAAGGGGCTTTATTGCTAAATTCTGCTAGTCATTGGGAGCCCATCATTAATGAGGCTGGCGTCCCTGCTGCAAAAGTACTCAGCATCTCTGAGGTAATGAAAACAGATCAAGTAATTGATCGTCAATTTTTTGGAACATTTTCTCGAGAAGAGTGTGGCTTAGATCGCGATATTCAACTGCCTAAAGCTGCATTTCAATTCCGCACAAATGGACCGGCCTTACGCACACCACCACCACGCATTGGTGCTGACACAGAAACTATATTGGAAAATTTAGGGCATTCCCTCGATGAAGTTGAGCTATTTAGAAATTCTGGTGTTGTTTAACTGGATCCGTGGGTTGAATGATGTACCTATTGAAATGCAACAACGCCCCCCAGCAGCCACTCAGTAGCTAAATGACAATCTTGTAAAAATCCGCGCTGATTGTGGGTAATAATGCGATATCAAGGAGTTCTCAAGAGATATTTAAGGGTGCTCTTAAAACAACCGGGAGATGTTTTAGTGAGAAATCTTTTAATAGCTTTTGCGGTGATGATTTCATCAAGCGCAGCATTGGCCGACTACCCAGAAAAATCGATACGATTGGTTGTGCCGTTTGCTACGGGTGGGACTTCTGAGATTGTTGCGAGATCTGTGGCAAGTAGTTTAAGTACCAGTTTGGGTCAGTCAGTTTATGTTGATAACAAACCGGGCGGCGCTGGCAATATTGCGATGGAAGAGGTGAAGCGTGCCAATCCGGATGGCTACACCTTAATGCTGGGCCATGTAGGAACCTTGGCAGTCAACCCCGCATTATTTGGAAAAAAATTACCTTACGATCCAAATAAAGATTTTGCCCCCGTGACTTTAGTCGCAAAAGTCCCTAATGTGATTGCGGTTAGCGAAAAGAGTCCCTATAAGACACTGGCTGATTTAGTTGCAGATGCCAAAAAGAATCCAGGAAAAATTAACTACGGTTCAGCTGGTAACGGTAGTGCCGGTCATTTGGCGATGGAGTATTTTTCTTCTGAAGCGGGAATAGATTTGGTGCATGTCCCGTACAAAGGCTCTGGACCCATGCTGACGGATTTAATTGGTGGCCAGATTCAAGCTACTTTCAATGGGTTGCCTTCATTGATGGGGCAGATTAAGGGTGGAACATTGCGCCCTCTCGCCGTTGGTTCTGCAGACAGATCAAAAGTCTTGCCTAATGTGCCGACATTGTCAGAATCCGGCTATAAAGGGTTTGAGACATCCCAATGGTATGGAATTATTGTTCCCGCTGGAACTCCCCAGCCAGTCATCGACAGACTTCAGAAAGAAATTGCTAAGGGTCTTAAGTCAAAAGAGGATTCAAAGAGAATGTTAGAGGATGGGGCTGTATTGGTTGGTGATACTCCGGCACAATTTGGCGCTTTTATTAAGCTGGAGCAAAATCGCTGGGCTAAGGTCGTGGAAAAAGCGAAAATTACAGTCGATTAGAGTGGCTGAACGGCTCAGAGGCTTAAGTCTTAGTGAAGTCACAAGACAAGCAAGTCCTCATCAGCAATGGTGGGGGTTTATTCTGATGAGCATCGGGTTTTGGCTCCAATATACTGACTCATCTAACAGCAAAGGATCAGCCATGAAATTTTTTCAACAATACCTAGCGCTGGCCATTGCCTGCGGATCCTTTTTATCTTTTACTGCTCAAGCTGTTCCGGCAATCCCACCGTTTTACATTGCCGCTTCCAAGATAAAGCCGGATGGAAAACTCGGTCAGGTTGTAAAAAAAGAAAAGGTGGCTACAGAGATTCCCGGTGCTCAGGCTTGGCGAATTGCGTATATTTCATCAGATGTGAATAATCTTAAAACGATTTCAACTGGACTCTTAGTTGCCCCCATGGGTTCAGCACCAAAAGGAGGTCGTCCAATCGTTTCTTGGTCGCATGGAACGACAGGTAGCGCACAGAATTGCGGGCCATCACAACAAATTAATCCAGTAGTGCAGTTGAACGAGTATTACCTGACCAATGGTAATTCCTGGACGGACTATGGAATTCTTGCTATATCTGAATTAATCAAAGAAGGCTATGTTGTAGCGGCTACTGACTATCAGGGTCTCGGAGGCGGTGGTAAGCATCAGTATTCTGTTGGCCAAACGCAGGGAAGAGATGCGATTAATGCGATTCGTGCGGCGGGTGCCGTTAAAGAAACAGGCGCTGGCAAGAAGGCCCTGCTTTACGGATGGTCTGAAGGTGGATACTCGGTTCTATCGGCTGGCGGCTCTAAGGAATATCTAGCCCAAAAGGGCACTGCGTTTGATGGTGTCGAACTCGTTGGTGTTGTGGCCTTGTCGCCGGTTAATTTATCGGGTGTTGCTCAATTTGCGATGAGTAGTAATAGTGGTAATACAGATAAAGCGATGAATGAAATTTCTGCCCCGCTGTCTAAAGATATTTTCATGTGGGGACATTTGGCAGGAATGATGTATGGCTTACAAGCGGCATATCCAGACAAGTTGAAGCTGACTGATTGGTTCACGCCTGAGGGTGCTCAGGTATTTGATCAGCTCTCAAACAATAAATGCTTTCATGTATTGAGTGATTCTTTGACTTACAGTTACGGGGATAATTACAAGTCTTTAGTAAGGCCAGTTCCAGTCAATACCAAGGCATGGATTGATGCGATGATCTCTGGGGGTATTCCGAATAATGTACCTACTGCACCGGTGCTGATGTTTCGTGGAACAAAAGATGCCGTGCCAAAGCCGATGGTTGACGTCTACGAAGCTCAGATATGCAAGCTGGGTGGCAATGTGAAACATATCGAGATTGATGGTGCTACCCACTTCACTAGCCCCGTAGAGGCGCAGAAAACATTCTTACCTTGGGTTAAAGATCGTTTTGCTAGTAAACCACTTGCAAACGGGTGCCCACAAAACTAGTGGATCCAGCAATCCCATTTTTTCTTTAGAAAAGAAAATACCAACCTAGTGGTTGGTATTTTTTTGTGCTGCTGCTGGGGATTTATTTGATCCAGGAAATAAATTGTTCTGCGGATCTTCTCACCTTCTTCAAATTGAGTAACCAATCTTCATCTGCTTTTCGATATCCCAAAGGAAGCATGACAACGCTACGCAACCCTTTGGCTGGTAGATCGAGTATCTGATCTACCGCTGCTGGTTTAAAGCCTTCCATTGGGGTGCAATCCACCTGCTCATAAGCAGCCGCAATCAAAGCTGTACCCAAGCCAATGTAAGCTTGTTTGGCGGCATGAGTGAAGTTCACTTCAGCATCCCTAGTGGGGTAGGTGTTTAAGAGCATTTGGCGGTAGGCAGTCCCCGACTCGCTCTTAAAGTTGCGGATTGTCTCTGTCATATCAAAAGCAGCATTAATGCGTTCGGCAGTGTAATTATCCCAAGCGGCAAAAACCAGTAAATGGGAGCAATCGGTAATCTGGGATTGATCATTAGCGACTGCCCTGATTTGCTGGCGGATATTTGTGTTGGTAATCACAAATACCTCATAAGGCTGCAATCCGCTAGAGCTTGCGGTTAATCTCACGGCCTCAAGAATTTGGCCTACTTTTTCTTGGGAAACCACCTTTGTGGAATCCATCTTTTTGGTGGCATAGCGCCATTGCAATTTATCGATGAGGGTCATCTGTTTTCCTAGGGTTGATATGAATGAAATTCTGAGACAAGTGTAGTAGAAAGAGGATTACCGTGTATTGCCTCAAAAGGCCTATAGAATCTATTTATAGTATTTAATAACAAACTACCGCCCATAGACCTATTATGAAAAAACCCCTTCTTTTATCCTTATTTGTCGTCTGTGCATCACTTTCTTTCGCCGGCTTTTCTATGGCTGCGGAAGAGCTAACCCCCATTCCGAAGGCTTCAAGCGAATGGCGCTTTGAAGTGACGCCCTATCTTTGGGCTCCCGGCATTAAGGGCACGCTTGGTTTGGATAGTGGTCTTGCTAAATCAGCAAGCTATTCATCTAGTGATGTATTGAATAACCTCAAGTCAGGCGGCATGATTTCTGCTGAGGCACATCAAGGTCAATGGGGTGTGATGGGTGATGTGGTATCTGCCACACTGCAAAAATCTGGAGCAATTCCCGTACAGGGCGGTACTGCTGCTGTGGGCGATAAAGTGACCCTGCAGCAGACGATACTCACTGGTGCTGTTACCTACACAGTTGCCAATACTCAAGATATCTATGTGGATGGCTTGCTAGGCGCTCGTGCTATCTATGCTACGGCCACATTAAATGTGGCTGGAGTGGGAACTGCGGCGAAAACGACCTCGACCGTCGATCCCGTTGTTGGTGTTAAAGGACGCTACCGTATTACAGACTCCACATGGTATGTTCCTTTTTACGGTGATATTGGTAGTGGCAGTGGAGGCACTAACCTGACATGGCAGGCCATGCTTGGCGTGGGAAAAACTTTCAGCAGTCTCATTGATGCTTCATTGACTTATCGCGCCCTTTATTACGATATGAAGGATGGCGGCGTCTTACAAAAAACCACAATGCAGGGCCCACAGCTTGCTGTGACTTTTAAGTTCTAACTAAGACCAATTCTGAAGGGCTAATATGAAAATCGCACCAAAATTACTAGCTGTTTTATTGCTTTCCCAATGTGCACTTGTGTTTGCTAAAGGCAATGCCGATACCATCTTCTATGGTGGCCCAATTGTGACGGTGAACAAGACGAATGAAGAAGTTCAAGCGCTAGCAGTTCAGAATGGCAAGATTGTTGCCGTGGGAACGAAAGAGGCAATTACCAAAGAGTGGCAAGCTAGTACTACAAAGGTGATTGATCTTCAGGGTCAAACGTTGATGCCTGGATTTGTAGAGCCACACGTGCATATTATGGTGACTTCAGTATTTGAAGGTCTAGGGCTCAATTTAAGTAACTTTACTTTGCCATATGACACGCTAGATACACTAAGTCAAAAGTTGAAGGCAGGGCTAAAAAAGGTACCGCCTGGTGGCTGGCTATTTGGATTCGGTGTTGATCCATCGCGTACAACGCCGTTTATGGCTGAATTGACCGCAGATGAATTGGATAAAGTGTCTAAAGATGTTCCTATCTTCATCGTCAACCAATCTGGCCATATTGCGTATGTCAATCACAAGGCTCTTGAGCTTGCTGGCGTTACAGATAAGACGCCCAATCCTGCTGGTGGCGGTATTTATGTAAAGGATGCGCAAGGTAAGCTCACCGGAAAATTAATCGAGCCACCTACTTATTTGCCATTTATGGCGAAAATGCCAAACCCTAGCGAAGCTGAATTATTTGGCGCTATTCAGGGCACCATGAGGAAGATGGCTTCAACTGGGGTAACGACAGCCTCTGATATGAGTGTTGGGGGCAATTTTGGCGTGGATAAAGAGATTGCAATTTATAAAGCAATTTTTGCAAAGAATGCTTCACCCATTCGGGTTCGTGGCTACTTATTCAGCGAGGCATTGCCTGCTGGATTTAATACCATTAAACCAAACGAGGGTGACGATCAATTACGTTTTATTGGCATTAAATATATTTCCGATGGCTCTACTCAGGGTTTAACTGCTGCGCTCAATGAGCCCTACAGCTATCCAAAGGGTTCGAAGTGGAGTGGATCGCTAAATTATAAAGATGCGGATATTTATGCTTCTATGAAGTCTTATTTTGATCAAGGGTGGCAACTTTCTTCTCACTCAAATGGCGATAAGGCAATTGACCAAGCCTTGAATAGTTACTCCAAGCTTTTAGCGGGCAACCCCAAGCCGCAAGATCGACGTTTGCGTATTGAGCATTTCACGGTGAATAACGAGTCTCAGGTGAAGAAGGCGGTTAAGTTGGGCGTAGTGCCTAGTTTTACTATTGGCCACGTAGACTACTGGGGCTCGGCGTTTAACAATCACATTATTGGGCCGGAGCGCGCTAAGCGAATTGATCCCGCTGGAGACTTTAAACGCGCAGGCGGTAAATTTACGCTACACAGCGATACGCCAGTTTCTAATGTCGGACCTTTAAATTATGTGAGCGAAGAGGTAACTCGTTTATGGCAGTTGCCTCCCCAAAAAGTGCTTGGGCCCACCCAAGCGGTTACTGTTGATGATGCCATTCGTGCGATCACTATCGATGCTGCATACCAAATATTTGCCGATAATATTGTGGGTAGTCTAGAGGTGGGTAAGCAGGCTGACTTGGTTGTTCTTGAGAAGAATCCGCGTAAGACTGCTCCAGCAGAAATTCGTCACATCAAAGTGAAAGAAACTTGGATTGATGGCAGGAAGCAGGGTTGGCAATAACAACGCACTTGCGAGGCAGTGAGGTGTTTATTTACAATACCAATCTTCGGGTTGGTATTTATATTTGCCCACTGAGTTAGGTAATGCGCTACCTGAGTCAATATGGGAGGTGAGGTTCGCTTTCTCTGAGTGTAGTGAGGCCCACAAGGGGTTCACGGGTGTATTCTAGCTACGCCTTTGCAATTGAGGAGGCGGTATCAAGTCATAGCAATTCTCAATCTGATCAAAAGGCGTAACTTTAGTGAAATTCATATTCTGAGGAAGCTCATGGAGCCATTAGCCAAGTTAAAAGTCATTGAAATGGGGCAGTTAATTGCCGGGCCATTTGCCGCAAAGACTTTGGCGGATTTTGGTGCTGATGTCATCAAGATTGAGCCCCCTAAGGTGGGCGATGCCTTGCGTAAGTGGCGACTATTAAAAGATGGCACGTCAGTTTGGTGGCAAGTGCAGTCACGCAATAAGCGATCACTTTCCCTGGACCTTAAGCAAGCTGAAGCGCAAGACATTGTCAGGACCTTAATCACCGAAGCGGATATCTTGATTGAAAATTTTCGCCCAGGTACTTTAGAGGGGTGGGGGCTCGATCCAGAACGCTTGTTAGAGTTGAATCCCAAACTCATTGTCCTAAGAATTAGTGGCTATGGGCAAACCGGCCCTTATCGAGATAAGCCGGGTTTTGGGGTGGTGGCAGAAGCGATGGGTGGCCTGCGGCACTTAACTGCTGAACCTGGTAGGGTGCCGGTTCGAGTGGGCGTGAGTATCGGCGATACCTTGGCTTCCTTACATGGTGTCATCGGAATTTTGTTGGCACTACAAGAGCGTCATCACAGTGGCAAAGGCCAAGTGATTGATATCGCCTTGTATGAAGCAGTATTTAATTGCATGGAAAGTTTGCTGCCTGAGTACAGTGCATTTGGCGAAGTGAGGCAGGCTGGTGGCAGCGCCTTGCCAGGCATCGCCCCAAGCAATGCTTACCTTTGCGCTGATGGTGGCTATGTGTTGGTGGCTGGTAATGGCGATAGCATCTTCAAGCGACTCATGGGCATGATTGGCCGTCATGATTTAGCGACTGATCCGGCCCTAGAGAATAATGATGGCAGGGTAGCGCGCGTTGCAGAATTAGATCAAGCCATTGGCGAGTGGGCCAATACATTGACTACCGACCAGGCCTTGCAGTTATTAGATTCTGTAGCGGTGCCGGCTGGAAAGATTTATACCGTTGCTGACATTGCCAATGATCCCCATTATAAAGCCCGTGGCAACATTGAAACGATTCAGATGCGAGATGGCACAACATTAGATGTGCCGGGCGTCATTCCGAAACTTTCTCGTACGCCAGGATCCATCAAGACTTTAGCGCCTAATATTGGTGAGAATACGGATGCCATTCTGCGTGAGATTGGCTTAATGGATGACCAAGTGGCATCCTTAAAAGCGCGCGGCATTGCGTTTACTAAATAATGAATTCAATGAATCAAGCGACTGGATAATATGACTCGAATCTATTTCAATGATGTAGTTACTAGAGATGGCTTTCAGATTGAGCCAAACTTTATTCCGACAGATGACAAGATCAAGCTGGTTGATGAGTTAAGTCAATGCGGCTTTGCCAAAATTGAAGTTACTTCTTTTACATCGCCTAAAGCGATTCCGATGTTGCGTGATGCTGAAGAGGTCATGGGCAGAATTGAGCGTGTACCTGGTGTTGAGTACACCGTATTGGTGCCAAATTTACGTGGTGCAGAGCGCGCCTTTGAATCCCGCGCCGATGAATTCAATTTGGTGATGTCTACTTCTGAGACTCATAACCTCGCTAATCTGCGCATGACTCGTGAGAAAAGCTTTTCTGGTTTGGCAGAGGTCATTCGTTATGTGGACGGCAGAACACCAATCAATGTTTCTTTATCAACAGCCTTTGGCTGCCCTATGGAGGGTGATGTACCTCAAGTAGTGGTCGAGGAATTTGTCGGACGCTTTGCAGATTTGGGAGTGCGGGGAGTAAGCATTTGCGATACCACTGGTATGGCCCATCCTGCACAAGTTGCCAGCATGGCAAATGATCTGCAAAAGCGGTTTCCAGGGCTACAACTCACTTTCCATTTTCATAACACCCGAGGCATGGGTCTTGCTAACGTGCTTGCAGCGGTTCAATCTGGCATCACTCGCTTTGATGGCTCTCTGGGTGGTTTGGGAGGTTGTCCTTATGCGCCGGGGGCTAGTGGCAATATCTCGAGTGAGGATGCGATTCATATGCTCGATGCGATGGGCTATGACACTGGTATCGACTTGCCAAGACTGCTGGCGCTCGCTCGGGAGCTCCCTTTGATTGTTGGGCATCCTGTGCCTGGTCAAGTTGCAAAGGCTGGCAGTACCTGCGAGTTGCATGCAGCGCCTGATTATGTAGCTGAATTACGTTAATTAACTGTTATTTCATTTGAGGGTTCGTCTCATGCGCCAATACTGTATAAAGCTCAACGCATTACTTTTGATTCTGCTTGCTCAGGTAGCGATTACTGGTCACGCGCAAGATACAGGCAAGTATCCAAATAAGCCGATTACCTTCATTGCCTCGTCCGCCCCTGGTGGAACAACCGACTTCACGGCTAGAGTATTGGCGCAGCCACTGGGCCTAGCATTAGGACAAACCATTGTGGTTGAGAATAAGGCTGGAGCCTCTGGCGCGATTGCAGCCGCTGCGGTTAAAAAGGCGGAGCCTGATGGGTATACCTTATTGGTGCAATATTCTGGTTATCACGTCATTACACCCTTAGTGAGTAAGACTCCATTACCTTGGGAATTAAAAGATTTTCAACCGGTAGCTAATGTGATTTCAGCGCCGCAAATTGTGGTCATAAGGGCGGACCTACCATTCAAGACGATGGCTGAGCTCGTTGCCTATGCCAAAGCGAACCCTGGTAAATTAAATTACGCCTCTTCTGGCAATGGTTCGTTGCAACATGTGACTGGGGCTATGCTGGAGCAGCAAGCCGGCATCAAAATGACCCATGTACCTTATAAAGGGACTGGGCCAGCATTGGCGGATTTATTGGGCGGTCAAGTGGACTTAACATTCGGCACGCCTCCGCCATTCATCCCGCATATTCAAACGGGTAAATTGCGTGCATTGGCGACTACAGGCAAAAAACGCATTCCGAGCTTACCCGATGTTCCAACTGCAGCTGAAGCAGGCCTACCTAAGTTAGATGCGACTTCATGGTTTGCGGTATTTGCCCCAATCAATACGCCAACGCCAATTGTTAATCAACTTACTGCTGAGATTGCTAAAGTGATGGCTGCACCAGCCTTTAAGGAAAAGGCGATTGAGATGGGTGCTGAGGCAACTTATATGAATCCTAAGCAGTTGGGTGAATTTATTAAAGGCGAAAATACTCGTTGGACTGCGGTAGTCAAGACCGCCAAGATTGAAGCCGATTAATAAGATAGACATCAGGTGATTGATCATTTAGACCATTTGGTCTTAACCACCGCCAATGAGAATGCCTGTATTGATTTTTATACACGCGTGCTGGGCATGACCCTCGAAAGCTTTATTGGCGGCACTCCACCGGTCGAGCGTAAGGCATTTCAGTTTGGCAATCAGAAAATCAACCTGCATATTCAGGGTAAGGAATTTGAGCCTAAGGCTAATATTCCGATGCCGGGGTCGCTTGATCTGTGCTTTATTGCTGATAGGCCTTTAGAGCAAGTGATCGCTAAGCTAGGTGAGATGGGTTGGCCTATTGTTGAGGGCCCAGTCCTTCGGACTGGTGCCACCTCAAAAATCAATTCAGTGTATGTGCGAGACCCAGATCAGAACCTGATTGAAATTAGCGTATTGGCGTAAGGGTATTTGAATGAATCAAGCCCCCTACTGAACGCTACCGTAGTAAAGGGGTTCAATAGCTTGTTAGCAGGAAAGAACAAAGCAAGTCATTTAAATTGCCAGTAGCATGGTGATAATTATAAATTGGAGGAGACATCCATGAAATTGAAATTGAAATTTGTTGCTGCTGGAATAGTTGGCAGTTTATGTTTGAGCGCTACTGCGTTGGCTCAA
The DNA here is from genome assembly GCA_947450605.1 of Burkholderiaceae bacterium. Lineage (GTDB taxonomy): Bacteria > Pseudomonadota > Gammaproteobacteria > Burkholderiales > Burkholderiaceae > Polynucleobacter. The sequence goes on from CANFWB010000021.1 coordinate 30,836, forward strand.
ACATTCCCCGATCGTCCAGTGAAGCTGGTAGTTCCTTATGCACCAGGGGGAAGTGCAGACATTACTGCGCGCATGATCTCCGAGGATTGGGGTAAGGCGCTAGGCCAAGCCATGATTATTGAGAATAAGGCCGGTGCAGGCGGAAACGCTGGGGTTGATGCAGTTGCTAAGTCAAGACCAGATGGTTATACCATTGGTTTGAACACGCTGTCTTTGGCGGTGAATCCAGCCCTATATCCAAAAATGCCTTTTGATACGCTCAAGGATTTAGCGCCGATTGGGATGGTGGCAAGTTCTCAGCATGTGTTGGTAGTTAATCCAAAAGTGCCAGCTCAAAATTTAAAAGAGCTGATTGAACTTCTCAAAAA
>CANFWB010000022.1 GCA_947450605.1 Burkholderiaceae bacterium
CCGAGAGAGCTTCGCGCACTTCGTCAAGCTTGAAGGGCTTGATGATTGCGGTAATTAATTTCATACGTTTCTCCGTTCAGAGGAAAGAATTAGAAAGTTTTTGTGAGTGTAACTACGCCTGTTGAGCCACCTAAGTTTTTGCCTGTTGGGCTAACGTATGCATAGCTAGGACCAATTTTCTTTGCATCAGTTCCGATGTAAGCAGCAGCCAAGGACAAGCCACCACCAAAGTCTTTAGTTACACCCAATTTCCAATCGGTGTAGCTATAGAGGCTGGAATTAGATGTGCCAGAAACCGTACCAGCAATATATTGATATCCAACGTGTGCATTTACTGCTAGGCCCCAGATACCAGTATCGTAGTTAGCTGTTAAATCAGGATAGTAAGAACCTGAGCTATTTTGATTTCCGAAAGTGTTTGTTACTGCATAAGAGAATTTCAAGAAGCCGGTTACAGGGCCAAATGTATAGTTCTGAGCAGCATAGATCTCAGTGGTATTTGGATTCACTGCAGGGCTAGTAAAGTTTCCGCTAGTTGGGTAGTAGTACTGCAAAACACCCAGATCAGAAGCAAAACCTTCGCCAATCAATTCCTTCTTAACACCAGCATAGAAATCCATCTCAACGCCTGAAGAAACATTTGGATTTAAGTTGTTAACCCAAGTAATGGAGCTATTCCAGTTACCAATGTAGAAGCCGCTTTCATGAGCATAGTCAAAGCCACCTTGAACAGCTGGTCTCAAGTTTGACTGCGAAATACCACGATAGCGATAATCACTCACCACAGAAACGTTTGCTGTCACTGGGCTCGCTTCTGGAGCCTCTGGTGCAGCTGGGGCTGTTTGTGCAAATGCTGCTGTTGCGAATAAGCCAGAAGCCGCAAGAGCGATGGCTGTCTTTTGAATCGTTTTCATATGAAACTCCTTAGTTGGTCATGAAAGAGGGATAAATGCTTTATTGCATGGGGTGATCATGAATCCATGGGCGTTCATATATTCGTCACAATTCCCCTAAATAAGGCAAATTCCCACTATTGGTGCATATCTATGCACCTTTTTTGTACATTTTGCTGCACTTTGTGGATTTACGGCCTTTTTTGCCTGTTTTTGGCGCTACAACTTAAAATATCTTCTGTGTCTTTTATGCAACTTTTTATAGAACGGCGGGCAGCATTATGCAAAAACCAGGCGAAATCCTAGAACAAATTCAGCGCATTGCTAGTGATATGCAAAACAAGGTCGGCGATGCTATTCGTAATTCACCAGCACAAGAAATTGAAAAGAATGTGCGCGCCATGATGAATCAAGGTTTTCAGAAGATGGACCTAGTCACCCGTGAAGAGTTTGAGTTGCAATCTAAAGTGCTGTCCAAGACCAGAGAAAAACTAGAGGCCCTCGAAGCTAAAGTGGCTGCTCTAGAAAAAAATACCTCTTAACAATTCTTAATTTTCTGCAAGCGGTGTGCTTGGGAAAAATTTTGGGGAAATTAAAAACCAAACATACCCAAGCACCTGAATGCACAAGTAAATACCCAAAGCTATATCAAATGCAGTGGCACGAGGCCAGCCCGCTTCAATGCCAATATCAACAAGATAACCAATTCCCCACTGCACGATAAATGCGCCTATAAACAGTGTCAGGTTGTAAGTTGTACTAACACGCCCTGAATAGGATTTGGGGAAATACGAAACAATTAAGCTCTGGGCAAGTACATAAGAAGAGCAAGCTATAGCGAGCAGATACCACCACAGGCACACCCATGCGCCACGTAAGTAAAAAGCACATGCTTGAAAGATTAGCGCAGCACCAACCATCCAAGTCAAATACCGCAGCGTAGTAATGCCATGCTTTGCCAACTTAGGCAGCAACATCGCATTGACTGCGTATGCAGACAATAAAACAGCATTAAAGGAAAACAATACCTGTGATGCACTTTCGGCAGAGTATTCCATTACCCCAGTCAACCAAGGCCCAAACCACAATGTTTGAATTGCGATAAATCCGCCATAGCAAAATGTGCCTAAAGGAAAGATTCTCCAAAAAAATGGATTTGTCAGAATTGGCTTGTAACTTGCCCAAGATAGAGTCGCTTCGCCACCCTTAGTAAAACCCTTCGGGTCAGATAAGTTTTTCACCTTTGAGGGTAAGCCAACATAAAGGCCAGCTATAGCCAAGCAACAGAGAGCTGCCATTGCCATAAATACACCACGCCAGCCTATGTAAGGCAGCACAGCGTGAAGTGGCCAAGATGTCATGAGGGCACCAGACGCTCCAAATACCAGCATGCCAGACGCTAACTGCCCTTGCATCTGCAACGGAAACCAAGCCCGAAATCCCGAGAATGCGGCCATTAAACATGCGGAGACCCCCATGCCAATGAATACCCGCCCAATCAGCAAACTTGAAAAGTCATCTGCATAAGAAAATATCAATGCCCCAAAAATTGCAAGCATCATTAAACTCATTTCCGTTAGGCGTGGGCCGAATTTATCTAAACTTAAACCAACTGGTATTTGAGTGGCACCAAAACCAATAAAGTAGGCGGCCGACAAAAGGCCTAGTTGTGAGTTGCTAATATGTAATTCATTAATTAACTCTGGCGCAATCACTGCATTTATTGACCGAAACGCATATGAAATAAAGTAAGCGCAAGCAAAACTTAAGAAAATTCTCGCTGAGGCTCTATTCCCAAGAGGTAAATCAATCGACATACTTAATCCGGATGAAACTCATCAAAGAAGTTTGAGTACGCCTCTTCCGCGAAAAACTGCTTTGCATCTACCCGTGCCGGAGCGGTGTGCAAAACAGAGAGTTGATAGATCCAGGTGCCGTTCTCTGGTGTGATTCTGGTAATCCAACGCACCCGCATTGATTGCTCTACCGCACCAGTAGATTTGAATTCCAGAAAATAATCTCTGGTGGATATGCGTTGCCGATTGGCAGTTTGATAAAAGGCTTCTGCGCTAATGGCAGTTTCAGTATTAACACCTGCCCTACCCAGTAAATTACTTTGAAGTTGTTCCAGCAGCTTCGATGCAAAGGCAATTTGATCTTTACCTAAATAAATAGTGCTCACTGAATAAATATCATCCTCTATTTTGACCGCCTCTAGAGTTTGCGGGATCTCTTGGTTTTGGTATGGCAAGCGTCGCTCAATCTTTTCAGGCTTGCCTGGAAATAATGCGCTATAGCCTTCTTGAGAAGACTGCACAGTGCGCCAATCTAACTTGGGACTACAAGCAACTAACAGGAGCGCAAATGCTAAAAATATCCCAAGCCTAAAAAGGATTTTAGACAATACCCGCTCCATGTGCCTGTTGATCTGCATGGTAGCTAGAGCGCACCATGGCGCCCACGGCAGCATGCGAGAAGCCCATGGCATAAGCCTCTTCTTCAAAATGCTTAAAGACATCCGGATGAACGTAGCGTTGCACTGGCAGGTGGTGCCCTGAAGGCGCCAAGTACTGGCCAATAGTCAGCATGTCGATATTGTGCTCACGCATATCTCGCATGACTTCCAAAATCTCTTCATCGGTTTCGCCCAAGCCCACCATTAAACCGCTCTTGGTTGGAATATGGGGGAAGCGCTCTTTAAAGTCTTTTAATAACTTGAGGGAGTGCGCATAGTCTGCGCCAGGTCGTGCCTGTTTATACAAACGCGGCACGGTTTCTAAGTTGTGATTCATCACATCAGGCAAGCCTAGCGGGGCATGCTCGGAAAAAATATCCAAGGCCTTGTCTAAGCGGCCACGGAAATCCGGAACCAACACTTCAATACGCGTATCAGGAGATAGGCCTCTCGATTGAGAAATACAATCCACATAATGCATGGCGCCACCATCACGCAAATCATCACGATCTACGCTAGTAATCACCACATAATTTAATTTCAGAGCAGCGATCGTACGCGCTAAATTGCCAGGCTCTTTTACATCCAATGGGTCTGGTCTACCATGTCCAACGTCGCAAAATGGGCAACGACGCGTACATTTATCACCCATGATCATGAAAGTGGCCGTGCCTTTGCCGAAACATTCGCCAATATTGGGGCAGCTTGCTTCTTCACAAACGGTTACCAATTCATTCTCACGGAGAATCTTTTTGATTTCAGAAAAGCGGGAGTTACCAGAGGCTGCTCTAACCCGAATCCAGTCCGGCTTCTTGAGCACTTGCTCTAAGGGCACGATCTTAATCGGAATACGCGCAGTCTTCTCGCTCGACTTCTGCTTGCGCGAAGCGTCGTAGTTAAGATCCTGCCGACTATTACTATTGGCAGTGGAATCGAGATCCGGCTTATTGATAGTCATGATGAAATCAGTTGCTTTTGCAAATGGCCTAAGAGGGTTTGGCTAATAATGTCCTTATTGTCCTTGATCCCCAGGGTTTGCATATCAACCGTCTTCAAGCCCTCATAGCCGCAAGGGTGTATACGAGAAAAAGCCTCCAAATCCGTGTCCACATTTAAGGCTAGACCATGATAGGAGCATCCTTTGGAGACTTTCAGGCCCAAGGCCGCAATCTTGGCACCCCGATACTCTGGGGCAATAGCACCGTCCTGGGCGACATAAATGCCAGGGGCGCCCGGATGTCTTTCTGCCGGAATACCCAAATCCACCAGAGTGTCAATCAAGGCCTGCTCAATACGAGAAACCAGTTCTTTGACAAAAATCCCCAAACGCCTGAGATCTAACAAAAGATACACCACGATTTGCCCAGGTCCGTGATACGTGATCTCACCACCACGATCTACCTGAATTAATGGAATTTGATTGCTAGGGGAGTGCAGGTTGCCCGCATCCCCCGCCAGGCCTAAAGTAAACACCGGCGGATGTTCAAGAATCCAGATTTCGTCGGGAGTATCGCCATCACGCTGCTGCGTAAAATCTCTCATCGCCTGGTAGGTCGATTCGTAATCAGCGATGCCTAGATGTTTTACTAAAAAGGGCATGCAGGCAACTTATAGAACAACGCTAACCAAGGGATGGGTAGATAAAGTGCGGTACAGCTCATCTAACTGCTCACGGCTCGTTGCCGTAATGGGCAAAGTAATGCCGAGATAATTGCCATCTTTAGAAGGTCGTTGCTCAACCTTGCTCTCATCAAACGTAGGATCGAATTGACGGGCGATATGCAAGATTGCAGGGAGGTATTCTGGATTGGTTTTACCCATCACCTTAATTGGAAACTCAGATGGATACTCAATCAGGGATTTCTGCTCTTCAGTCATGATGTCTCATCTTTCTTGATTTTTACTTTATTGATTGCGATGATCGGGCATGCCCAACCAAGCACCGGTAATGATGTTCCGAATGCAATGCAAACGCCGATGGAAAAAATGATCTGCACCTGGTACCACTTGCACCGTGAGTTCTTGGGGGCGCGCCCAATCCAATACATCAATCAACGGAATAGTTTCATCTACCTCACCGTGAATCAAGATCGTATCCGCAGGCACAGGGGCTAACGCCCATTTTCCTGCTGCACTACCGACCATCACCAATCGCTCGGCTGGACGACCTAACTCTGCCAATCGCTGCACTAGATGGGTACCCACAAAACTTCCAAATGAAAAACCAGAAACCACCAAAGGCAAGGTATTGGCAGTGTGAACCCATGCTTGATGTGATGTTGCCTCGAATTGATTCCAGCTTGAAGGAGTGCGCATCCAATCGGTGACATGCAATAAATCCTCCATCTCACCAACGCCATCATCATGTACTCCCGCAGTAGCGCCCACCCCGCGAAAATTGGGACGCACGCTAACGTAACCCAATTGATTAAAGGCGCGCGCCATCGTTTGCGCTACCTTGTTATCCATCGTTCCACCCATCAGAGGATGCGGATGCGCCACCAAAGCTAAACCTCTCACTGAGAAGTCTGGATTATTTTTTAATTCGTCAGGAAGGTCGATGGACATTTCAATCTGACCCACGACACCATCAATATGAATTATTTTTGTACGGCTATTCATGAAGTGAACTTTCTAGAATCTTTTTTAAGCTAACTGTAGACGCTCTACTGGACGTCCTTGTATTAAGTGCGACTGAATAATGTCCTCAACATCTTCGGTATCCACAAAGGTATACCAAATCCCCTCGGGATAAACCACCATCACGGGACCATCAGCACAACGATCTAAACACCCGGCCTTATTAACGCGGATCTTTCCGGGGCCCGATAGACCCAACTCTTTTACACGCTTTTTTGCGTACTCAAATAATGCAAATGCATTATGACGATCACAACAGTCTTCGCCATTACTACGCTGGTTTAGACAGAAAAATACATGGTGTTTAAAACTCATACACAGTCTCAATCAAGGTTTTAAATGAAAGGTTGATTTATTTCGTATCACCCAAAATAAAGCTAAAGGCAACCATACCACTGAAACCCATTGCATTAATTCATTAAAGTGCAATAGGCGCCCTTGATGCCAATGGCGCAAGGTGAGGATGAAATAAGGATTGTCAGGCAAAAGATTAATCGCAATGGTGGCGCTGACCAAACAAGTCAGTGCAAGCCAAGCCTTGGCGGTTGCAGAAAACTTCAGAGCCCATCTCAACAACCCACTTCCAAATGCCATCCCCCACATTGCCCCAGCCGTAAGCCAAAGCAAGCTTGATTCCGCCCCGAACTGCAATGCCGTGAAGGCCATTTTTACCAATACAGTCAGGCAAAGTAGGCCATTCAAGATTTTCCACTGAGGTGCTTTAGCTCGCATCCCTAGGGATAATAATAAGCCGGTGCCAAGCCAACACATCGCCGTAATCATGGATTCCTGGACAACGTGATTCACCACCATCGTGCCCCAGTCGACCGATTCAAAAATGGTATGCCCCCACACTCCAGTCCCCAACCAAGAGCTCTGAGGGTAAATCTGGGCCCAAGGAAAGAGCAGAAATAAGGCACATGCAGCCCAGTTCAAACCGAACCACTGATCAAACCGGCGCCGAATTGCGCTCCCAGAGAGCCACTGTGGGCCCAAAGGAATGGCCAGCAGACCGCCCAACAAGCCACCCAGAACGTTTGCCCACCAATCCATCTGGCTTGGTATCCGGGTAGGCAGCCAGGTTTGCAATGATTCCACGCTAAAAGCCAATACAGCGCTGAAACTCAAAGCAATGCCTAGGGCAACAAAATTGCGCCACCGGGGGTAGCAGGCAAATACCAGCAAAAATCCTAAGGGGATATAAGCCAAGATGTTGACCGAGACATCAAAGAGCGTAATAAAGCGTGGCAAGGGGGCATCCAACCATGCCCAAGCAGCAATACCATTCTGGAAGTTGAAATCGAAGGGATTGAGGCTCACATAAATGATCAGAAGCGCATAACTTAAGCTAATGGCTCTAGCCAAAGGCATGGCCTGGAGAGGCCAAACAAACTTACGAGGGCGCTGATCTTCGTGATGCATGCCCCCATTCTAGGTCAGCTAGGCCAGATCTTTCTACAATAGGAAAATGAGTCCGAATTGCATCCTAGAACGCGTCGCCACCACGAAATCCACCAATGACGATTTATTGCTTCGGTGGCGTGCCGGAGAATTAATTGACCCTGTCGCTCGGATTGCTCATGAACAGTCTGCCGGCAAAGGGAGAGCTGGAAGAGTCTGGCTATCTAAACCTGAAGATAGCCTGTGCTTCTCTTTGGCCCACCCCTTCCAACAGCGCCCAAACGAACTGAGCGGTCTCAGCCTTGTGATCGGCTTAGCGGTAATTGCTGGAATTGCTTCCGCATTAGGAATCAGCGAGTCAGCACTACATCAACAAGGTTTGCGGCTGAAGTGGCCCAACGATCTCCTCATTAACAATGCCAAGCTAGGCGGTATTTTGATTGAAGGCGGGCAAACCAATTCAAACTCACCCACCTGGATGGTGATTGGTCTTGGCCTCAACTTACGCAACGCAGATGCCATTCAACAGAATTTAGGAGTGGATTCAGCCTTGGGTGCTGCCGCCTTGGATCAACTAATCCACCATCAAAAAACCATCCCCGACAATGAGTTTATTTGGCTAAAGCTGATTGAGTCATTTGAAAAACATTTATCTGAATTCAACCAGCATGGCTTTAGCCACTTTCACAATAGCTGGAAACAGTGGGATGCATATGATGGGCAATCCGTTTGTATTTCCAGCGCTGGTAGAGAGCCTATATTTGGCAACTCTAGCGGGATAGATAACACTGGCGCACTACTCCTAAATCAACATGACAAAACAATTGCCATACATGCAGGCGATGTTTCTTTGCGAGTTCAATCATGAGTCTCTATTTAGTATTTGATATTGGTAATACCCGCCTCAAATGGGCTGCCGTAGAATCCACGCAAAACATTTCAGACCGCAACAAAAAATTGTGGGCCTACTCTGGATCCATTAGCAATCAGTCTTTCCAATCTCCCGAACTGCGTGCAGAGTTGTCAGACTATATTGCCAAGACCATGCCAAAGCCTGATGCCATCGGCTTTTGCTGTGTAGCGGGTGATGCTGCAATTGAAAATCTGCGCAGTCTTTTTCCGCAATGGCAAGATCTCGCCTGGAAAGAGCTCAAGGGCAACAGCCCTTATGAGGGCGTTCGCACACTCTATCAAGACCCAAGCAGATTAGGTGCAGATCGTTGGGCCGCCTTGATTGGGGCGAGGGCGCTTTCAAACACCAACACACTGGTGATGAATGCAGGCACGGCAACCACCATTGATCTACTGGGTGGTAACGGCGTTCATTACGGTGGCTGGATTTTGCCGGGGCTCAGCCTAATGCAAGAGAGTCTACAGAGCAATACAGCGCAACTTCCACTAGCCGTTCGTTCGAACACACCAGCAGCCCAAGCAAGTTTTGGAACCACCACAAATGAGGCGATTACCGGCGGTTGCGATGCAGCCCAAATGGGTGCGATATTGCGCGCAGCTTATTTGGCAAAGGAAATGCATCATCCCATTGAGAAAATTTGGCTTGATGGTGGCAATGCCAAAATTTTGGCAAATGAAATCAAGCAATTTCCAGAGCTAGCAGCACTGCCAATTGAGCCCATTGAAGGCTTAGTTTTGCGCGGCCTTTGGGCATGGCTTCTGCAAAATCTCTAAAAACCAAAAGTAGCCTTGATTAGGGCTAGTGACTATTTAGCGTGTACGGATCTTGCCCAAGAGCGTCGTTGTGGAGCGCTCATATAAAAAGGGAATGGCAATGGCTTTTCCACCCCAAGTCTTCACGAGGCGAGTCTCTTCCAAGGTATCGATTTCATAATCTCCGCCCTTGACGTAGATATCTGGACGAATTTTGGCAATTAAGCTCACTGGGGTCTGCTCAGTAAACAGTACCGCCAAATCCACGCTAGCAAGAGCAGCCAATAAGGCTTGGCGGTCGGCCTCCGTATTAATGGGACGGTCATCCCCTTTTCCAAGCATTTTTACTGAGGTGTCAGAGTTCACGCCCACCACAAGACTAGCGCCCAACTCTCGGGCTTGGGCTAAATAACTAGCATGTCCGCGATGCAAAATATCGAAGACGCCATTAGTGAACACAAGGGGCCTTGGAAGCGCGGCAATACGAGCGTCCAAGTCTTCTGGGGCACACACTTTGGACTCAAATGAAGGTAAAGGTAAAGAGGTCATAACGTCATATTAATGGCATTGCGACAGGTCCAACGATATTTGCCAGAATGTCTTAGACTTGGACATCCCCGCCCAAGCAAAAGGCTTTAAATGATTCGCAATATGACAAGGTACTTATTGGCACTGCTTTTGCTAGTGCCAGCAATGCAATTTGCACAGGCAACCCCTCCCGCGAACTCTAGCTGCAGCCCCCTCTTGTCACACACTTTTCCAAGACTGCAGGACGAGGCACCGCAAAATCTGTGCCAATACCAAGGCAAAGTGATCTTGGTCGTGAATACTGCGAGCTTTTGTGGGTTCACTAGTCAATATGAGGGTCTAGAGAAGTTATATGCCAAATATAAAGATCGTGGCTTAGTGGTTCTGGGTTTCCCATCCAATGATTTTGGTCAGCAAGAGCCGGGGAGCAATAAAGAGATTGCTGACTTCTGCAAAAATACGTATGACGTGAAGTTCCCCATGTTCGCTAAGAGCTCTGTCAGCGGTAGCAATCCAAACCCCTTATTTAAAATGCTCATTGCCAAAACTGGCACGACACCTAAATGGAATTTCTATAAATATCTGATTGATCGTAACGGCAATGCAATCGATGCGTTTGGCAGCATGACTAAACCGACCAGCACCAGCATTACCGGCGAGATAGAAAAACTTCTTGGAGAAAAAATTTAGTGAGCAAGAAAAAAGTTGCCATCATTGGTGCCGGGATTTCTGGTCTAGGGTGTGCCTATGCATTAAGACAGCGCCCCGATTTAGATATCACAATATTTGAGGGCAGCAATCATATTGGCGGTCACAGCAATACCGTGGACCTTTCATTGAATACGCCTCAAGGTACCGTTACTCATGGGGTCGATACTGGGTTTCTGGTATTCAATCGAAAAACCTATCCTCGCTTGGTTCGTCTATTTGAAGAGATCCAAGTTCCGATTGCGCCATCAGAAATGTCATTTTCGGTATCGATTGATGCCAGCAAAAAAACGGGGCGCTCCAAAAAAATTGAATGGGCCGGAAATGATCTCAATTCATTTTTTGGTCAAAGATCAAATTTGCTGTCACCCTCCTTTTGGAGAATGGCCTATGACATCTTGCGATTTAATCGCCTTGCTACCCAACTGGCCGAAGAACAAATTACTGCCAAACTGGAATACTCTGAGCCAGATGAGCGCATTAAGGACTTTTTGGATCGCAATCGCTTTAGCACCAGCTTCAGAGAAAATTACTTCTTGCCAATGATTGGCGCAATCTGGTCATGCTCCGTTGAGCAGATGCTGGAGTTCCCCATTCAGACTATGGTGCGCTTCTGTCATAACCACGGCCTTTTACAAATTCAGAACCGCCCTCAATGGCTTACCGTTCAAGGTGGGTCACGAGAGTATGTAAAGCTTCTAGTGGCGGCCCTAGAAAAACACCAAGTCAAATTTTTACGTGAGTCCGTTAGCCGTGTCAATGCGAGTCAAGCAGAACAGTGTCCTGCCGAAGTGATCACCGCCTCTGGCTCACATTGGTTTGATGAAGTAGTCATGGCTTGCCATAGCGATCAGACCTTGGATTTAGTGCACGGCATCAAACAAGACGCCCGAAATATTCTGGCGGCGATTCCCTATCAAAAGAACCGTGCAATTTTGCATACAGATACCGAGTTCTTACCTGCTAACGAGCGCTGCTGGGCAGCCTGGAACTACACAGCAAAATCTGGCGCAACCCCAACCGCACAACAGCATGTGAGTGTGAATTATTTAATTAACCGCTTACAGCCCTTGCCTGCAGCACTTCAAAACACGCAAATTATTGTGAGCTTAAATCCGCTCACCGACCCGAATCCACAGCTCGTCCATGAAGAAATTCATTACTCACACCCGGTATTTGATATGCATGCTGTTCAGGCGCAAAAACAACTGCCGCTAATTCAGGGTAATTCCTCTATTTGGTATTGCGGAGCCTGGACAGGTTTTGGCTTCCATGAGGACGGCCTGCGATCTGGGGAATTAGTAGCAAAAGATCTGATGGAAAGCATTACTCATCACAATCATTCAAACACGATCCAAGATATTCAATAAATGCATTTACCAACGATTAATTTTGGAGCGGTAAAGCATCGGCGTTTTCGTCCCGCCCAAAATACGTTTGGTTATGGTGTATTTACTTTATCTATTCCAATGAGAGCGCGCAAAACAGACAAAACCTTGCTGAGCAAACATGGTTTGCAAGACAATCGATTTGGACTTTTTGCATTCTTCGATCAAGACCATGGAGTAGGTAAAACTGATAGTCTTGCCTGGATCGAACAGATTCTTCAAGAAAACCACATTCACTGTGCCGGCGGTGAGATTTGGCTACAAACCTTCCCACGGGTTCTCGGTTACGTTTTTAATCCAGTGAGCTTTTGGATTTGTACTAGAGCTGATGGGCAAGTACAGGCTGCACTTGCTGAAGTCAATAACACCTTTGGTGAGCGGCACTGCTACCTTCTCCATCATGATTCTGGTGAGGCGCTGAAATCCGGGGAAACGCTCATTAGCAAGAAAGTGTTTCATGTATCACCGTTCTGCGATGTGCGCGGGGAGTATCACTTCCGCTTTTTGTTTCCCCAAGACAGCAAGTCCAAGGGTAATATTGTCTGTCGCATTGAGCTCCATGAAGATGGTGCCCCACTGATTAACACCAGTATTAGTGGCTTAGCTCAACCCTTAAGTAAAAGCGTTCTTTACCTCGCGTTTCTGCGCTACCCTCTGATGAGCTTTGGGGTCATTGGTAGAATCCATTGGCAAGCACTGAAATTATGGCTAAAAGGTGTACCTTTTTACTCAAAACCAAAACCACCTGAAATTGAAATTACTCGATGAATCGCCCCGGTCAATCATTGCTATCACGTCTGATCTTTTCTCGTCCAGAGAAGCGAGAATCTAAACAGCAGCAACACCGCTCGAGCACAGACACCTTATTGGGCTTGCTAGCTCGATTGCGTAGCGGGTATCTCGTACTCACCCTGCCCAACAAAGAGGTCAGGGAGTTTGGTAATCGCACCGATCCACTCCATGCAGAAATCCAGATCCTAGATTGGTCCGTTTTTAGGCAGGTGTTATCTCATGGTGATATTGGCTTCGCTGAGAGCTATATTCGCGGAGACTGGAATACACCCAATCTCAAGGCGGTGCTAGAGCTCGCCATTCGCAATCGCACCATCCTAGAAAAAGCAATTTATGGAAGCTGGCTGGGCTCTTTAGCTTATCGCCTGAAACACTGGTTTAGGGACAATTCAAAATCCGGTAGCCGCAAAAATATTCATGCGCACTATGATTTAGGTAATGCTTTTTATACGCTCTGGCTGGACCCCACCATGAGCTATTCCAGCGCCTGGTTCTCTGAAGGCGATAAACAATCCTTGATGGAAGCCCAGCGCGCCAAGATCAAGCGCATTCTGGAATCAATCAATGCCAAAGCGGATGACCAACTCTTAGAGATAGGTTGCGGCTGGGGTGGCTTCATGGAAGAAGCCTTGCGGAATGGCAATCAAATTACCGGCCTCACTTTATCTACAGAACAAAAAGCTTTTGCTGAGTCTCGACTCCAAAAGATCTCTACAGAAGTAGGTAGTTCTAAAAACTTTGAGGTTCGCCTTCAAGACTATCGTGACTGTGTAGAGCAGTTTGATGGCATCGCCTCCATTGAGATGTTTGAAGCCGTTGGTGAAAATCATTGGGGCGAGTATTTTCAAACCATTGCTAAGCGCCTGAAAGCAGGGGGTAGAGCCTGTATTCAAACCATCGTGATTGCGGAGGATTTATTTGAGCGCTACCGCCACAGCACAGACTTTATTCAGCAATATGTCTTCCCAGGAGGCATGCTGCCCTCGCCCTCTAAATTTAAGGCAGCTGCAGCTAGTGCAGGTCTAGAGGTGGAGACAGAGTTTGCCTTTGGTGCCGACTATGCAAGAACCTTATGTCTCTGGCGCGATAGTTTCAATCAAAAGATAGATGAAATCTATCGATTGGGATTTGATGAAGCCTTTATTCGTCTCTGGAATTTCTATCTCATGTATTGTGCGGCCGGCTTTTCTGAAAAGAATATTGATGTTGTGCAGTACACCTTAAAACATCAATCTGATCCTCTTGCTGGAGACGTTCTAAAACCATGAAACAGCCTGGGATTCAAGATTTTGCTAACCAGCGCATCTGGGTTATTGGGGCTTCTAGTGGTATTGGTGAATCATGTACAAGAGCCCTGCTCAATGCAGGCGCAAAAGTAGCTCTTTCTAGCCGTCGTGCAGAACGCCTAATTGAAGTAGCCGCCTCCGTCCAAGGGACGACATTGATCTTGCCACTCGATGTGACTCAAGAAAATCAAATTGCTAGCGCCTATCAATCTATTCTGGAAAGCTGGGGTGGATTGGACTTACTGCTCTTTGTTTCAGGCGTATATACCCCTTTACGCGCCGATAACTTTGACTTCAATATTGCACAGAAAACGATTGACGCCAACTTACTTGGGCCTATGCGAGCAGTGGCCACTGTCCTTCCTGAAATGCTAAAAAATCACGCTGGTCATATCGCTATCGTAGGTAGTGTTGCAGGCTACAGCGGACTCCCAAAAGCCTTGGCTTATGGGCCTAGTAAAGCGGGGATTATTAATTTCTGTGAAACTCTGTATTACGACTTATTGCCGCAAGGCGTCAGCGTCCATATGATCTCTCCAGGCTTTGTGGCCACCGAAGCTACCGCACAAAATGATTTTGAGATGCCAGCGCTCATCACTGCAGATGAAGCCGCTAAAGAAATTCTAGAAGGGATTCAGGCTGGGAAGTTTGATATTCACTTCCCTAAACGGTTTTCAGGATTCTTAAAGTTCCTCAGAATCCTCCCATACCCGCTTTACTTTTGGATCATCCGTCGCTTCGTCCAAATCTAAAGAATAACTACTGAATTATTGGTACTTATCCTTGCGGATTTTTTGCTCCAAGTAATCCATCACGGCGATCGCCTTGGCTTTTGTGCCAGCAATGGATGGCGAAGTCACATAGCGGCCTTGCATCACAATGGTTGGGACGCCATCAATGCGGTATGCGTCAGCCATCTGCCTGGCTGCACGCGCCTTAGATACCACCGCAAATGAACGATAAGTCGCCAGGAATGAATTGCGATCAATGCCTTGTGATGCAACCCAGTCAGCAATCTCATTCTCAGTCATGAGGCGCTTATTTTCTTTGTGCATGGCATACATGACTTTTTCATTCATTGCCTCACCCTTGCCCATCGCCTCTAGGGCATAGAACAGCTGGCTATGTGGCATAAAGTCATCACGGAATGCGACGGGCACCCTTCGAAATGTCACATCCTTAGGTTGACGCTTTACCCATGCACTTAACTCTGGCTCAAAATCATAGCAATGTGGGCAGCCGTACCAAAAGAATTCGATGACCTCAACCTTACCCTTGGATTCCACTGGCTGAGCCATCGGCAGAATGCGGTAGTCAAATCCTTCTTCGATCTTTGGGCTTTGCGCACTTGCAAGACCAGAAAAAGAAATTGCCAGGCCTAGGGCAGCAATAGATAGCAGGATTCGCTTCGATTTAGATAATGTCATCATGATTTGCTAGATTTAATAACGCTAGGTTTAATGCCCATGCCATTGAGCTTATCTCGCACGGGATTGCTTTCTTCAACACTGTTGTATGGACCAACACGTACACGCCATAGTGTATTTCCCTCGCTACTAATCTCACTCAATTGCGACTGAATACCTTGAATAGCCAAGCTCGCTTTTTGTGCATCAGCATCAGCGCGCTTATTAAAGGCGCCTACCTGTAAGAAATAAATTACATCTGATTTGACTGGGGCTACCTCTGCTGGTTTCTTACCAACAGCCAGATCACCGATCGGATCTGATGTATTAGCAGCAGGTGCAGACGATTTGCCTTGCAAGGGTTTATTCAAGTCCAAAGGCTCTGGCGGAGCTGTAAGCTCACCCTCTGCAGGCGCTGGACCAGATTTAATGGTTAAGGGGAGATTAGGGGCTCTCACTCCAGGTCGTTCCTGTGGGGTGTTCTTTGAAAGGTAAAACGCAATCACAAATGCCACACCCAACCCAACACCTAAGCCCAAAATAAAGCCTAGGATGGTGCCACCGTACTCCGAGCTTGAAGTATCCACTTTTGAAATATGGCCAGCCTGTTGATTCGTTTTTTTCATCGCGTCTCCAACCTTCTTTTTTACTTCTTTAGCGCTACCGAACACTCACAGCTTACATCTTAGCGGGTGCTGAAACACCCAGTAGTTTTAAACCATTCTCAAGTACTTGGCGAGTCGCCGAAAGTAGGGCTAAGCGAGCCAACTTCAATGCAGCATCATCCACCAAGACACGATCCGCGTTATAGAAGGTGTGGAAATCTCCCGCCAAATCCCGCAAGTAAAAAGCTAGGGCATGGGGGGCTAAATCTGCCGCCGCATCAGTCAGCATTTCCGGGTACTCAGCCAAGCGACGCAAGAGATGGTCGGAGGCCTTGCTTTGCAGCAAAGAAAGATCTGCCGCCTTCAGATCGGAGGCCTGACCACCCCATTGCGTCAAGATAGAGCAAATGCGCGCATGAGCATACTGGACATAGAACACGGGGTTCTCATCATTTTGTTGCAGCGCCAAATCAATATCAAAGACAAACTCAGTATCAGCCTTACGTGAGATTAAGAAGAAACGCACAGCATCTCTTCCACGTTGCAATGCGAACTCACGCTCATCAGTAGTCATTTCGGGTGTAACACCACCAGACCACTCAACCAAATCCCGCACAGTCACATAAGATCCTGCACGTTTAGAAATTTTGACTTCCTCACCATGACGCATCACAGTGACCATTTTGTGTAGAACATAGTCAGGGTAGGTTTTAGGAATATCCCAACCACGCTTCTGCGCTACGCCTTGCAGGCCAGAGCGTACACGGGCAATCGTGCCATGGTGATCACTACCTTGTACGTTAATCACCTTAGCAAAGCCACGATTCCACTTACTGGTGTGATACGCAACGTCTGGCACAAAATAAGTAAAACTCCCATCAGACTTACGCATCACTCGGTCTTTGTCGTCGCCATCGTCGGTAGTTTTGAGCCAAAGTGCGCCCTCAAATTCATAAGTCTTACCAATGCTCTGCAACTCTTCAACAATTTTTGCAACACTGCCGTCGGTGTATAGGGAGGACTCTAAGTAATAGCAATCAAACTTTACGCCAAAGGTTTTTAAATCAATGTCTTGCTCATTACGTAAGTAAGCAACAGCAAATTGACGAATTGCTTCAATTTTTTCTGCGTCCGATAAATCATCTCGATAGCCGGGCGCTGCTTGATAGGCAACTGCAATCTCAGCAATGTACTCACCGTTATAAGCATTCTCCGGCCATGCAGCATCGCCTGGCTTTAGGCCATTTAAGCGAGCCTGAACGGAAAGCGCCAAATTGGCAATTTGTACACCAGCATCGTTGTAATAAAACTCGCGATGTACTTTGATGCCTTGGGTTGCTAAGAGGTTTGCTAGCGCATCACCTAGAGCCGCTTGGCGGCCATGGCCTACATGCAAGGGGCCCGTCGGATTGGCTGATACAAACTCAATCATGGCGCTGGATACCGGGGCATTCTCAGGGGCCAATTGGCCAAACTGGGATCCCGCTGACAGCACCTCTTGAACCACGGCGGTTTTAGCAGCATTACTTAGGCGGAAGTTAATAAATCCAGGGCCCGCGATTTCGCAAGAAGCGATCAGGTCGCTGTAACCAGCCTGCTGCTCTAAACGCCCAACTAGAGCTTGCGCCAATTCCCGAGGATTGAGCTTCCAGGCCTTGGAGAGCTGGAGAGCGATATTGCATGCGACATCTCCATGATCGACCGCCTTAGGACGCTCTAAACGGGCCTGCGGAGCCTCACCTAAACCACGCTCCTGAGCCAAACCTTGCAGTGCGGCACCGAGCATTTCAATTAAACGATTTTTATTAGTTAACAACATAGATAAGTGAGTTTATCAGGTGGTAAGCTACTGAAATGATCTATCAATTTCGCTCCAAGGCGGGTCCAGACGTCATTATGTTGGCTGATCTGACCCAGCGGATCTTTGATATTCTGGGTCGTCCTCTGGAGCCCAGGGGAATTTTGACTATTGAGCAATTGCCTTCCCTCATTACCGCCCTAGAAACCGCCATCCTCAAGGACCTTGAGGAGCGATCTAAAAGCAATACCGCCGAGCAAGAAAATACTGAAAAACCGAAGCTCGCGGACAGATTGGGGCAGCGTGCCTACCCCTTCCTGGAGCTCATGAAGCAGGCTAAGGCTAAAGACGAGCCGGTGATGTGGGGCGTTTAATGGTATTTAATCGATTGAACTAGCCAACTGGCGACGCACGTCCGCGATAGACTCATCACGGCGCTTGGCAAGATCCTCAATCTGATCGGCAGAAACCTTACCCACATTGAAATAGCGTGCATCTGGATGGGCTAGATAGAAGCCGCTGACGCTAGAGGCTGGATTCATAGCCATGGACTCGGTCAGAGTCATGCCAATATCTTCAGAACCAATCACGCGCAATAAATCTTTTTTAACCTCATGGGCAGGACAGGCTGGATATCCAGGGGCTGGACGAATACCACGGTATTCCTCATTAATCATTTGATCATTTGTCAAAATCTCATCAGTCGCATAGGCCCAAAGATCAGTACGGACACGGTGATGCATGAGTTCTGCAAATGCTTCAGCTAAACGATCAGCCAAAGATTGCAACATGATCGCGCTGTAGTCATCATACTTCGCATGAAACTCCGCAACCTTCTTCTCAACGCCGTGGCCTGTAGTGACTGCAAAACAACCGAGGTAATCTGCAACACCCAAATCTTTCGGCGCCACATAATCTGCCAAACAACGATTAGGTCGACGTACGCCATCGACTACAGGACGCTCAGCCTGTTGGCGTAAGTTATGCCAAACAAACAGTGGGTGCTCGCGAGACTCATCGCTATATAAAACGATGTCGTCGCCAACCGCGTTAGCGGGATAGAAAGCTACCACCGCATCAGCTTGTAGCCATTGGCCTTTGATGAGCTTATCGAGCAGCACCTGAGCATCTTCAAAAACTTTACGAGCCTCTACGCCGACGACCTCATCATCGAGAATTGCCGGGAACTTGCCAGCTAAATCCCAAGTCTGGAAGAAAGGCGTCCAGTCAATGTATTTGGCAATGTCACTCAAAGCGAAGTTCTTGAAAAGGCGACGGCCAATAAACTTCGGCTTCTGCGGAACATAGTGAGCCCAATCAATCAGCTCGCGATTCTTGCGCGCAGCTTCTAGTGAGATAGTTGGGGCCGCTTTTCTATTTGCATGCTGCTCACGAATACGGACATAGTCATCGCGCAAATCTTGAATAAATTTCTTAGAGCCCTCGTCCGAGAGCAAGCTTGATGCTACTGATACCGATCGGGAAGCGTCTGGAACGTAAACCACTGGACCATCGTAGTGTGGAGCGATCTTCACGGCTGTGTGCACACGGGAAGTCGTTGCGCCACCAATCATCAATGGAATCTGGCGCTCACGGAAGTAATCATCGCGCTGCATTTCTTGCGCAACATAGGTCATCTCCTCAAGCGAAGGTGTGATCAGGCCAGATAAGCCGACGATGTCTGCTTTTTCTTCTTTGGCACGCTTCAGAATTTCTGCGCAAGGAACCATCACGCCCATATTGGCAACTTCAAAGTTATTACATTGCAACACCACAGTCACAATGTTTTTACCGATGTCGTGAACGTCACCCTTCACGGTCGCCATGACAATCTTGCCCTTGGCTTTGGCTTCGCCACCTGAAGCAATATGGAGGCGCTTTTCTTCTTCAATGTAGGGAATCAAAATGGCTACGGCTTGTTTCATTACGCGCGCGCTCTTCACCACTTGCGGCAAGAACATCTTGCCGGCACCAAACAAGTCCCCAACCACATTCATGCCATCCATGAGTGGGCCTTCTATGACCTCAATTGGTCTACCGCCCGCGCCCATAATTTGTGCGCGTAACTCTTCAGTATCTTCTTCAATGAAAGTGGTAATACCATGCACTAGCGCATGGGTTAAACGCTCACGCACAGGTGATTCACGCCAAACCAAGTTCTCCACCTGCTTTGCGCCACCACCTTTGAATTGGTCGGCAATATCGAGTAAACGCTCAGTTGGCGTCTTGCCTTCTTTTTCTTTAAAGCGATTGAGTACAACATCTTCAACGCGCTCACGCAACTCAGAGTCCAAGTCCGCATAGACGCCGAGCTGTCCTGCATTGACGATCCCCATGTCCATACCTGCCTGAATGGCATGATATAAAAACACCGTATGGATAGCCTCACGAACGCGATCATTACCGCGGAAAGAAAAGCTCACATTCGATACACCACCACTCACTTTTGCGCCAGGAAGATTTTCTTTAATCCAACGAGTGGCATTAATGAAATCGACTGCATAGTTGTCGTGCTCTTCAATACCGGTAGCAATCGCAAAAATATTGGGATCGAAAATAATATCTTCAGCAGGGAAGCCAATTTCATTCACTAGGATCGCGTAGCAACGCTGACAAATTTCCGTCTTGCGCTGAAAGGTATCCGCTTGACCAGCCTCATCAAATGCCATCACTACCGTAGCAGCACCATAGCGACGAATTAAACGGGCTTGTTTTCTGAAGGGCTCTTCACCCTCTTTCAAGGAAATCGAATTAACAATCGGCTTACCCTGAATGCATTTGAGGCCAGCCTCGATCACACTCCACTTAGAGGAGTCCACCATGATGGGAACACGTGCGATATCGGGCTCAGAAGCAATCAGATTGAGGAAGCGTGTCATTGCCGCCTCAGAATCCAACATCGCTTCATCCATATTGATGTCGATGACTTGGGCGCCACTCTCCACTTGCTGTCTCGCTACTACCAATGCTTCATCAAACTGATTATTGAGAATCATACGAGAAAATGCTTTTGAGCCGGTGACGTTAGTACGCTCACCAATGTTCACAAAGCCCACATCGGCTGTGACATTAAAAGGCTCTAGACCTGAAAGCTTCATGGGAGGCATTGCCTTTAGAGTCTTACTCATGCTGGTGCCTCCACACTCTCGCGATAGAAGACGCGTGGCTTACGCTTAGCCACCGCATTCGCAATCGCACGAATATGATCTGGCGTAGTTCCACAGCAACCACCAACCAGATTGACCAGGCCATCTTTTGCAAAACCATCCACCAAGCTTGATGTAATTTCTGGAGTCTCATCAAAGCCAGTATCACTCATGGGGTTAGGCAAACCCGCATTGGGATAACAAGATACAGCGGCATCACAGATGCGAGCCAGCTCGGCAATATAAGGGCGCATCAGCGCAGCACCTAAAGCGCAGTTCAAACCAAAGGTTAGTGGCTTAATGTGACGCAAGCTATTCCAAAAAGCTTCAACTGTTTGGCCGGATAAGATGCGACCAGAGGCATCCGTTACCGTTCCCGAAATCATCACTGGCAAACGTTCGCCTGTTTCTTCAAAGAACTCATCCAGCGCGAACAATGCCGCTTTGGCATTGAGCGTATCAAAAATGGTTTCTACTAAAAATAAGTCAACGCCTCCTTCAAAGAGGCCTTCAATCTGTTCGCGATAAGAGGCGCGTAAGGCATCAAAGCTCACATTGCGAGCCCCAGGATCATTCACATCCGGGGAAATGCTCGCCGTCTTTGGTGTAGGCCCAATCGCGCCAGCAGCAAAACGGGGCTTCTCTGGGGTGCTGTATTTTTCACAAGCAGCACGCGCTAGCTGGGCAGAGACTACATTCATCTCGCGCGCTAAATTAGCCATTTTGTAATCTTCTTGCGCTACTGAGGTGGCGCCAAAGGTATTGGTCTCAATAATGTCTGCACCAGCATCAAGGTACTGCTCATGAATCTTACTAATGATGTCGGGCTGGGTCAAAACCAATAATTCATTATTACCCTTGATATCGCCTGGGTGATCCGCAAAACGGGCATTACTTGGCAAGCCGCGATAATCCGCCTCAGTCAACTTATATTGCTGAATCATGGTGCCCATAGCACCATCCAAAATCAGAATACGCTGCTTTAGTAGCTCAGGAAGTAGCTGACCGCGTGTGTAAGGCTGGGACAAACCATTAGATTGCATTGCTTAACCGGGATTAATCTCTAGAATCTCTTATTGTATTGGCAATAAGCCACTTTTATCTGACCCGGAGCCCCCCCTATGTTTGGAACTATCCCAGAATTCAATCAAAGCCTTGAAATGATGAAAACGATGTGGGGTCAAGGGGCGACTGGACAAATGCCAGGCCAGTTTCCCTTCACTACAGATGCCTCAAAGGCCGCTGGAGGGTTTGGGTCAGCATTTCCAGGCCTAGACACAGACGAGCTAGAGAAGCGCATTAAGGACCTGAAAAGCGTTGAAAACTGGCTCAACCTCAACCTCAATATCTTGAAATCCACCATCCAGGGGCTAGAAGTGCAACATGCCACCATGATGGCACTCAAATCCTTTGGGGATGCCGTTTCCGCTTCAGCCGCCGCTGCTACTGGATCTTCTGAAGAATCTGGAACAAAAGCTGCTAAACCACGCAAAACCGCAACACGCCGTCGTCGCAAAGCTGGCGACTCAACTTACCTCGACGAAGTAGGTAATTCAGATGAGCAATAGCCTCACCCATAGCAAATGTCATTTGGTGAATATCTAATTCACGTTTAAATAAAACCGGCACTATCTCACGAGCAGTAGCCGGTTTTGTACATGCTTCGATAGTCTCAGCTAAACGCGCATCATGGTGGGCTTTTAGCTGATCAATTCGCGGCTTCATTCCAGTAAATGGCTTGCCATGCGATGGCAATACTAAGGTGTCGTCAGGCAAGGGTAGATAGCGATCTAAAGAGCTGAGATACAAACCCAAAGGATCGGCATCCGGATCGGCATCGTAGACGCTGACATTCGTAGAAATGCGTGGCAATAACATATCGCCTGAAATTAATACGCCCAAGGCTTTGCAATACAAAGAGGCATGTTCTGGCGCATGACCAAATCCCATAATGACCTGCCACTCATGCCCACCAATCAATATCATTTCATTGTCGATGATGCGACGATATTGGCGCGGCACGCCAGGAACCATATTGCTGTAGTAGTTTGAGCGCGCCCGAATTTTTTCCAAATCTTCTGGTGTATTTAATCCATGCTTCTGAAAGTGATCGGCAGAACCGCCGCCGCCCGCACGCGCTCCTGTTGCGGCACCGCCCTCTTTATGGCTAAGCCACTGAGCCGTTAAATAGTCTGTCATGGAAATCCACAGGGGCACATTCCATTTCTCGCATAGCCACTGGGAGAGGCCCACATGATCTGGATGCATATGGGTAACAATGACCCTCAATACGGGCAAGCCCTCTAACTGCGTGGCAAAGATCTGCTCCCACGCAGCCCTCGTCTCATCATTAGCAATACCGCAATCCACAATCGTCCAGCCCTGAACCCCCTCAAACTCATCACGCAAAAGCCATAGATTAATGTGATCCAATGCAAACGGAAGACGCATACGTATCCAGCGCACACCAGGTGCAATCTCCATTGAGCTGCCCACTTCCGGTAAGGCATCCGCTAGGGGATAATGAATAGAACTAAGATCGCTGGATTGGTTTTTGGTATTCATTTATTTCTATCTAGGTTTACTTTGACAACGGTTCCATCGCCTTGCATCAACTCGTGCGACATTAATCCAGAAAATGGCTTTTGTCGCGGTTGCTATCGCACGCTGACAGAGATTGCAGATTGGTCCGAACTATCCAACCCCGAGAAGCTTGAGGTTTGGGAAAAACTAGATACGCGCAAACCTCAAACACCGCAGTAGGTACTTTTAATTTGTTATTTATTCACATCCACAATTAAGCGGCCGCGAACATTTCCGGCCATGAGTTCAGCCGCATACTTTAAAGAATCTTCTAGGCTAATTTCGTGAGAGATCTCCTCTAACGTTTTTAGATCTACCAGCTTGCTCAGTTGCTCATAAGCAGCAATCCGTTTTGCTTTTGGCACTGTCACACTATTGATGCCATACAAGGTCACACCGCGCAAAATAAATGGTGCCACGCTCGATGGAAAATCCATTCCTTGGGCCAGGCCACAAGCAGCGACAGCCCCATCACTCTTTGTTTGCGCGCAGGCATTGGCCAGGGTGTGACTGCCGACGCTATCGACTACAGCAGCCCAACGCTCTTTAGCCAATGGCTTTCCAGGAGCCGATAAAGTAGCACGGTCGATTACGTCAGCAGCGCCCAACTTCTTCAGATAATCAGCCTCAGCCATGCGGCCTGTACTTGCCACCACAGTAAAGCCCAGCTTGCTTAGTAGGGTAACTGCAAAGCTTCCGACACCGCCAGCTGCGCCAGTAACCAATACCTCACCATCGCCTGGCTTAAGACCATGCTTTTGCAGTGCCATGACACACAACATCGCGGTATAACCCGCGGTACCAATGGCGAGCGCCTGTTTAGCAGTAAACCCTGTCGGCAATGGAATCAGCCACTCAGATTTCACGCGAGCTTGCTGGGCTAAACCACCCCAATGGCCTTCTCCAACACCCCAGCCATTTAGGAGAACCATGTCGCCAGCTTTAAATTCTGGGCTAGCACTCTCTAAGACCTCGCCCGCAAAATCAATCCCAGGAACCATGGGGAAACTGCGCACTACCGGGCCTTTGCCAGTAATCGCTAAACCATCTTTGTAGTTCAGCGTGGAATAGAGCACCTTAACCTTGACATCGCCCTCAGGTAGGCGCGCCTCGTCGACCTGAGAAAGCTCGGCACGATAGCCCTGATCATCTTTATTTATCAAAATAGCGTTAAACATGTCTCTTCCTTTTAAAAGCGCTGCATTCCCCACAGCAAATACGTAATAGGTTTATCCTAACGAGCATTGCTGATTATGGAGGTTTCCATGAAAAAAATTCTACTATTAACTTCGATTACTGGTTTGGCGCTGATTGGATGCTCATCAAGCCAAATTAATATGTCCATGGGCAATATGCGCCTCATTAGCTCTGGTGCAGCGCCACAAGATGTGATGGATTTTGCCAACACTGCCTGTAAGAACGATTTCTACCAAGGCGCCAGCTTTCTATCTAAAGCCGGCAAGGAATACCGCTTTAAGTGCGTTAAAGCCGAAGAAAATGAAATCCTGATCCCGATTCCTGGCACATCCATTCCTACTGAAGCGCCGGCGCCAGCCCCGGCTAAATAAGTAAACAAGCAAATAAAGATGACCCCATTTACCTCTCAAGAGCTCCGTAAGGGATTTTCTTCTTTCGCGACTGGGGTTACGGTAATCACTTGCTTAGATTCTGATCGGAATGCGCATGGCATCACGATTAGCTCTTTCAACACTGTTTCTTTGGAACCGCCACTCATTCTGTGGAGCCTGAAGAAGCACTCGCGTTTAATGCCTCACTTTGAAGTTGGTCATCGACAGCTTATTCATGTTTTGGAGCGCTCGCAAGAAGAAATGGCGATGCATTTCGCTACCGTAAAAGAAAATCAATTCATCAATATTTCACACCAAATCGCAGCCAGTGGCCTCACCCAGATTGATGGATGCTGCGCTTACTTCGAGTGTGAAACGGTTTCCGTACATACCGGCGGCGATCACAACATCATCGTTGCCAAAGTAATTCATCTGAAACACACCCCCGACAGTCAGCCACTCATCTTTGCACACAGCAAATTTCTAGGCTTAGATTTGTCACTCTAACAACACCAAAAAAATAGGAACTTCATGATGCGTTTATGGGGAAGAAAAAGTTCTATCAATGTGCAAAAGGTTTTATGGTGCCTTGCAGAGCTAGGATTAGAAGAAGGAAAAGATTTCGAGCAGATTGATGCGGGCCTACATTTTGGCAAGAATCGCACGCCTGAATTTCTAGCACTCAATCCAAATGGCTTGGTACCAACCCTAGAGGATGGCGAGCTGGTGCTTTGGGAATCGAATACCATCCTGCGCTATCTTGCTCACCAGCACGATCAATCGAAACGATTCCCCACCGACATTGCAAGCCAGTATCAGTCTGAGAAGTGGATGGATTGGCAAGTTGGGACAATTTGGCCGACCTTACGAGTCGCCTTTTTGGGTCTCACGCGGACTCCCGAGAATGAACGTAACTATCCCGGAATTCAAAAGGCGTATGAGGATACTAACCAGCTGATGGCGCTACTAGATCAACAGCTAGCAGAGCACCAATATTGCTCGGGCAATGCTTTTCATATCGGCGATATTCCGTTGGCGCTTTGCGTAAACCGATGGATCCTATTGAATGAGGCCTTTCCGGGTCAAACTGGCTCACGCCCAACATTGCACAACATCGATGCATGGATGAAGAGACTTAAAGATGGCACCCACTTCAGCGTGGTAGCCGAAAAAGAACTCAATATTGTGAAATAGCAATTACATCTAGAGTGGTTTTGAAATACAAAAAGGGTGAATCTAATTCACCCTTTTTCTTTGGAAGCCGACAGATACTTTCTGATTTACTGTTGCTTAAATTTCTTCTGATGGTGATCGGCACCAATGAATAAATACATGGCTGGTACAACGAAGAGTGTAAATAGCGTACCAATCGATAAGCCAGTAAAAATCACGATACCCATTGACTGACGGCCTGCCGCACCAGCGCCAGAAGCAATCACCAATGGAACCACGCCTAACACCATTGCAGCGGTTGTCATCAAGATGGGGCGCAGACGCACGCTACTCGCCTCAACGATGGCATCCAATTTACTGCGTCCAGCCTCTTGAAGCTCATTGGCAAATTCGACAATCAAAATGCCGTGCTTACTAATTAAACCCATCAGCGTGACAAGCCCAACTTGGGTATACACGTTGAGAGTAGTAAAGCCCAAATTAATAAAGATGAGCGCACCGAATAATGCCAAGGGCACCGAGACCAAAATCACGATTGGATCGCGGAAGCTTTCGAACTGGGCAGCCAACACCAAGAAGACAATCAAGATCGCAAAAAACATGGTGACTAGAAAGCCGCCTGACTCAGCCATAAATTGACGTGAAGGACCGGCGTAGTCCATGGTGTAGCCGCTCGGCGCAACCTCCTTCAAAGTCTGACGCATGAACTCCAATAGGTCTGACTGAGAAATAAAAGGCGTACTCACACCAGAAATCGTTGCTGAGTTCAACTGCTGAAAATGGTTAATCGATTGTGGAACCACTTTTTGCTGAATGCTGGCAATCGTTCGAGCCTGAATCATCTGTCCACTTGGAGTACGAATGTAGTAATCCAGGATCTGATCAGAGTTAAGACGGTCTACTTGCTTTACTTGTGGAATCACACGATAAGAGCGGCCAGCCACAGAGAAGTAATTAACATAACCACCACCCAAAGCAGCCGATAAAGCACCGCCCACCTGTTGCTGAGTCATTCCTAGCGCAGCGACTTTCTCACGATCGATCACCAAAACATCTTGCGGCTTATCAATCTTCAAATCGGAGTCGACGAAAAAGAAGTTTCCGCTGCGACGTGCCTTATCAAGGACTGCCTGAGAAACTTCATTGAGTTGCTCATAAGACTCGGTCGTGTTGATCACCACCTGAACAGGAAGGCCTTGCGCTCCTGGTAAAGCTGGAAACTGGAAGGCTGCCACACGAGCACCGGCGATCGTATTCCACTTGTTCTGCATATCCTCTTGGAACTTGGTGGCATTACGACTGCGCTGATCCCAGTCTTTTAGCAGCACACCACCAAAACTACTAGTAGGGCTTGTAATTTGGAACATCTGCTCGTACTCAGGCTCCGCAGCTGATATTTGGTAAATCTGATCAGCATAAGTCTGCATCTGATTGACGGTGCTATTAGGTGGTCCTGAAGCCTGCATTAGGACAATGCCCTGATCTTCGGTTGGCGCTAATTCAGCCCTGGCGGTGGCATAAAGGTAAGCAACACCACCCAGCAAAATCACACCCATCACAATGATGACTTGCCAAGTGCTTAAGAGTTCACGCAAAGTGGTTTGATAGCTGTGGTGAACTTTTTCAAAAATACGATCGATCTTTTGTACAAAAGAGGATGCCTCTTGCTCTTCAGTAAAAATCCGTGAGCACATCATTGGAGAAAGCGTTAGCGCAATCAACCCTGATACTGCCACCGCACTGGCCAAAGTAAATGCGAACTCAGTAAAGAGTGCGCCAGTTAAGCCGCCCTGGAAACCAATCGGGATGTAGACGGCAATCAAGACAATCGTCATTGCTAAGATAGGGCCACCTAATTCACGGGCCGCTATTAAGGAAGCCTCTAAGGGAGACTTGCCTTCTTTCATATGGCGGTCTACATTCTCCACCACAATGATGGCATCATCCACCACTAAACCAATCGCAAGAACAAGAGCAAGCAGGGTTAGCAGATTAATAGAGTAGCCCAATACCTGCATCAAGAAAAAGGTGCCGATCAGGGAGAGCGGCATAGCAATCACTGGAACAGCTACTGCGCGAGCGCTTCCTAAAAATAGGTAGATCACCACCGTCACAATCAGCAATGCTTCTAATAGCGTTACCACCACCTCATCAATTGAGGTGGTGATGAACTTAGTGGAGTCATAAACTACCTTGCCAGACATGCCCGTTGGCAGCTGCTGCTGAATATCAGGAACTGCTGCACGCACACGCGCAGCAACATCCAATAGGTTGGCTTGTGGCGCCACCTTAATTGCAATAAATACGGACTTCTTGCCGCTGAAGGCTACATTGGTGTTGTAGTCCTCAGAGCCCATGCTAACGCTGGCTACTTGATCCAAATAAACAATATTGATGCCATCTTTTTTGATGACCAGTTTGCGGAATTCATCTAGCGTATGTAAGTCAGTCCCCGCGACTAGGTCCACGGCAACCATATCACCCTTGGTGCTACCCACTGCCGATAGATAGTTATTGGCAGCCATCGCGCTATACACATCATCAGCACCCACTCCAAGGCCAGCCATCTTTTCACGATCGAGCCAGGCGCGTAAGGCGAATTTTCTGCCGCCAGTAATTTCAGCGTTCTGCACACCATCTACAGAATCCAACTTTGGCTTAACTACACGCAACAAGTAATCCGTAATCGCATTGTTGGGGATGTCATCACTATAAAAGCCCATATACATCGCTGCGGTGGACTGGCCAATTTGTACCGTTAATATGGGTTGCTGGGCTTGTGGTGGTAATTGATTCTTAACCGAGCTAATCTGCGTCTGAATCTGTGTTAACGCTGCATTAGAGTCATAGTTGAGCTTTAAGGTCGCGGTGATGGTGGATAGACCACTCACACTCATCGACGATAGGTAATCGATGCCCTGAGACTGCGCAATGGCGGTCTCCAGCGGTTGCGTAATAAATCCTGCAATCGTTTCTGGATCAGCACCATAGTAGGCAGTCGTAATGGTGACGATCGCATTTTGTGTTTGCGGATATTGATTCACTGGCAAAGACCCAACTGCCTTCAAGCCAAACACCAAAACGAGCGCACTTACTACCAGCGATAACACTGGTCTGCGAATAAATAGGTCAGTCCAATTCATTTAGGACTTATTCCTGTGGTTGGGGGTTTGGTGAATTCGACGGCTGCACTTTGTTATTCACAATCAGTGGCGTGCCATTTTTCAACTTTAGTTGGCCACTAGTCACTACTGTGGCGCCCTCCTCAACCCCCTTCAGAATGGCCACCTGGTCGCCACGTGTTGGGCCTGTTGTCACGAAGACCTGCTGTGCCTCAAGCGCAGGGTTGCCTTGCTTATCTTTCTTGCCGGTTGGCTTGGCAATAAATACTGTGGAGCCATAAGGGTTGTAGGTGACCGCAGTCTGCGGCAAAGTCAGCAACTTCACCTCATCGCCTAGCTTGATATTGACGTTCGCAAACATGCCCGGCAAGATCTTTTTATCGGGATTGGCTAATTGCGCCTCAACCTGAATATTGCGGGTGTTCGTGTCCACCTTTGGACTCACTGCAGTCACTTTACCTGTAAAGCTCGCATCCTTAAATGCATCAGTTGTCACCACAATTTCTTGTCCAACCTGAATTTGTGAGGCATTGCTTTGCGGCAAATTAAAGTCTACAAAGATCGGATCTAAGGTTTGTAGAGTGAGTAATTTATCGCCAGGATTGACAAACTGCCCCGGATTAATCATCACAATACCCACGCGCCCACTAAAGGGAGCCTTTAAGTTCTTCTTAGCCACTAAGGCGGTTTGTTGCTCAACTTGAGCTTGCTTGGACTTAGCGTCTGCCTTGCTGGTATCAAATACGTTCTTACTAATCGCCTGAATCTCTAACTGCTGTCTATCGCGCTCATTAATTACTTTGGCTAGATCTGCCAAAGCTTTGAGTGAATTTAATTGAGCAACATCAGACGCGTCGTTTAACTTGATCAGCAAATCACCCTCTTTTACATCCATACCTGACTTGATAGGTACAGTTTGTACAAGGCCACCCAGTTCGGTGCTGAGCTCCACACCTCTGTAGGCGCGCACATTGCCTACGCTGGAGAGCTTTGGTTGCCATTCTGTAGAAGTCACAACCAATGTAGAGACTGCTGCAGGAGGTAAACCCATGCCCGCAATGAAATGCTTAATCATGAAAGTCTTGAGCTGATTAAAACCAAAGATCAATCCCAGCAATAAAAATACTCCGCACAACATAATGGTCATACGACGGCGCAAAGGAGTCATGGCCTGCAACTTGGCATAGGCCCTGGTATTCATGAAGCGTTCACGTGGACGCAATTTTTGCCCAATACGCACCCAAAGTGCCTTTGTCTTTTCCCAAAGAGAAACTAGCTTCTCACGAAGCTTCCACTCTTCTGCTTTCAACAGCATCCAAGCCCATAAGGCCACTGCTGCTGCAGTTACTTTGGCTTTAATTTTTTCCAGAAGTTTCATTTTGATCTTTGTTCGCTATGGCTTTTGGTTGAAAGGCTGGGCCGGTTCGATTCCACCAACCGCCACCTAATGCTGCAAATAATGCTGCCGTGTCAGAGAATCGAGTTGCTTGTGCAGAAACCGATTTGACCTTAGCAATTTGATATTGATTTTGATAATAGAGAACAGCTAAGTAACTTGCAGTGCCCAACTTATATTGCTGCTGAACTAAATCTAGTGTTTCGTAAGCATAGCGCTCTGCATCAGATGCCGACTTCAG
>CANFWB010000023.1 GCA_947450605.1 Burkholderiaceae bacterium
CTAGAATTTCAATTGATCGCAAAGTAGATAGCTCACCTTCAAAGGTGTCTAAATCTTCTGCGTTAGTTATTTCTGCTTTGTTTCGAAGTACGTCTGTACCTGGGTAGCAGTAAGTGTCATCCGCGTCGTAGCGTGACATAACGTTGTTTAGTTTCTTCCAGTATTTGCGCAATACTCTTATTGCCAGCAACGTAATCAGTGAGGTTTTGCTCTAACTGCTTAGTTGGAACAATACCTTCAATCCGAGCGGAAGCCACAGCGTTAGACACGTTGTATTGGCGGGTTTGAGATTGGGTAGCAAACTTGCTCGGCATGTGTACATTTTAATGGATTTAGGGCTGATTTCCTAGCCATAAAATAGCTCTAAATCAGGCTTTAAATAGCTATTTGGAGGGATGATGTAAGTAATAAAAAAGCCCCGCAGAAGCGAGGCTTAGTATTGCTGGTGGGTCGGGCGAGATTCGAACTCGCGACCAACGGATTAAAAGTCCGCTGCTCTACCGACTGAGCTACCGACCCAGTAAGACAAAGATTATAGCAAGAAGTTTATAGATGCCCCTGGGTCTTTAGGTGTCTGCCTCCAAGCCCTTGTAATTCGGAGTTCGCTAGGCATTTGCTCGTCTAGCGACCGGTGGATTTTTGGAGAAATAGTCCTTAATTCCCCTCATAATCGCTTCGGCAATCCGGTCTTGGTAGGCGTCATCATTCAGGCGAGCCTCCTCTTGGGGGTTGCTGATAAAGGCTGTCTCTACCAGAATGGATGGGATATCTGGAGCCTTGAGGACGGCAAAACTCGCTTGCTCCACTTTTCCTTTATGCAGTGGAGCAAAGCCACTAATTTGCTTGAGGATGGAGGTGCCGACCTGAAGCGAGTCTTTGATTTGGGCGGTGGTCGACATATCTAGCAATAGATTGGCCACTTGCTTATCTTGGGTCTTGATATTGATTCCCCCAATTAAATCTGAAGAGTTTTCTTTGTTGGCCATCCAGCGCGCCATGGTGCTACTGGCACCCATTTGAGATAAGGCAAAGACTGAGGCACCTTTGGCCCTGGGCTCTATAAAAGCATCCGCGTGAATCGACACAAATAAATCCGCTTCGACGCGACGTGCTTTTTGTACTCTGGTGTGAAGGGGGACAAAGTAATCGCCATCTCTAGTAAGGAAGGGGCGCATATAGGGATCACTCTCAATCTTGTCGCGTAAGCGTTTCGCAATCGAAAGGACTACATGCTTTTCTTTTGAGCCCATCGTTCCAATCGCACCGGGATCCTCGCCTCCGTGCCCCGCATCAATGGCAATCGTGATGAGGCGTTTATATTTTGCTTGCGCAGGCAGCTCTTTGATATCCGGAATGGCTTGCGCCACAGGAGCCTTCGGGGCTTCCTTTTCTCTTTTGCTTGCGAACTGTGCAATCAGATCAATTTCTTCATTAGCCTTATCTAGGGCACTTTCTTTGCGGGCGCTGCTCTTCACCAATTCCATCAAAGGGTCTGGTGGAGTGGCGGGGTACAGATCCAGCACCATACGGTATTGGTATTCCGCAACAGGGTCCAGCGTGAAGAGCTGTGGCTTGACGGGCTCTTTGAGGTCTAATACCAAGCGCACCATACCGGGTTGAAATTGCCCCACCCGAATTTGTGACACGTAGGGGTCATTTGGCTTTACTTTGGCGACTAAGTCTTTGAGAGTGGAATTGAGTTCCATGCCCTGTACATCGACTACTAAGCGATCTGGATTGGTGAGGAGTTGTTGGGTAATCGGTAGTGCTCTATCAGACTCGAGCGTCACGCGAGTGTAGTCTTCTGCTGGCCAAATGCGTACCCCTAATATCTTGGCGCCCCAGGCAATATCTGCTTCACTAAAAAACAGGATGAAGCCCATGAGCTTCGCTGCAGTGGTGAGGTATTTTCTTCTAGAGGCGTTCGCGGGAGTTTTGCTCATGACTATGGGAGCTGTAATTTCTCTAAAACGATTGCGCCCGGATCTGAGTTTGCTTTGAGAGTGAGTATTCTTTCGCACTCTGCTTCACCTGCCGCCAGATGGATTTCAATATCCAATGTGGGAAGGGTGCCCTCTGCTTTTTCTGGCCACTCCACCAAGCAGAATCCAGGTTCATCAAAGTGCTCCACAAATCCAGCCTCTTGCCACTCCAGTGGATCGCGCATGCGATAGAGATCAAAGTGATGGACTGTAATAGGGGTAAATGTATTGGGTATATCCGTTTTGATTTGAATGGGGTAGGGCTCGCACAAGGTATAGGTTGGACTCTTGACTCTACCGTCATACCCTAGACTTTGAATCAGGTGGCGAGCAAAGGTGGTTTTACCTGCCCCCAGATCGCCTTCTAGGGAGATATTGAGATGGGCGCTCTGGTTTACTTGAAAAAACTGTTGAATACTCAGGGCAAGCTTTTGTGCCAAGACAGCGGTATCTGCTTCCTGCCTACAATGTTGAGTAAATGAATTCTGAGCCATTTGCCTAGTTTATTCAATTATTAAGCTACATTCTGTATTCCTGATGACTTCTGCCAAAACACCAAACTCTATTGATCAGACCAATCTTCGTGAATGGCTGGGCGAGCAGTCTCGAAAATTGGGTTTTGATGGCTTGCGCATTACCGATACCCATCTGGGTGTGGCAAGTGAGCGTCTCAGTGAGTGGCTGGCAGAGGGTCGGCACGGCCAGATGGAATACATGGCTAGGCATGCTCAATTGCGCTCCGATCCAGGTTTACTGGTTCCAGGTACAGTCAGGGTGATTTGCGTCACCATGAATTACCTGTCCCCAACAATCGATTTTGATGGTGAGTGGCAGCGTTTAGCGGATCCTACTCAAGCGGTGGTATCTATGTATGCCCGTGGTCGCGACTATCACAAGGTCATGCGCAATCGTTTACAAGAGTTTGCGCACATGATTGAAAAGCAGATCGGATCATTTGGCTATCGGGTGTTTACAGATTCAGCGCCATTGATGGAGGTGGAGTTGGCCCGCAAGGCGGGATTGGGTTGGCGAGGTAAGCATACCTTGCTACTCAATCGAGAGTCGGGGTCCACTTTCTTTTTGGGTGAGATCTTGGTAGATGTTCCTTTGCCTATAGATCAAGAGGCAGGGTCACACTGTGGAACTTGCCAAGCTTGTATTGAAGTTTGCCCTACCCAAGCCATTACTGCGCCGTATCAACTAGATGCACGTCGCTGCATCTCGTATTTAACGATTGAGAATCCAGATGCTATTCCAGTGGAGTTTCGAAGGGCAATAGGCAATCGCGTGTACGGTTGCGATGACTGCCAACTCATTTGCCCTTGGAATAAGTTTGCACAACGCACAGCTTTACCAGACTTTGCTGAACGGCATGGCCTTGGAAAGGTGGGTCTCTTACAGCTCTGGTCTTGGACAGAGGATCAATTTGAGAAACGCCATGAGGGCAGTGCAATTCGTCGCATTGGCTATGCTCGATGGCGCAGAAACTTGGCTGTAGCTTTAGGTAATGCCTTGGCGGACGATCGGGTTACAAATGCCGATAAGGCATTAATTCGTGAGTCCCTGTCTAGTGCACTACCGATGGCTGATGTGTTGGTGGCTGAGCATATCCACTGGGCGCTGAGTTCTTGATAGTTTTTAGCGAAGCTTGTCGCAAGCTCTTACAATCAAACCATGCCATCAGCCGATCAACCTTATATTGACCCTAGCGAAATCGCGCTAGAAGGTTCGGCGGCGCAGCGCTTTAAAAATCGTACCGACGCATTTTGGGCTGGTATGCGGGATGCATCAGGTGCGCCTGCAATGGTGCTCTTTGCGGGCATGGTGGGTTTTGGTGCGATGGGTAAGACCAATGGCATGGATGTTTGGTTTACGAGCGCCACTAGTTTTTTCATGTTCGCTTTGCCGGGGCAGGTTGTTTTGCTCGAGATGGTAATCACTGGATCCTCAGCGTTTGCTATTGCGCTGGCAGTAACTTTAACTTCTACGCGCTTTATCACCATGACGGTGACACTCTTTCCGCAGTTTCATGAAAGAGATCGCAATCATGGACTGTATGCATCGGTCCATCTGCTAGCAATGACCGCTTGGGCCATCTCGATGCGTGAGTTTCAGACCATGGAAGCGAAGCATCGCCTGAGTTACTTTGTTGGTCTTGGTCTATTGTGCTGGTTGATTTCAGTGCCGGGCACAATTTTGGGTTTTCTACTAGCTGGAGTGGTGCCGCCAGCAATTACGCTGGGCCTAGTCTTCATCAATCCTCTGTTCTTTTTGCTGACGTTTACCGAGGTGAAGCCTTGGATTAACCGTATCGCAATTGGTTTAGGCTTTGTGCTGGGCCCACTATTTTATGAGTTCGATCGTGATACAAGCTTACTGACTACTGGCTTGGTGGCTGGCACGATTGCCTATTTCATTGATCGCAAAATACTGCGCAAGAGGGCGGGGGTGATTAGCCAATGAATGCCGCTCTTCAAGGATGGGGTTTGTGGATTGCCTTAGCGGGAGCCACTCTTGGAACCTACTTTTGCCGTGCTATTGGTGTCCTGCTTGCCAAAAGAGTTAATCAAGATAGCGAAATATTTCGCTGGCTCGCTGCGGTGACTTATGCGATGGTTGCGGCCCTAGTGGTTAGGATGATTTTGATGCCTCTGGGTCTCTTGGCTACGGTGCCGGCCTGGATTCGGATTGTAATTTGCCTCTTAAGTATCGGCGTCATGGTGTCTAAACCAACGCGCCGCCTCGTTCCAGCCTTATTGACTGGAACCTTGTTAATGCTGGCTTACGGCGTTATTCGTTAACCAGTAATTGCATCCTGTTTTACAGATGGGCTGCCAAGATCTTGGCGATATGTACAGCCTCTCTTTGTGAGCCGTCGGCAATCTGGTGGCGACAGCTTGTACCATCGGCAACCACCCAACTATCTGGCGCTTTACGAATCGCAGGCAAGAGGCTCACTTCCGCCATTTGTTTGGACACTTCAATGTGTTCGGCTTCGTAGCCAAAACTTCCAGCCATGCCACAACAAGAAGACTCAATGAGTTTAGGCTCCGCATTGGGGATGAGTTTTAAGAGCTCTAGTGCCGGTGTAACAGCCGCAAACGATTTTTGATGGCAGTGACCGTGAAACAGGACAGGGCGCGCAGATGGTTTGAGTGCTAGTTTGAGTTTTCCTGCTCTTGCCTCGCTAGCCAGAAATTCTTCTAAAAGTTGTGCATGCCGACTCACGGTAATCGCACGCTCCCCAAAGCCCATGACTAACGCTTCATCCTTTAAGGTGAACAGGCAAGAAGGTTCAAGGCCGATGATGGGAATGTTCTTTTCTGCAAAAGGGGCGAGATGGTTTACCAATTCATCTAAGCTGGCTTTGGCCTTATCCACCATGCCAGCGGCTAAGTAAGTGCGACCGCAGCAAAATTCCTTAGAGCAAGTGTTTGGTGTTGAGCTTATTTCTACAGTTTGTATATCCAGACTCTTTTGAGGAATATGTACGCGATAGCCAGCCGCTTTCAAAACCGCTACTGCCGCTTGTAAGTTGTCATCTTCAAAGTAAGCGTTGAAGGTATCTGCAAGTAGTACCACTCCTTTATGACCATTTGCGTCTGCTGTGCTGAGTTCTGCTGGCGTAAATTGATATGGAGTTAGCCCTGCTTTATCACTCCAGAAGGTTTTCGCCTTCCAAATCGGCAGGCTTCTTTGTGCAGAAATACCCATAAGCCATTCTTGTAATTTAGCAATGGGCGCAAGGTGATTACGAAGATTGAGTAATGCTGGCAGGCCTGGAATGCTGCTGATGATGGGCGCGTACTTCGGCAGATAAGCTACTGCGAGATCGCGCATGGTGTGCCCAACCCGTTTTTTATAGGCCGACAGAAACTCAATTTTCATCTTGGCCATATCCACGCCAGTAGGACATTCACGGCGACAGGCTTTACAGCTCACACACAGCTCCATCACCTCTTTGACGGCATCACTTCCTAGTGGAGAAGATGCAGGTGCCCCATCGTCTTTCAGATCCAATTGATTGGAAAGAGCAAGACGTAAAGTATTGGCGCGACCACGGGTAAGGTGCTTTTCATCGCGAGTCACGCGATAGCTAGGGCACATGACTTCGGCATCAAACTTACGACAGTGACCATTGTTGTTGCACATCTCGACTGCTTTGGCTAAACCCATCGCAGGATCACCACCCGTTCCAGGCGCGCTAGTTTCTTCAGTGACAGGATTGTTTTGCACATTCCAGGCAGACCAATCTAAAGCAGGCTGCAGCGGAATGACCTTGTAGTTTGGTGGGAAGCGG
Organism: Burkholderiaceae bacterium; assembly: GCA_947450605.1. Lineage (GTDB taxonomy): Bacteria > Pseudomonadota > Gammaproteobacteria > Burkholderiales > Burkholderiaceae > Polynucleobacter. The sequence continues at coordinate 6,283 of CANFWB010000023.1, forward strand.
AAGTTGCTTGCATCATCCATCTTCGGCGGATCAATAATCTTCCCAGGATTAAATAATCCACTGGGATCAAACGCGTGTTTGATTTCTCCAAGGGCTTCGGTAATCTTGGGTCCAAATTGCCAGGAAATCCATTCGCCTCGGCAAAGTCCATCGCCATGCTCGCCGCTGTAAGCACCTTTGTACTTGCGAACGAGGGCTGAAGCTTCCTCAGCGACTGCACGCATCTTCTGGGCGCCGTCGCGTCGCATATCCAAAATAGGGCGTACATGCAAAGTACCGACGGAGGCATGTGCATACCAAGTGCCACGTGACCCGTATTTAGAAAATACATCCGTCAATGCTTGGGTGTATTCAGCCAAACTTTCTAGTGGAACTGCGCAGTCTTCAATAAAGCTGACTGGCTTACCGTCACCCTTGAGGCTCATCATGATGTTCAGGCCAGCCTTACGTACTTCCCATAAATTCTTTTGTAAGCCAGCATCGGGCATGTCAACTACTGAACCCGGAAGACCAAGGTCACCCATCAGGTTTTGCAAAGACTTGAGCTTCTCTAATAGAGGCGCATGCGACTCACCCGAAAACTCCACGAGCAAAATGGCCTCAGGTGTCTGAGCGCCGGCATCAATCAGCGCGGTTTCAATGGTTTTCTTAAAGCTGGGGTTATGGCGCGCCAAATCAATCATGGTGCGATCAACTAGCTCGACAGCAGTAGGTCCCAGCTTGACAATGTGCTGTGCGCTATCCATCGCCTTAAAGAAACTCGCAAAGTTCACTACTCCAAGCACTTTGTGTTGTGGCAATGGCGCCAGCTTGAGCTCCAGTGATTTGAAATACGCCAATGTGCCTTCGCTACCCACTAAAAGATGCGCTAAATTGACGCTGCCATCTTGTGTATACGGCAGTTCACTTTGTGGGTGGAATACATCCAGGTTGTATCCGGCAACGCGACGCAATACTTTAGGGAAATGGGCTTCGATTTCTGGTTGCAGTTTGTCGGCGAGACCTTTAACAAAGTCGCCTAACTGTTTTGCGGCGCCAGAACTACGGACGTAATTTCCAAAGCTAGCTACTTGACCGTTTGCTAGCCAGGCATCAATTCCTAAAACGTTATGCACCATATTGCCGTAAGCAATCGAGCGGCTGCCGCAAGAGTTGTTACCTGCCATACCTCCAATTGTTGCTTGCCCAGCAGTAGAAACATCGACGGGATACCAGAGGCCATGGGGTTTGAGTGCAGCATTGAGATGATCTAAGACCATTCCTGGCTCCACCACTGCTGTAGCCTTCTCTAGGTCTGTATGCAAGAGTTTGCGAAAGTATTTGGTGTTGTCGATCACAAGTGCTGTGCCAGTGGTCTGACCACATTGGCTGGTGCCACCACCACGAGGCAAAACGGGAACGCCTAGGTCGGCAGCAATCTGAATGGCTGTCGCAATATCCTCAGCCGTTTTGGGTACCAAGACGGCAACAGGCATTGCTTGATAAATAGAGGCATCTGTTGCATAGCGTCCACGGCTGGCGATATCAGTCAAGACCTCGCCAGAGGTTTCTTGTTTCAGGCGTTTGGCTAACTCTGCCTTATTGGCAATGAATTCTGGAAGGGGCAAATCAAGTGGCTTGTTCATGCTGCAGCTTTCTCTCTGGATTCTGAGTCAACTAATTGAATAACGACATCACGTTTATGCATGACGTGCTGCATCATGACTTTGCGCATACGCGCACCATCCCGCGCTTTTAACGCCTCAAGCATTTCTTGGTGCTCGCCGACAGCCTTTTCCCATTTCACGCCATCTTGATTGGATCGAAAGCGAAGTGCTTCGATGCGGGCGTTTACTTGGGTAAATAGTTGGCTTAAGACTGGGTTGTTGGCGGCTTGATTAATAGCGCGATGAATATTGAGATTCAAGCGGTAGTAACTCGATAAATCTCTGCGCGCATAGGAAGCCATCATTTCGTACTGCAGGGCCTCTAGTTCAGTGAGTGCTTGAGCGCTAATATTTTGGGCTGCCAATTCTCCTGAGTAGCCCTCTAAATTCGCAATCACATCAAAGGTATGAATGATGTCGTCACGTGTGAGTTGTAAGGCAATTGCGCCACGATTCGCAATGAGCTCCACTAAGCCATCGGCAGCCAAGCGGCGGATCGCCTCCCGAATGGGGGTGCGCGATACATGGAGTTGTTCTGCTAGCTCCCGTTCATTGAGTTTGCTGCCAGGGGTAATTGCGCCCTCTACTAATAGAGATCGCAACTTCTGAAAAGTGGCTTCATGCAAATTTTGGGTGCTTGGGGGTGCTGTGAGCATCATATGGAATGCCTAAATTTTGTATACATATTAACTATAAAGGATGAATAGCTATAAATAGAGCATTTAATGCGTTATTTATTGCTTTATTGAAAAATATTTTGCATACAAAATTGTAAATTGCCAAAAAGTGCCTTACACTGGGCAGCAAGACTAACTACTAAAACCGAGCGAGACTAAGCATGCTAAAACTGGATAATCACCTCTCAGGACGTCATTTCTTACATATTCCTGGCCCCAGCCCAGTGCCATCGCGCATTCTGCGGGCTATTAGCTATCAAACTATTGACCATCGTGGCCCTGAGTTTGGGGAATTTGGTCTCAAGGTGTTGGATGGGGTTAAGAAGATTTTCAAGACCGAGCAACCGGTCATTATTTATTCGGCTTCTGGAACGGGTTCTTGGGAAGGCGCTTTAGTCAACGTACTCAATCCTGGCGACAAGGTGCTCTTTTACGAAACCGGCCATTTTGCAAACTTGTGGCGTGCTTTGGCCAAAAGGATTGGTATTGAGGTTGAGGTCGTTGGCAAGGCGGGGCAAGATACTTGGCGTTGGGGTGTAGATGCCTCCGTGATTGAAGAGCGCTTACGCAAAGATACTCAGCATGAAATCAAAGCGGTGTGCGTGGTTCATAACGAAACCTCCACTGGCATGACATCCAATATTGCCGCGGTTCGCAAGGCGATTGATGATGCTAAGCATCCGGCCCTATTGCTTGTCGATAGCGTGTCTGGCTTGGGTTCTGCCGACTATGAGCATGATAAATGGGGTGCTGATGTCACCGTGTCCGGATCACAAAAAGGCTTGATGTTGCCACCTGGTATTGGCTTTAATGCTTTGTCCCCTAAGGCGATTGAAGCTAGCAAGCACAGTACGATTCCGAAGGCCTATTTGGCTTGGGATGAAATCCTCGAATCCAATAAAACGGGCTATTGGCCAACAACTCCCAGCACTAACCTGATGTATGGCTTGCATGAAGCAATTGACATGATGCAGACCGAGGGCCTGGATACGATTTTTGCCCGCCATCAGCGTTTAGCTGAAGCTTGTCGCCGTGCAGTAGCCGCTTGGGGTCTTGAGAATCAATGTTTAGACCCAAATGCCTACTCACCAGTACTGACTGCTATTGTGGTTCCAGAGGGTATGGATGCCGATGTATTGCGTAAACATGCCTTGGAAAAGTTCAATCTTTCCCTTGGAACAGGCTTAGGCAAGCTCAAAGGCAAGATTTTCCGTATTGGCCACCTAGGCGATTGCAATGAATTAAGCCTCATGGCTGCCTTAAGCGGGGTGGAGATGAGTTTGGGTGCCATGGGCTATAAACCCAAGGCAAGCGGCGTAGTTGCGGCCCAAGACTACCTAAAGTAAGGCTGAGTCGCCAGACTCAACCTATAATTCACCCTATATATCAATAGCATTAGAGACAGAGAGATTAATCATGTTGGCAACTAAACCGTATTTAACCCAGGCTGATGTTCAAAAGATTTTGGACGCAGCGGATAAACATGCTGCAGCAAATAATTGGGCAGTAACCATCGCCGTTTGTGATGATGGTGGTCATGTATTAGGCTTAACACGTCGCGATGGCTGTGCTCCTGTCTCTGCTTATATCGCTCAAGAAAAAGCGCGTACTGCTGCAATGGGTAAGCGCGAGAGCCGTGTATATGAAGAGATTATTAATAACGGACGCATCTCCTTTTTATCTGCCCCACATATTTCGGGCATGTTGGAAGGTGGCGTCAATATCGAGGTAAATGGGTTTACCATCGGCGCAGTCGGCGTTTCCGGCGTTAAATCGACCGAGGATGCTGAAACTGCTAAAGCCGGCATTGCGGCCATCCTGTAAGTTACCTTGACAAATACTGTTCCTGAAATAAACATCCCTACCGGCGCTGCTGAGAGCAGCGCCACCACAGCAGTAATTACATTTGCTGACTTTGGTTTAGATCCCAAGATTCAAAAAGCGGTATCCGAGCAGGGTTACAACACCCCAACTCCGATTCAAGCGCAAGCCATTCCCCATGTTTTGGCGGGAAGCGATTTGATGGGCGCTGCACAAACTGGTACCGGTAAGACGGCTGCCTTTGTATTGCCAATCATTCAAAAGATTTTGCGTCACGCTAGTAGTAGTGCTTCACCGGCGCGTCATCCGATTCGCGCCTTGGTATTAACGCCAACACGTGAGTTAGCGGTTCAGGTCGCTGAGAATGCCGCTAGCTATTCCAAACATACCGATTTACGTGCTGCCGTGGTTTATGGTGGCGTGGATATGAAAGAGCAAGTCGCTACATTGCGTGGTGGCGTAGAGATTTTGATTGCTACCCCAGGACGCCTGCTAGATCACATTGGCTCAAAAGTAGCCAATCTCTCACAGGTAGAGATTCTGGTGTTGGATGAAGCCGATCGCATGCTCGATATGGGCTTCTTGCCAGACTTGCAACGCATCATTGATTTGATTCCTGCGCAACGCCAAACACTGTTGTTTTCTGCAACCTTCTCTCCGGAAATTAAGAAGCTGGCACAAAGTTATTTACGTACTCCAGTGACCGTAGAAGTTGCGCGACAAAACGCTGCCGCAGATACCGTAAAACAAGTGGTGCACATGGTAGCCAGTGCTGATAAGCAGCGCGCGATTGTTAAAGTGCTTGAGGCGCGTACCCGTCAAGGTTTATCGCGTCAGTGCATCATCTTTACCAATAGCCGTTTAGGTTGCGCAAAATTATCTAGAGCACTAGAGCGTGACGGAATTAAAGCGGGTGCGATTCACGGTGATAAGAGTCAGGGTGAACGCACCTTAACTTTGGATGCATTTAAGTCTGGCGCTATTGAGGCGCTTGTGGCAACGGATGTAGCGGCGCGCGGTTTAGATATTCCTTCAATGCCTTGTGTGATTAATCATGAGCTGCCTTACAACGCGGAAGACTTTATTCACCGCATTGGTCGTACAGGTCGCGCTGGTAGTAAGGGTGATGCGATTGCCTTGGTGGATGCCAGTGAAAAGCGCTTGCTCGATGACATCGAAAAATTGATGAAGCGTAAGTTGGATGTTCAGCCTTTGCCCGAAGGTAGCCCCAGTCTCAGTCCTGCGTCCAGCAGATCAACATCGAGATCCGAGTCGCCAGCAAAAATGTCTGACCCGTTTTTCTATAAACCTTATGAGCCTAGCGCTGCACCTCAGTCTTCCTCAGTTACTAATTCTGAAGAGAAAAAAGTGGGCATTACGCCTGCTAGACCAGCTGTCGGAGCTCTGCTCGGCGGCTTTAAGAAAAAGTAATTTTTCTATTCCAAGCCTGAGTGGCCGCTAAAAGCCACTCAGCAATCGAAGTTTCTTTTCCGTCCGGTAAATCCCTCAATCCCAAATGCTTTGCAGCTTGACGCAATGCTTGTAGGGCTTCTTGCCCATTCCCAGTATGAATTGCGCTTGCTGAAGTTTGCTTGCTGAGTTTTTCGCCATGCTCATCCAGTACCAGGGGTAGGTGCAAGTAAGCAGGCGTTTGGTACTCCAACACTTTTTGTAAGTAGATTTGCCGCGCCGTATTGCTGAGTAAATCTTGCCCGCGCACAATATGAGTAATCCCTTGCTCGGCATCATCCACTACTACAGCGAGTTGATAGGTAAACACGCTATCCCGACGACGTAAGACAAAATCCCCCACCGCTCGATTTAAGTCTTGATGCTGTTTTCCTAAAGCAAGATCTTCAAATTCAATCGATAGATTCGGGGGGAGGGCAAGCCTCCAGGCCACATCGGTCATTGGGCTGGCTATTTTTTCGCTTACCTTAATGTGCTCGGGGCGGCAGGTGCCTGGGTAGACGATTTCTTGATTGCGCTGGATTTTTACTCCTTGAGCCTCTAAGGCGCTTGCAATGGTTTGCCGGGAGCAAACGCACGGATAGACGGTTTGGAGCGCGTTTAAGCGCTCCAGAGCCTTTTGGTAGCGTTCTTGGTGTCTTGACTGCCAAGTAGGTTCTTCGTCCCAGGAGAGGCCGCAGGCAAGCAACTGGCGTAGGATTTCTTGATCAACCCCGGGGATGCAGCGCGGGGCATCCAAATCCTCGATTCTGAGTAGCCATTTTCCCTGGTTTTTGCGGGCATCTAGCCAACTTCCGAGGGCGGCAACCAGCGATCCGGCATGAAGCGGGCCAGTGGGTGATGGGGCAAATCGCCCGCGATAGCCGTCGGGTGGGGGTGAGGGGTTTTTGAGATTCGGCACAGCTAAAATGATCTCATGGCTTCCCCCCGTTTTGTTCATCTGCGCGTCCATTCCGAGTTTTCAATTACGGATGGCGTCGTTCGCATTGATGATGCGGTGGCTGCTGCTGAAAAAGATGGCATGGGGGCTCTGGCCCTGACTGATTTAAGTAATTTATTTGGTTTAGTCCGTTTTTATACGGCAGCTCGCTCTGGTGGAATTAAGCCGATTGCTGGCGCTGATGTTTGGGTGAGCAATCCCCAGGATCCAGAGCAACCCTATCGCTTATTACTCCTTGTTCAAAACCATTCTGGCTATCTCAATCTTTGTCAGTTGTTAAGTAAAGCTTCTTTGGAGAATCAGTCGCGTGGTCGCGCTGAAATAGATCCAAAGTGGTTTACTGAGCCAGCGTCTAAGGCTGAAGACAAAGTGGCAAAAAGAACTCTGTCCTATGGCTTAATCGCCCTCTCTGGCGGGCGCTGGGGCGATGTTGGTGCCGCGCTGTTGGCTGGTCAGGAAGATCAGGCGAAAGGCGCTGCTCAGCAGTGGGCAAAGTTATTCCCAGATGCTTTCTTTATCGAGGTTCAGCGTGGCGGCCATCCTCAGGATGAAAAGCACCTGCAATTGGCTTGTCACCTCGCTAGCGAAATGGATTTACCGATCGTTGCTACACATCCTGTGCAGTTTATGCAGAGAAGTGATTTCACGGCGCATGAAGCGCGGGTGTGTATTGCTGAGGGCGAGCTCTTGGGTAACCCCCGCCGTACTAAGAAATTTAATGAAGAGCAGTATTTCTTATCTCAGGAGGAGATGGAAAAGCGCTTTGCAGATTTACCGGTGGCGCTTGCAAATTCAGTAGAGATTGCCAAGCGCTGCAATCTCTCCCTAATCTTGGGTCAGCCGCGTTTGCCGGATTTCCCAACACCGCCTGGCATTACGCTCGACGATTATTTGTTACAGCAATCAGAAATCGGTTTGAAGCGCCATATGGAGCGCAATTTCCCTGATCCAGAAGAGCGTGCTAAAGAAGAGGTTCGTTATCACGAGCGCTTAGTGTTTGAGGTCAAGACGATTTCTCAAATGGGATTTCCAGGTTACTTTTTGATCGTTGCGGACTTCATTAACTGGGCTAAAAATAATGGCGTACCAGTGGGTCCGGGTCGTGGATCTGGTGCGGGATCTTTAGTTGCATACTCTTTGGGTATTACCGATCTTGATCCGCTACGGTACAACTTACTTTTTGAGCGCTTCCTCAATCCTGAGCGGGTATCGATGCCCGACTTCGATATCGACTTCTGCCAGCATGGGCGCGATCGCGTCATTCAGTATGTAAAAGATAAGTATGGCAAAGATGCGGTCAGTCAGATTGCAACTTTTGGCACGATGGCTGCAAGAGCGGCGATTCGAGACGTAGGTCGCGTGCTCGAACAGGGCTATAACTTCGTTGATGGCATTGCCAAACTCATTCCAAATAAGCCTGGTCAATACATGACTATTGAAATGGCCAAGAAGGAAGAGAAGCAGTTAGGCGAGCGTGAAAAGAATGAGGATGAGGTCCGCCAGCTTTTATCTTTAGCTCAGCAGTTAGAAGGTATGACTCGTAACGTAGGTATGCATGCCGGCGGTGTCTTGATTGCCCCTGGCCGTTTAACGGATTTTTGTCCGCTCTATACGCAGGAGGCCAAAGATTCTAAAGATCAAGAGAGTGGTTCGGTCATTAGTCAGTTTGACAAAGATGACGTCGAGGCAATTGGCCTAGTCAAGTTCGACTTCTTAGGCTTAACAACACTCACTATTTTGGCTGCTGCTGAAAAGTGGATCAAGACACTACATGCCGATCGTCAAGATTGGAATATCGGTGAGATTCCGCTGGATGATGAAAAAGCATTTGAAGTGTTAAAGAATGCCAATACCGTTGCCGTCTTCCAGCTAGAGAGTCGCGGCATGCAAGGCATGCTTCGTGAAGCGAAGCCGGACCGCTTTGAGGACATTATTGCGCTGGTAGCGCTCTATCGCCCTGGCCCAATGGATTTGATTCCGGACTTTATTGAGCGTAAGCATGGCCGTCAAAAAGTAGAGTACCCAGATCCACGTATTGAGCCGGTTCTACAAGAAACCTACGGCATCATGGTGTATCAAGAACAGGTCATGCAGATGGCCCAGATGATCGGTGGCTACTCGTTGGGTGGCGCAGATATGTTGCGCCGTGCGATGGGTAAGAAAAAGCCCGAAGAAATGGCTCAGCATCGCAAAATTTTTAGCGATGGTGCAAAAGCAGGCGGCATTACCGAAGGCAAAGCCAACGAGATTTATGACTTGATGGAGCGTTTTGCGGGTTATGGATTCAATAAATCCCATGCCGCTGCCTATGCGCTCTTGGCCTATCAAACTGCCTGGTTAAAAGCGTACTACCCTGCTGAATTTATGGCGGCCAACTTATCACTCGCCATGGATGACACCGATAAGGTGAAGATTCTTTATGACGATTGCTTAGTAAATCAAATTCGGGTGTTCTCACCAGACATTAATACTGGTGTGTATGTATTTACACCCTTGCGTGCACCTGATGCTGCGCCTGATTCATCAATCAGTCACATTCGTTATGGTTTGGGAGCTGTGAGGGGTACGGGCGAAGCAGCGATTGAAGTAATCGTGAAAGCCCGCGAGACTGGTGGTCCATTCAAGGATCTGTTTGATTTCTGCGCGCGTGTAGATCGCAGGCAGGTTAACCGTCGTGCCATTGAAGCGCTAATGCGTGCAGGTGCATTTGATAGTTTGTATAAAGACTCTGTGCCTGTCGGTGGCAATCTATACGACATTCGCTCTACTTTGCTGGCCTCCCTTGCTCGCGCAATCGAGGCGGCAGAACAAGCTGAAGCCTCGATTAACCAGGTCAGTTTATTTGAGGTGGCAGGCGAAGAAGATCGTCACTTACCTGAATTAGTGCGTGAGCCAGTATGGTCTGAAAAGAAGCGTCTTCAGGATGAGAAAAACTCTCTGGGCCTATGCCTTACAGGGCATATGTTTGACGCTTACCGCGATGAGACGGCGCATTTCATACGTCAGCCGTTGGCAAAAGTGACTGAAGGCAAAGATCAGCTCATTGCTGGCATCATCACCTCTGCTCGAATGTTGACTGGTCAGCGTGGACGCATGATGATTGCCACGATCGATGATGGCTCTGCTGCAATTGAGGTGACCCTCTACAGCGAAGTCTATGAGCCGAATCGCTCATGGCTCAAAGAGGATGAATTGCTGGTCGCCAAGGTGAATGTCACTCCAGATAAGTTTTCTGGAGGCATGCGCATCGTCTCTGAGGCGGTGATGGACATCACTGGCGCGCGAATGCGTTTTGCGCGTAATCTTCATTTGAGTATTGATTCGGCAATTGACCTCAAATCCTTGCGCAGCCAAATCGGCCCATACCTGATGAGTAATCGGGTGCGAGATCCAAAGTTAGGGCCAGCAGTAGCAACGATGCCAGGCGGTAATGAGGGCATGAAAGGCTTAATGCTGACAGCCGCTGTTACTACTAGCGGTGGGGCTTGCTTGATGCAGTTCCCAGAAGAGCTGCGCATTTATCCTGATGATGCTTGCTTACATAGCCTAAATCAAATTCTGGCTGCCAAACAATCCAATTCCGTTCAGGTGCAGTACCAGTAAATCAGATCCACTAAAGCCAACAAGAGTTTTTATTTGTTTATGGCACTTTGAAGCGCTTTGATCACTTGACTTGGCTCTAGCTGGTCCAAGCATTCACTATGGCTGCTGGCACGATCCTCGCAGCCCGCTTTGCGGCAGGGGACACATTCACCAGGACCTTGCAAGATCGTGACATTGCCTACGGTTTGTGAGCGAGCCCTTAATTCATAAGGTTGCTCTCCAATAAAGCCATTAGGCCAAGGCCCAAAGTTCGTTGGCGGTGTGGGCCCAAATAAGGCAATCGTTGGTGTATTGCATGCGGCTGCCAGGTGAGTGATTGAGGTATCAACCCCGATATAGGCTATCGCCCCCCGAATTAGAGTTCCTGCTTGTGGAATCGTCAAAAGCCCGGCGGTATCGACGACATTCCTGCGAGTCTCTTCATCGAGTAAAGAGAGAATGTCGTGATTGAGCTGTAGATCCTGCTTAGCTGGGGATGCACTGAGGACGACTTGATAGTCTTGTTTCACAATCCAAGTCAGCAATGCTTGCCAATAGCTTAGAGGCCAACGCTTGTAGGCTGTCAGCGGGCCAGGGTGGACCACGATATAAGGCGAGTGTAGTTGGCCAGCAATGCTGGGTGTAATCGGATCTCCAGCAGGGGCCGTGACTGAAATAGGTTTACTAAATAAATCCTTGGGGCTTCTATAAAAAGCCCGCAGCAGATTTAGCTTTTCAGTGATGACATGTTGATTAAAGTAGTCGACATTAACCGTGTGCAAGCAAATTGCCTTCTTCCAAGCGTTTTGTTGATCGCTTTTACTTTTCTTTGCCTTGTCCTGAGATGTTATTCCTTGAGGGTGTCCACCCAGTACGCCCACCCTTTCATGGGCTGCTACCAGGCCATACAGATAGGCGCGATCACTTGGTTGCGTGACTACCGCTAAATCGTAGCGCTGAAAAAGTCGGAAAAATAAAGAGAGATATTCATTAAGTCGTGGGCGATCTGATGTTTCAATTGTCTGTGAAATATCCGGATTACCCTTGAGCATGTCGAGCTTGCCGCGATAGCCTAGAAAATGAAACTCTGCATCTGGCCAAAGCTCACGCGCTTTTGATATCAGCGGAGTGGTTACCAGTACATCACCAATTTGGCGAGTTGCAATAAACAACACTTTTTTTGGATGCAGTATTGAGAATGCAGTCATGGGTTTAATGTAACTCAATTATTTTATCTAGCCTTAGCCAGAATTTTTTCGCGCACACGACGTGCATTTTCTGCGGCCTTGGATTGATCATTCATACGATGGTAAAGATGAAGCACTTCAGTGGACCATGATCCAGATTTGCGAATCAAGCCCTTGTTATGAAGCCTAAAAACAAAATCCGCATCCTCGTGACCCCAGCCTGTCATGGTTTCATCAAAACCGCCAATCGCCAGTGCGTCGGCTTTCCAGCAGGCCATATTGCAGCCCTTAATGCGACGCCATACAAATTTTTTATAGTTTCGCCAAGCGCCATCACCCAGTTTGATCTTTAGGGGCCAGTATTTATTGATGCCACCCGATAGGCGGTAGCTCAAGAGCTGCTTAGTGAATTTATGGAAATTCCATTTCGGCCAGGAGAGAATTTCTTTGGTTAAGTGCTCATTTAATAGCACTCGGCTTCCTGTAATGAAACAACCTTGTTTCGCTAGCTTTCGGTGTTGGCTAACAAAATCAGGCTGCACTATACAGTCCCCATCAAGGAATATGAAATAGTCGCCAGAGGCCTCTGCGCTTGCGAGATTGCGGATGAGTGCCAAACGAAAGCCTAAATCCTCATGCCAGACATGTTTGATCTGGAGTTTGGAATGTAATTTAAATGACTCAATAAAATCTTTGGTGTCAGGCTTTGAGCCGTCATCGGCAATCAGGACTTCAAAATTAGGATCGGTTTGAGTTTCCAGGGATTGCAAAACAAAATCGAGTGCATCGATTCTGTTGTAGGTTGAAACAACGACACTGATCTTCATTTTTCTGCTTGGTTTTGAATGAGCCAGATCTTCATATACCGGTAGTAGCTACCTTCGGCGTTGGAGATGGCTAAGGCGAGCCCTTCATAGCCGTCTAAAAAGCCGGCTCTGATGAAGTAAGTACGAATAAAAGCCCAGATACCATGCAACATTGCTTTTAGGGGATTGCTGCGCCTGCCTTTAGCAAAAGCTTGTTCTGCAGATGCGGTGGAATAGCGGTCTATTTTTTGCAGGACCTGTGAGAAGTTCATAAAGCTGAAGTGCAGCATGGGATTTTCGAGTTTAGCCACTGGACCATTGGGAATCAGGCGCTCATGAACCAGATCATCAGAGAAGCGGGCAGTGCCACGCCTAAATAATCTATCAACATAATCCGGGCTCCAGCCAGAATGGCGAATAAAACGACCGCAATACCAAGAGAGGCGTGGAATTGCGAAACAGTCCACATGAGCAGAATGATGAATGGCCGTCAGAATCTCACTCCTGAGGGCTGGTGTGAGTCTTTCATCGGCATCTAAGGATAAGACCCAGTCGCCCGTTGCCAGCTCTAGAGCACGGTTCTTTTGCGGGCCAAAACCAGGCCAATCTGCCGGTTGGCCTACGACGGCCCCATAGTTTCGGGCAATTTCCAGGGTGCGATCGCTGCTATTGGTATCGACTACCACGATTTGCTCGGCAATACCCTCAAGAGAGGCTAAACAATCAGCTAAATTGGCCTCTTCATTGCGGGTGATGAGTATGACGGATAAGGTGGGCATAATTCATTATATGAATGCTCAAGACCGTACCGCACTAAATCGCTTAATTCAGTATCTCAAGCCCCATATTCGCTTGATTATTGGCTCATTACTGGCCATGGCCCTAGTGGCAGGGGCTGAAACCTCCATCCCGGCCTTAATGAAGCCTTTGCTGGATCGTGGCTTTACAGGGCAGCTAAATAGCAAGCTATGGCAGGTACCCGTTTTCTTGGTTGGCTTAGCTCTCGTTCGTAGCCTGGCACAGTTTCTATCCAACTATCTACTGACGCGGGTAATTAATGCCGTGTTATTGAAATTACGTCAGCAGATGTTTCAAACGCTCTTGCATGCAACAACCACCTTCTTTCAGAAAAACTCCGCATCCAACTTAATTAACGCAGTGGTGTTTGAGGTTAACAATGTACTGTCCATCATGGGCGGCATGTTAATCAGCCTGGTCAGAGATTCTCTTACGGTAGTAGGTTTGATTGGCTACCTGATTTATCTCAATTGGCAATTGACTTTGGTGGTGTTGGTGATTTTCCCCATCATCGCTTTTATTATGAGTAAGATTAATAAACGCTTGCGGTCTTTGAATCGTGAGCAGCAAACTTTGACGAGTGAGCTGGCTTATATTGTTGAAGAGTCGGCGGCTGGCTATAAGATTGTCAAGGTGCATGGTGCAGAAGATTATGAGATGCGCCGCTTTATGGAAAAGGCTGAGCGCCTACGCCAATTTGCTTTGAAGTCAGCGGTAGCGGGTGGTTTAAACCAGCCTATCACCCAATTGATTGCATCGATGGCCCTCTCGGTGGTACTGGTCATCGCCTTAATGCAGTCTGCAACTGAGGGGACGACAGTTGGTGGCTTTGCCGCTTTCATTACTGCAATGATGTTGGTGATTTCACCCATTAAACATTTGGCTGATATTAACCAACCCTTGCAACGCGGCCTTACTGCTGCAGAAATGATTTTTTCCCTCATGGATCAACCTTTTGAGGAAGCGGAATCTCGTAAGGAAAATATGCAATCCCTTGCCAAGGCTAAGGGCGCAATACGATTTGAAGATGTGGGCTTCTCCTACCACCAAGAAGTAGGCCGAAAAGATGCTTTGAGTGCTGTAAATTTGAGCATCAAACCCGGCGAGGTAGTGGCTTTTGTTGGGCCATCCGGCGGGGGTAAGTCAACCCTGGTGAATTTGTTGCCCCGCTTCTTTAAGCCTACTAGTGGTCAAATTTTCTTGGACGATATTCCACTCGAGGATATTGTTCTTGCAGATGTACGTAAGCAAATTGCTTTTGTAAGCCAAGATGTTATTTTATTTAATGACAGTATTGCTGCAAACGTAGCCTATGGTGCAGTCGGCCCCGAGGGTGTCGATCGAGGGCGCGTCATTGAGGCGCTCGAAGCCGCCAACCTATCAGCCCTCATGAAAGAGTTGCCTGAGGGCATTGATACGCAGATCGGTGATAACGGTAATCGCTTATCGGGTGGTCAGCGTCAGCGTTTGGCGATTGCTAGGGCAATTTACAAAGATGCCCCCATCCTCATTTTGGATGAGGCTACCTCGGCTCTAGACTCTGAATCAGAACGTCAGGTGCAAGATGCTCTGGAGCGTTTGATGGCCGGAAGAACCACTTTAGTGATTGCCCACCGTTTATCTACGATTGAGCATGCAGATCGCATTGTGGTTTTAGAGCATGGCGAAGTAATCGAGAATGGCTCACATGAAGAGCTAATTGCTAAAGAGGGCATGTATGCCAATCTGCACCGCATTCAGTTTTCGAATGCTTAATTATTTTGAGAGTGTTTGATCCAGAGCCAAGCACTTTCACAAATATCCGATAGCGATTGCTTTGTTTTCCAGCCAAGCAGCTTCGCCGCTTTATCGGCTTTGGCGTAGTACTCGGGAAGATCTCCGGGTCGACGACCAACCGCTTGGTATGGGATGCTCTGGCCGCTAGCCTCTTCAAAGTGGCGAAGAAGATCTAAAACGCTAAAACTGTCGCCACTACCCAGATTAAATATATGGCAACCTGGATTGGCCTCGAGCCAGGTGAGGGCTGCTAAATGGCCCTCGGCTAAATCCATCACGTGAATATAGTCCCGCTTACCTGTGCCATCAGGCGTATCGTAATCATCGCCAAAAATATTGAGAGCGGCTAATTTTCCGCTCACAACCTGCCCAATTACCGGCATTAAATTGTTGGGAATCCCATTGGGATCCTCGCCGATGAGTCCCGATTCGTGAGCGCCAACTGGATTGAAGTATCTAAGGCAGGCTATCCTCCATGCTTGGTCGCTCACACTGAGGTCCCTGAGCATTTCTTCTACCTGGAGCTTATTGCGGCCATAGGGATTGGTTGGTTTAGTGGGGTGATCTTCATCGTAAGGCAGATATACGGGGTCGCCATATACAGTTGCACTGCTACTAAATACCAGGGTACTGAGGCCGGCGGATTGCATTGCCTGAATGAGGCTAATGCTACCTTGTACATTATTTGCGTAGTATTCAATCGGTTTTTGGGAGGACTCCCCTACGGCCTTTAATCCCGCTAGATGAATTACTGCATCAATCTTTTCATTGCGCAATACATCTGCGAGTTTTTCAGTGTTTCGAACATCACCCTCTGTAAATCCAATATCTCTTGAGGTAATTCTCTGAATGCGTTCTAAGGTGGAGGCATTGCTATTGCAAAGGTTGTCATAAATATGGACTTGATGACCAGCCTGGACTAGTAGTACAGCAGTGTGACTGCCGATATAACCCATGCCGCCTGTTAGTAAAATATTCAAAGAGGCCCCGTAGAAATAATTAGCTTAGAACGATGTCGTATTGTTCTTGGCGGAAGCTACCCTCGGCCTGAAGTTTGATTGGCTTACTAATAAAATCGCCTAACTGAGCTAAGAATTGATTTTCTTCCTCAAGGAAGAGATCGATCACATCTGGAGCGGCTACGATTCTAAATTCGCGGGGATTAAATTGGCGATGTTCACGCACAATCTCTCGCAAAATCTCATAGCAAATCGTTTGTGCGGTTTTTACTTCACCCTTACCTTGGCAGGTAGCGCAAGGCTCGCAGGTAATGTGGGCTAGCGACTCACGAGTACGCTTGCGCGTCATCTCCACCAAGCCTAGTGAAGAAAATTCGCTCATGGAGGTGCGGGCATGATCACGCTCTAAATTCCGTTTGAGCTCATGCAAGACAGACTCTTGATGATCTTTGCTGAGCATATCAATAAAATCAATGATGATGATGCCACCCAGATTGCGTAAGCGCAGTTGACGGGCAATCGCCTGAGCAGCCTCAAGATTGGTTTTAAATACTGTGTCATCTAGATTACGTGCACCCACATAGCTGCCTGTATTCACGTCGATCGTCGTCATGGATTCAGTTTGATCGATCATCAAGTAGCCGCCAGACTTCAGATCGACTCGTCTGCCTAATGCCTTATTAATTTCCGTATCCACATCAAATAAATCAAATAGGGCGCGCTCACCACGATGTAGTGTGAGCTTATCCAATAGGTTAGGCATGTAGAGTGCCGCAAATCCTTTGAGCTTTTCAAAGTTCTCGGCTGAGTCCACCCGAATTTGTGTAGTTTTTTCGCCAGCAACATCGCGCAATACGCGCTCAGCTAAACTAAGATCTTGATATAGCAAGCTTGGCGCTGCCCTGTAATTCACGGCTTCCCGGATCCGCTCCCAGGTGGTGCGCAGGTAGTGCATATCGTGCTGAAGTTCCGTGTCACTGGCGTCTTGGGCGCTGGTGCGCACAATAATTCCACCTTTTTCATCGGTAGCCATGAGCCCTGCAAGACGCGCTTTAATCGCTTCACGCTCTTCAGGTTGATCAATTCTTTGGGAGACGCCAATATATTTTTCGCTGGCTACATCACTGCCAGCTGGCGGTAAGTAAACTAAGTTGCGACCGGCAATACTCAGTTGAGTAGTCAGGCGAGCACCTTTGGTACCAAGTGGATCCTTGAGAACTTGCACTAAAACATTTTGACCCTCGAAGAGTAATTTTTCAATTTGTGCTTGAGGATTATTTTGCGTGATATCGGCAACGTGCATAAATGCAGTGCGCTCAAGACCGATTTCAATAAAGGCAGACTGCATGCCAGGTAGCACCCGAACGACTTTTGCTAAATAGATATTGCCAACGATTCCTCGTTGACGAGTACGCTCAATTTGAAGCTCTTGAACAGCGCCCTGCTGAATGAGTGCCACCCGTGTTTCTTGGGGGGTGATGTTAATTAGAATTTCTTCATTCATATGCGGGCAACTTTGGCGAAATCCAATAATTGGTTAACTTCGTAAATGGGTAATCCCATGATACCGCTATAGCTCCCTTTGATTAAGGGAATGAAGGCGCCTCCGAGCCCCTGAATGCCGTAGGCGCCAGCCTTGCCAACAGGCTCACCGCTCTTAATATAGTTGGCGATCTGCTCTTGAGAAAGGTGTGCAAATTCAACCTCGGATACTTGCACGAGGCAAAGGGGATTGGTTTGAGGGTCAACCATCAGCACAACAGCGGTTAATACCTCATGCACCTTACCGCTCAGCATTGTCAGAATGCGTGCCGCATCAGCAGCATCGCTGGGTTTTCCTAGGATCTCGCCATCAGGATTGCTAGGTAGGCTGACAGTAGTATCTGCGCACAAAATGGGCGCCCATGGTTTGCCGCTGTTTTGCCACCGCGCCAATGCAATGGCACTTTTGGCAAAGGTCACCCGCTGAACATAGTCGCGTGCTTTTTCATTGGGAAGGGGTAATTCCAGGGTTTCGGTATCTTCACCGGGAGCTGCAATCAGCATTTCAAACCGCACACTGATTTGCTGAAGCAATTCTTGGCGTCGTGGGCTTTGTGAGGCGAGATAAATATAAGAAAACATGAGCTGACTACTCGCGATGATAAGGATGGCCTTGCAAAATAGTCCACGCCCGATAGAGTTGCTCTACCAAGAGGACTCTTGCCATTGCATGGGGTAGGGTCAGGCTAGAGAGACGCCACATGGCTTGAGCATTTTGCTTTAGGCTTGGGTCAAGCCCATCGGCGCCGCCAATTAAAAAGGTGATGTCAAAACCTTCTTGACGCCAGTTGGCCAATTGAGTGGCTACATTCTGGGTGGTCTGATCTTTGCCGCGCTCATCCAGGGCGATCACACGTGAGCCCTTGGGGATGGCTGCGGCAATCTTGATAGCCTCTTTTGCGGGCGTTAGATCCGGCTTAATTTCTTTGATTTCAATACTGCAATCAGCGGGCATGCGTTTAACGTAATCATGAGTTGCAGTTGCAACCCATTCTGGCATTTTGTGACCAACTGAAACAATCGTTAAACGCATCGCTACAGAATTACTCTTCGTCGTCCTCGGACTCACTTGCCTTCACTAGCCCTTTATCAGCAGCTAATTTAACGCGGACAGGCTTCGCCCCCCACATGCCTTCTAGTTGGTAGTAGGCGCGCAGTGCTGGTTGCAAGATATGAACCACGATATCGCCGCAATCAACGAGCACCCATTCACCAGTTTCTAAGCCTTCAACAGAGATGACTTCTCCGCCCTTGGCATTGACATCCTCTTTAACGGACATGGCTAAAGATCGAGTTTGGCGATTGCTTGTGCCCGTTGCAATAATGACGCGGTCAAACAGTTCGCTGAGTTTGGTAGTGTCATAAACGCGAATATCTTGGGCTTTGACGTCCTCAAGAGCGTTGATCACTACACGTTGTAATTTTGTTAAGTCCATAGTTTCTTTAATATTTTTTCTGAGAATTTGTGTGTATAGGGGTGATCTTAGCCTGATTAGCTATACAGGCCTAGATTTGTAATGATTTCTACAACATGAGCAGGAATGTGCTCGGATGCAATCGAGCTCCGGGCCGAGCTTTTCAGCTGATTTCGGAGATGGGTTGAGGAAAGGTCTACCGAAAGACTGTTATCTAGGTAGATGCGGCCAAATGGGGTTTTTTCAAGGGCATCTGTATCAATAGATTGATGTTGCCTCAGTAAGACCTCAATTTCAGGGCTTATTTCCGAAGAAAGATCATGATGAGGCCTGCTGGCTACGGCGAAATTCACAAAACTCAACAATTGATCCCAGGAGTTCCACGAAGGTAGGTTGAGAAGGGAATCTGCGCCCATGAGCCAAGTCAAGCTAGCATCCGCCCCATAACGACTCCTGAGGGCCTTGGCAGTATCGATTGCATAGCTTGGCCCAGATCGATCAATCTCTATGCGATCAATGCCAATGTGAGTTGGGAGGCCTAAATAGAGAAATGCTCTTGCTAGATCAATGCCGGCCGCTTCAGTCAGCTGAAGTCGTATTTCCGCAGGGGTGATATCCACCCCTTTTTGCCAGGGTTGCCCATTAGGAATGAGCAGCAATACGTCGAGATGCAGTACTTTTGCAAAGTGAGTTGCTAGTTTGAGGTGGCCAAGGTGGGGTGGGTCAAATGTCCCGCCCAGAACGCCAATTTTTTTGGGTGAGTTCAAATGCGGTGATGTCAAGTTAGGCCAGCCAGTCGCGAGGCTGGAGGTAGTAATCATAGAGTTTGGCTTCGGGTGTCCCCGGCTTTGGTTGCCAGTTGTACCACCACTGCACTACCGGCGGCATCGACATCAGAATAGACTCCGTACGTCCACCGGAGTGCAAGCCAAAAATAGTCCCACGGTCGAAGATTAAGTTGTATTCCACATAACGACCACGACGATATTCCTGAAAGGCTTTTTCTTCTGGGGTGAAGCTGTCCTGATAACGGCGCTCCACGATCGGCAGGTAAGCATCAATAAAGGCATCGCCCACAGCGCGTGTCATTGCAAAGCTTTTTTCAAATCCAAGACTGTTGAAGTCATCAAAGAATACGCCACCGATGCCACGAGGCTCTTCACGGTGCTTGAGGTAAAAATACTCATCACACCATTTTTTAAAGCGGGGATACAGATCTTCACCAAATGGATCTAGTGCATTTTTAGCCGTCTGGTGAAAATGTCTGCAATCTTCATCCACGCCGTAGTAAGGCGTGAGATCAAAGCCGCCGCCAAACCACCATACCGGCTCTTTATCCGGGGCTTGCGCAATAAAGCAGCGGACATTCATATGGGTGGTTGGCACCTTGGGGTTGTCTGGGTGGAATACCAAAGAAACACCCATTGCCTCGAAGCTGCGTCCTGCCACTTCGGGGCGGTGATGTGATGCAGAGGGAGGCATTTGATCACCACGGACATGCGAAAAGCCCACGCCACCTTTTTCTAATATGTTCCCACCATCCAAAACACAGGTGCGCCCATAACCCTTCAGCTTACTGTCCTCCGGCTTCTCCCAGGCATCCACCATAAATGCCTTGCCATCCAAAGCACCCATTGCTGATGTGATGCGATCTTGCAGGCCTAAAAAATAATCCTTTAAGGTCGCAATATTGATTTGGGTGTGCTCGGCAGATGACAAGAGTGAAAGGTTCTTTTTAGTGTGGTGGCTTATGCTGATTGATCAAATGGATTTGACTGCGCGGTAGCCAATATCTTTGCGGTATTGCATCCCATCAAACTGAATCTGCTCGATCGCTTCATATGCTTTTTGTTGTGCACCACGAACCGTATCCGACAGACCAACGACGCACATGACGCGACCACCGGAGGTGACTAGTTTTCCGTCTTGCAGCTTAGTGCCTGCATGGAAGGTCAATTGATCTTCAGTATCAGCGGGGATACCAGTAATGACATCGCCGTTACGTGGCGTATCGGGGTAATTGTGGGCTGCCAGAACAACGCCTAAGGCGGTGCGGCGATCCCAATCTAATTCCACTTCATTGAGCGTGCCATTAACCGCATGATCCAGTGCGTTGGCTAGATCACTACGCAGACGCGCCATGATGGGTTGTGTTTCTGGATCACCCATGCGGCAATTAAATTCCAAGGTCTTCATCTTGCCATCTGGGGAAATCATGAGACCTGCATAGAGGAAGCCCGTGTAAGGAATGCCGTCACTCTTCATGCCATTAACAGTGGGCATGATGACCTCACGTAATGCGCGTGCGTGAATCTCGGGGGTGACGACTGGTGCTGGTGAGTAAGCGCCCATACCGCCGGTATTGGGCCCTTGATCAGCATCGAGCAAGCGTTTGTGATCCTGGCTAGTGGCTAAGGCTAAAACATGTTTGCCATCGACGAGAACAATAAAGCTGGCTTCTTCACCAGTGAGAAATTCTTCAATTACCACGCGTGCGCCTGCGTTACCTAGCTTGTTATCTGCGAGCATCATGTCAACCGCTGCATGAGCTTCCGCTAGATCCATTGCAACCACCACGCCTTTACCAGCAGCAAGGCCATCAGCTTTGATGACAATTGGCGCACCTTTAGCATCAATGTAAGCGTGCGCCTCTAATGCATTTGAAAATGTTTGGTACTCCGCTGTTGGAATGCCATGGCGTTTCATAAACGCTTTAGAGAAATCCTTAGAGGACTCTAATTGCGCGGCCAGTTGGGTTGGCCCAAAAATACGCAAACCGTTGTTGCGGAATACGTCGACGATGCCAGCCGCTAGGGGTGCTTCAGGACCCACAACAGTCAGGTGAATTTTTTCACGCTTCGCGAAATCTGCTAGCTCTTGTAGACCTGAGATGGGAAGGTTTTGAATGCCAGCCGCAGCTTGTTTAGCTGTGGCAGTTCCGCCATTGCCTGGGGCAACATAGACCATTTGAACTTGTGGGGATTGGGCTAGCTTCCAAGCAAGGGCATGTTCGCGGCCACCAGATCCAACTAAAAGAATTTTCATAAAGAGCGAATAGAGATGTTGATGAATAGTATTAAATAGTTAATAGCTTAGAGAGAGGCGTTGGTGAACACTTCTTGAACGTCATCTAAGTTCTCGAGCGCATCCAATAGTTTTTGCATGCTTTCGGCTTGATCACCCTCGAGTTCAGTTTCAGTCTCGGGGCGCATCGTCACGCTTGCCAGCTCTGCTTTGAGGCCTGCTTGAGTGAGGGCATCTTGTACTTTAGAAAAATCAGGCACCGGCGTAAGCACTTCAAGCGAGCCATCATCATGCGTGATGACATCTTCTGCTCCCGAGTCCAGCGCAATCTCCATCAATTGATCTTCGTTCGTCCCCGGGGCAAATAACATCTGACCACAATGCTTGAACATAAAGGCGACCGAACCTTCGGCACCCATATTGCCGCCATTTTTTGCAAATGCATGGCGCACTTCTGCAACAGTGCGGGTGCGGTTGTCGGTTAAGCAATCCACAATGATGGCCGCCCCATTCAGGCCATAGCCTTCATAACGAATTTCTTCGTAGTTAACACCCTCCAAAGAGCCCGTACCGCGCTGGATTGCCCGCTGCACGTTGTCATTGGGCATATTGGCGTCTTTAGCCTTGTCAATTGCTAGGCGTAAACGGGGATTAGTGGCAATATCGCCACCGCCCAATTTGGCTGCAACGGTGATTTCTTTAATGAGTTTGGTCCAAATCTTGCCGCGCTTTTCGTCTTGACGTCCTTTGCGGTGCTGAATGTTGGCCCATTTCGAATGGCCGGCCATACGGGTAAGTCCTTTTGAGTAATGTCGCTTGAAGAGCTCATTTTAAGGGCTTCTCAGCTCAAGAATGGGGGTCCTATCATTTTTTTGTTACACTCTCACCTCTTAGTTTGCTTCAATGCAGTTTTTCCACTGCAAACACCTGCCCCGGTGATGGAATTGGTAGACGTGCCGGACTCAAAATCCGGTGCCGCAAGGCGTGGCGGTTCAAGTCCGCCCCGGGGCACCATC
>CANFWB010000024.1 GCA_947450605.1 Burkholderiaceae bacterium
CAATGGGTGTCATTGACTGTGGTCGAGAATCGGGCTTGAAAGAGTTTAGACATGTCCAGAAGCTATTGTAAAATCACGCAAAATCATGAAATATCTCATGGTGTTGGGTAAAAGGTTGTAAAAGTAGGGCCCAAACACTTTTAGGAATTTTTGCCAAGGTAAACATAATGCGTCAAACCTCCCAAATCTCCAAATTAACTGGCTTCAGTGCTAGCTTAGCCGCCAGCCTTTTTCTGGCTGCAACCAGCTTTTCAGGTGCCGTTAGTGCCTCAGATGCTGCTCCAGCTGCTGCCCCAATGGCAGAGGCTGCAGCTAAGCCAGTAGTTCCTGGCAAGCCTAAAACAGATCCTGCAGCAGGCGAAGCCCTTTACTCTAATGGTGATGCTAGCCGTGGAGTAACGGCTTGCCTTACTTGCCATGGCCCCAAAGGCCAGAGCGCAACAGCTACTTGGCCTAAGTTATCCGCTCAACATGCGGCCTACACAGCAAAGCAGCTGAAGAACTTTAAAGAGGGTACTCGCGCTAATCCAGTCATGATGGGTATGGCTGCTACCTTAACTGACCAAGATATGCAAAATATTGCGGCTTACTTAGCGAAGCAGCCAGCATCACAGGGTGTTGCTCAGAATAAAGAAACAATCGAGCTTGGTCAAAGTATCTATCGTGGTGGTATCGCTGCTAAAGGCGTTCCAGCCTGTGCTGCGTGCCATAGCCCTACTGGTGCCGGTATCCCTTCACAGTACCCACGTATGGGTGGTCAATGGGCCGAGTACAACGCAGCACAGTTGATGGCTTTCCGTGAAGGCACACGTAAAAATAGCACTCAGATGACAACGATTGCTACTAAGCTTTCTGATAAAGAGATGAAAGCTGTTTCTGATTACATGGCAGGCTTGCATTAATAGTTACCTTTGCCTACAAAACAAAAACCCCGCTGATGTAGCGGGGTTTTTTATTGCCTGAGATTTTTAAGTATCGCTATTGTGCATTGCGATATTAGCTGGGTAGCACTGTTTCACTGGCAAAAAGATCTGCAATATTTTCGCGAGCACGAATGACATAGGCATTTTTTCCATCAACCATAATCTCTGCGGGCTTTGGTCTGGTGTTGTAGTTTGATGCCATCACAAAACCATAAGCACCTGCAGATAGGATGGCTAAGAGGTCACCCTCTTCAATTGCTAGCATGCGATCTCTTCCTAGCCAGTCACCTGATTCGCAGACAGGCCCGACGATGTCGTAGGTGGCACTTTTAACTGTTTTGGTTTGAACTGGAACAATGCCGTGATACGCCTCATACAACGCTGGCCGCATCAACTCTGTCATTGCGGCATCCACAATACAAAAGTTTTTCTCAGCACCAGGCTTAAGGTATTCCACCTGAGTCAGCAGTACACCAGCATTGCCCACCAAAGATCTGCCGGGCTCTAAGACGACATCAAGATGCCCAAAGCCTCGCTCAGCAACTCTATTGAGCAAGGTGTTGGTGAACTCGGTAATGTCAGGAGGATTGTCATCGCCATAAGAGATGCCTAGGCCACCACCTAAATCGAGATGATGGATCTCAATACCTTCTTTTTTCAATTGGGTGACCAACTCAAGTACTTTATCAAGCGCATCTAAATAAGGGGCGGTATTGGTAATCTGAGAACCAATATGGCAATCGATTCCAACAACATCAATTTGTGAAAGCAACGCAGCCTCACGATAAGTTTTGAGGACCTCGTGATAGGCGATACCAAATTTATTGCCTTTTAATCCAGTAGAAATATATGGATGGGTTTGAGCATCAACATCCGGATTGACCCGCAAAGAAATGGGTGCGCGGCAATGGAGTTTGGTGGCAACGCGATTAATTTGGTGAAGCTCAGCAATGGATTCCACATTGATGCATTTAACCCCAGCTAGTAATGCTTGAGCAATTTCAGGGGCAGACTTACCAACCCCTGCAAATACCAAACTCTTTGGATCTGCACCCACTGCCAATGCACGGGCCAATTCTCCACCACTCACTAAGTCAAAACCTGCGCCTAATTTTTTAAAGCAATCAATTACCGCTAAGTTGCTATTGGCCTTCATAGCGAAGTGAACGCGCGCGCGTCTCTTGCCAGTGGAATCTACGCAGGCGTTGTCGTAGGCTTGATAGGCCTCAGTTAATGCTTTTTTGCTGTAAACGTATAGGGGGGTGCCAAACTCTTTGGCTAAATCTGCCAAAGGAATATCTTCCGCGTACCAATTACCGTTGCGTTCTGTAAATCCAGCTAAATCTGGGAGAGGAATTGCTTTACTTGTCATTGCTTGGTCAATGTTGGGTTAGTTACAGCCGGGCTTTGAGGTGGGTAGAGCTTGCCTTTGGGCTCTGGCTCTGCAGGCGGAGCGGGAGCGGGTGGCACATTTGGCAAATATAGCGGTCCTCTAACCCCACATCCAACAAGGGATATTAGAAGGCTAATGCCGAGGGTTCTTTTAAGAATCGCTATCATGAATGTCTCTAAAACGAATGATTGAATATAGCATGCAGGACTCGAATATGAAGCCAAACAATCTAGCTGTGGAAACCATTGATGACAAGCAATTTCATCAGCTGGGAAGTAATTTGTTGGAGTCGATTGAGCTGGCCCTGGAGTCGGCTGATGATGCGCTGGATTTAGATCTTGATGTGGAGCGTCAGGGTGGAAATGTCATCAATATTCGATTTAAGGACCGCAGCGTCATTGTGGTGAATACCCAGCCCCCTTTACATGAGATCTGGGTTGCAGCTAAATCTGGTGGATATCACTATCGTTGGGCTGGTACCTTGGCTGCGCCTTTATGGTTGGATACAAAAACTGGGCGCGAGCTATTGAGCGACTTATCGGAATTTGCTAGCGCTCAGGCAGGCCATGCCGTCACTATCGACCTTATCCAGAAATAAGGCCCGAGCAGAAACTACACGGCGCCAGTTGCAGCTAAAGTTTCAATGACTTGGGCATCTGGCACGCTTTGAATTTGAGCTTTACCAATTTTTTCTAGTACAACGTAACGAATCTGGCCGCCCTCAGTCTTTTTGTCTACTTGCATTAACTCCATATAGCGCTGCGCACTAAACTTCGGTGGATCAGTGGGTAGGTTCATGGACTGAATAATTTTCGTTAAACGAGCTACTTCATCTTGGGTAATGAAGTTCAGGCGTCGTGATAGGTCTGCACCCATCACCATCCCACAACCAACAGCTTCACCATGTAGCCATGCACCATAGCCCATGCCGGCTTCGATCGCATGACCAAATGTATGTCCAAAGTTCAGCGTAGCCCGAATGCCACCTTCCCTTTCATCGGCAGACACGACTGCAGCTTTAATTTCACAAGAGCGCAGAACGGCATGCGCCATTGCTGCTGTATCGCAGGCCAACAACGCTTGCGTATTTGCTTCAATCCAGTTCAAGAACTCAGCATCAGCTATAGCACCATGCTTAACCACTTCAGCAAGGCCGGCTGAGAGTTCGCGTGCAGGCAAAGTTTTGAGGGTATTCAAGTCCGCAATGACTGCCGCAGGTTGATGAAACGCCCCAATCATATTTTTCCCGAGCGGGTGGTTGATACCTGTTTTGCCGCCAACAGAAGAGTCTACCTGGGCTAGCAAGGTTGTTGGTACTTGAATAAAACGAATACCACGCATGAAACTGGCTGCTGCGAAGCCTGTCATGTCTCCAATGACTCCGCCCCCTAGTGCTACCAGCATAGTTTGGCGATCTGCGCCAAACTTGAGGAGATCGTCAAAAATTAACTGGAGATTTTTCCAATCTTTATAGGACTCCCCATCAGGCAGGACAATCGTTCTGACAGGCTTGCCCAGCTTCTCTAAAGTCTTTGTAAGGCGCTCTGCATACAAAGGGGCAACCGTCGTATTGGTAACGATATAAATCGATGTTGCTTTCTTGCAGGAGCTAAAGAGTTCTGGCTGATCTATTAAATCGCTACCAATATGAATGGGGTAGCTACGATTGCCTAGATCAACTTCTAATGTTTTCATGGATAAATTCAAGTGGAAAGTTCTAGCTGCATGATTAAGGTATTGACCAATTGGTTGACACTGGGCTTCCCAGTTTCAATGACATGATCAGCGATTTCGCGATAAAGGGGGTCGCGGATGGCATATAGATTTTCTAGAATCTTTTTTGCATCCCCGTTTCTGAGCAGTGGCCTACCTTCACCACCCTTAGTGCGATGCCATAGTTCCATTGGGTTGGCGTGGAGATAAATAACGGTTCCTCTTTCGCTGAGAAATTGACGATTCTCTGGAAGTAAGACGGCGCCACCCCCGGTTGCCAAAATGACGTCTTGCTCGGCAGTAATGTCTTTAATGGCCTGAGCCTCGCGCTTTCGGAATCCGTCTTCACCTTCCATTTCAAAGATAACGGGGATCTTGACGCCACAACGATCTTCAATGACATGGTCGGCATCCAAAAAACGACGACCTAATTTCTTGGCCAGCAATTTGCCGACGGTCGACTTCCCGGCGCCCATGAGGCCAATCAGAAATATATTGTTGGATGAAGAGTTCACCCTCTGATTTTATTAGTGTTTGTCTAGGACGGTGGGTGTTAAGAAGACTAATAGTTCAGTTTTGTCAGCTAATTTGGATTTATGGCGAAACAAATGCCCAATTAATGGGATGTCGCCTAGCAGTGGCACCTTAACTTCATCATCCCGTTCCGTGGTTTGAAAAATTCCCCCAATGATGGCTGTGCCTCCATTTTCAACGGTCACTTCAGAGCTGAGGTTTTTGGTATCAATCGCATAACCCTGCTCGGTTTTCATACCAACGGTGTCTTTGTTGATGCCCACCAACATCGAGATCTTTCCATCGGGATGAATCTTGGGTAAGACCTCCAGGCGAAGATTCGCCTTGCGGAACTGTAATTTGCTCCCACTTTGAGAGCTCACTTGGTAGGGAAGCTCAGTTCCCTGTTCAATCGTTGCCTTGACCTGATCACCGGTCATGATGCGAGGATTAGAGAGGATCTTGCCTTGCCCGTCAGATTCCAGCGCCGAAAGCTCCATTTGCAGGAGACGGGCAGCATTCTTGGAAACCAGGGTGGCCGCTAAGGTGGCTGGATTAAATCCCGCCAAACCAGTGCCAGCCAAATCTAAGTTGGCGCTCGCATTTTGGTCTGGGTGATTACCAATGCCATTGGCCTGATACCCCAACTTGATGCCCAGCTCACGAGCAAAGCGTTGATCTGCCTCTACGATCCGAGCCTCTATGAGGATCTGGCGGGGGCTGTTGATATGATCGCCGCCAAAGGGAAGGGCGGCATCCTCCCTCCGAAACTTCTGGAAGCTCTGAATTTCTGCATGGGGGCCAATCCAGTAAATATCCCCGTTGCGAACGAGGCGCAACCCTCTGCTCGCTAGGATAGAGTGGAGCGCAGTTTGCCAAGGGGTATCTTTGAGGTCGACCGAAATCTTTCCCTGAATAGACTCGCTGAGGAGGAAGTTGGAATTCCCCATTTTGGCCAAAACCTGCAAAAGTGCAGTCACCTCGATCTCATTAAATTGGAGGCTGATGCGGGTTTCTTTTGGAATGGGTTGGGGGCTGATTTCTGGGTGGCTCCCATGGGCCGCTTGAGCTAAAAACACCAGCAGTAGGGTAGCTAAAAAAGAGGGGATTGGTCTTGGTATTTTCAATAAGGTCATTCTGATTTAGCCGACTTCAATGTGATGGATTTGCCGTTGGGATGGGTCAATATGGCCACCCCTTTTTCTGCTTGAGTTAGGCGCCATTCCCCCAAAGTCAAACCCTCTTTGCTGACCATCAGGGTGGTCTTGCCAGTATGGAAAAAAGCCTGCTCAATCACCCCCACTTTGGCAAGCCCTATATATCTCCAGCGACGTAGTTCTGATTCATATGGGATGAATGCTGGCTTGCTTTGGGGTGCTGATATTGGGGGTTTTATCTTTACAGAGTGAACACTTACTTCTATTTCATCTAAGGCATTATATAAATCCTCTTGTTCTAATAGCCAGTCGCTCTGAGCCACAGCAAACTCATTTTTTAGGCTAGATATTTGACTCTGCAATGCATGGAGTTCCTGCTCAGAGCTGGTTTTATTGGACTCCAGGAGAAAAAATACAGCCCCGATGGCGAGGGCAAAGAGCGTACCAATAATCAAAATAGGGGTAGTTTTTAGCCCACCCAAGCGAAGCTCTGGAACGGAAAATGACGAAGATTTGGGCTTGGTTTGTCCCTCTGCTGGGGGTTTTGGGGATGCCGAGGATTTACGTATTCCATGGGGGTCTGGAATGGCAGGGTCGTCTCCTAATTCGCTCAGGATGTCGTCAAAAGACTGGGGAGAGATGTGGCGTGGAGGCATGCCATATTGTTTGCCCTGAGGATAGGAAAAGCGATCAGGCAAGGCAGAATTGCAGGTCAGAAATATCTGCCTTAAAAATTTTGTAACAAGGGTTTTGGAGCTTTAAGGAAAATTGACCAGGCGCCCTATAATTTGATTCTATGGCTCTACCCCCAAAAGACAAGCCGCCCTTAAACCGGCGGTTTAACCGACAGCCTGATAGACGTCCTGGTCAGATTAGAGCGGAGCATTCCCGGTCCAATAAATCCGGGAGCAATCCCCTTGTAAAAGCCCTGCTAATTATCTGCATGGTTTTCGCAGTAGTGATTACCTTGCTCTTAGGCTATGCATTCTTAATAGCAAAACCCAATTTGCCGAAGATTTCAGCATTGGTTGACTACAACCCCAAAACACCTCTACGAATTTATACGGCCGATAAGGTGCTTATTGGCGAGTTTGGCGAGGAGCGCCGGAAGGTCATTCCTCTGAATGAAATTCCAATGAGCATGCGTAATGCAGTTTTGGCGATCGAGGATGATCGTTTTTACTCTCATGGCGGGGTGGACTATGTGGGCATCTTGAGGGCTACTCTGACCAACTTGCGGGGCAATCTTTCGCAAGGCGCATCAACGATCACGATGCAGGTGGCCCGCAATTTCTTCTTAAGTAATGAGAAAACCTTTAGTCGCAAGATTTATGAGGTTTTACTCTCCTGGGAAATCGAGTCCCAGTTAAGTAAAGACAAGATTCTTGAGATTTACATGAATCAGATCTTCTTAGGTCAAAGAGCGTACGGCTTTTCTAGTGCAGCCCAGATCTATTTTGGCAAAGAATTAAAAGACATCACGATTGCTGAATCTGCGATGTTGGCGGGATTACCAAAAGCCCCATCCGCGTATAACCCGGTAAGTAATTTCCGTCGCGCCAAAATTCGCCAAGAATATATTTTGCAGCGCATGCGCGATTTGTCTTACATCACTCCAGAGCAGTATCAGATTGCCATGGCGGAAGAATTGCATATTCGTGGCCTTGGTAATGAATTCAGTACCCGTGCAGATTTCCCGGCGGAGATGGTGCGTCAGTTGCTATTTACGCAATATGGTGAAGCAATTTATTCCCAGGGGATAGATGTGTACACGACTATCCTGAAGGCAGATCAAGATGCCGCATACAAAGCAGTGCGTAGAGGTATTTTTGAATATGATCTGCGCCATGCGTATCGTGGTCCTGAGGGATTCATTGATCTGCCAGAAGACCATGTCAAGCGCCAACGCGCAATAGATGAGGCTTTATTGGCCTATCCCCAACTCGATGATTTGCAATCAGGTGTAGTCCTTGATATCAAGCCAAAAGAAATGCAGGTCATGATTTCGACAGGCGATACGATCACTCTAAAAGGTGAGGGCATGAAGCTTGCCACCGCTTCCTTAACCGATAGCACTCAACCTAAAAAACGTTTGCGTCCTGGTGCTATTGTTAGACTGCTGTCAGATGGTGGGGTTTGGAAGTTGGCGCAATTGCCCCAAGTAGAAGCAGCCTTTGTTTCCATGAATGCAGAGACGGGTGCGATCCTTTCCTTGGTGGGTGGTTTTGATTTCCGCCGCAATCAATTTAATCACGTCACTCAGGCCCAGCGTCAACCCGGATCTTCGTTTAAACCATTTATCTATGCCGCTGCAATTGAAAAAGGTTTTTCTCCAAGCACCATGGTGAACGATGCTCCTCTGTCTATTGGTAGCATGGAAACTGGTAGCCAATCTTGGGAGCCGAAGAACTACGACGGCAAGTACGAGGGCATGATGCGCTTACGTACTGCCTTAGCTAAATCGAAGAACTTGGTTTCCGTTCGCATCATTCGTGCGATTGGCCCTTCATATGCGCAAGAATATATTCAACGCTTTGGTTTTGAGGCGGAGAAACATCCCCCTTACTTAACTATGGCTCTGGGTGCTGGTTCTGTAACGCCTTTGCAAATGGCATCGGCCTATAGTGTCTTTGCCAACGGTGGCTACCGTGTTGATCCGTTCTTGATTAATAAGATGATGGACTCAAAAGGCGTTGTTTTGTTTGAGGCAAAGCCAACCCATGCACGTGAAGATGCCACTCGCGTATTAGATGCACGCACTGCCTTTGTGATGGATAGCATGTTGCAGGAAGTAACCAAGACTGGGACGGCCGGCAGCGCGAGAGCTAAGCTCGGTCGCAATGACATCGCAGGTAAAACGGGCACAACCAACGATTCTCACGATGCTTGGTTTGCGGGATACAACCCTAAAGTCGTGGCGATTGCTTGGATTGGCTTCGATAAGCCTGCCAGTTTGGGTGATCGCGAAACCGGTGGAGGTCTTGCTTTGCCAATGTGGATCTCTTATATGAGCACCGCGTTAAGGGATGAGCCACAACAAGGACGTGAAGTGCCAGCGGGGGTTACTCAGGTGGATGGGGATTGGTTTATTCCAGAGTTTTCAAACAATGGCGGCGTGCGCGAACTGCAGTAGTTCGTTTTAGCAATGGCACGGCAAGCACGCACCATCATTCCTGGCCAAGCGATGCATGTGATGGTTCGCGGCAACAACCGAGAAATCTTGTTTTTTAATGATGCCGATCGCCGAGTCTATTTAAACTGGTTGCGTGAGGCCGCCAAGCAATTTGGCGCTGCAGTCCATGCTTTTGCATTGATGCCAAATCACGTGCATCTCTTGATTACTCCGCACAATGCTGAGGCACTGGCTAAAACGATGCAATCTTTGGGTAGGCGTTACGCCCAGTATTTCAATCAACAACACCATCGCTCTGGAACTATTTGGGAGGGGCGCTACCGCTCTTCTTTGATCGATCCTGATTATTTTTTGCGTTGTCAGCGCTATATAGAATTAAATCCAGTCAGATCTGGATTTGAATCTAGCCCCCAAGATTCCACCTGGACTAGCTTTGCCTCCCATATCGGCGGTAACGCAGAGCCGTGGCTGGTAGATCACCAGCACTTTTGGAAGTTAGGTAATACGCCTTTTGAGCGACAAATGACATGGGCGGCATTTGTAAAAGAAGGCGCACCTCACTGGGAGGATCGGCAAATTACCGAAGCGCTGGTCCGTTCCAAGCCCTGGGTGAGTGATATTTACGCTAAAACACTCTTTAAAGAAAACCCTGAGCAGGTGATGATCCGGTATCGTGGCAGGCCAAAGAAAATAATACCAATGAATTCAGCAGCTTAGATCCTATTGTATGGTGTGGGTGAGTTGCTGGGCACCCATCAATCTTTGACTCTGTCCCTTTATTGCCAATTCATTTTGGTGCCTCCCCTTTTTAAATGGGACAGACTCATTTTATTTCTATTGCATCAGCATGGGTATTCCCCTATATTTGATCCTCTAAAAGTGATCAAGCCTTAATGGCAAACGGAAATACCATGACTACACATATGAATACAGATCTTCGTCCAATCGCACAGGGTCTCTACGATCCACGAAACGAGCATGATGCTTGCGGCGTTGGATTCGTTGCCCATATTAAGGGTAAGAAGTCTCACGAGATCGTTGCTCAGGGATTGAAAATTCTTGAAAACTTAGATCACCGGGGAGCGGTTGGTGCCGATCCGTTAATGGGTGATGGTGCCGGTATCTTGATTCAGGTCCCCGATACTTTGTATCGCGAAGAAATGGCGAAGCAAGGTATCGAGCTGCCACCGTATGGTGAGTACGGCGTTGGCATGATTTTCTTGCCGAAAGAGCATGCTTCCCGTTTGGCTTGCGAGCAAGAGTTAGAGCGCACTGTTCGTTTGGAAGGTCAAGTTGTTTTGGGTTGGAGGGATGTTCCTATCGACGTGAAGTTACCAATGTCCCCAACTGTGCAAATGACCGAGCCATTTATTCGCCAGATCTTTATCGGCCGTGGGCGCGACATCATGACAACAGATGCGCTAGAGCGCAAGTTGTATGTAATCCGCAAAACAGCAAGTCATGCCATCCAAGATCTGCATTTAAAGCACGGTAAAGAATATTTTGTGGCATCGATGTCTGCACGTACCATTGTTTACAAGGGCCTGCTCTTGGCAAACCAAGTGGGCGCGTACTACAAAGATCTACAAGATCCACGCACAGTTTCAGCGCTGGCCTTGGTGCATCAACGCTTCTCCACAAATACATTCCCAGCATGGGAATTGGCTCACCCGTACCGCATGATTGCGCACAACGGTGAGATCAATACCGTGAAAGGTAACGTGAATTGGGTTAATGCCCGCGAAGGCGCAATCAGCTCCCCTGTGCTTGGTGATGACCTGAAGAAATTGTGGCCACTCATTTACCCAGGTCAATCGGATACCGCTTGTTTTGATAACTGCTTAGAATTATTGGTCATGGCGGGCTACCCATTGGCGCAGGCCATGATGATGATGATCCCAGAGGCTTGGGAACAGCATACTTTGATGGACGATAACCGCCGTGCTTTCTATGAGTACCACGCTGCGATGATGGAGCCATGGGATGGCCCAGCCGCAATGGCATTTACAGATGGTCGTCAGATTGGCGCCACTTTGGATCGCAATGGTTTGCGTCCAGCGCGTTATTACGTCACCGAGGATGACTTAGTCATCATGGGTTCTGAGGCTGGTGTATTGCCGATTCCAGAAAGCAAGATTGTTCAAAAATGGCGCTTGCAACCCGGCAAGATGTTCATGATTGATATGGAGCAGGGCCGGATTATTGACGATATCGAATTAAAAGATGCCGTCTCAAAAGCCAAACCATATAAGAGTTGGATCGATGCGGTACGCGTGAAGTTAGATGAAGTGGATGCTAGCAATGCAGATTTAGTGGATGAAAAAAATACTATTCGTCCAGCAGCTAAATTATTAGATCGCCAACAAGCTTTTGGTTACACCCAAGAGGACATTAAGTACCTCATGGCACCAATGGCCATGAATGGCGAAGAGGCGATTGGCTCTATGGGTAACGATAGCCCATTGGCCGTGCTCTCTAATAAGAACAAGCCACTCTATAACTACTTCAAGCAATTGTTTGCACAGGTGACCAATCCCCCGATTGACTCCATCCGTGAAAACATGGTGATGTCTTTGGTCTCTTTCATTGGACCTAAGCCGAATTTGTTGGATACCAACAATATCAACCCACCAATGCGTTTGGAAGTAAGTCAGCCGATTTTGGATTTTGATGATATGACGAAGATTCGCCATATTGGTCATTACACCAATGGTAAGTTCCGCTCCTACGAGTTGGATATTTGCTACCCAGCATCTTGGGGTAAAGCTGGTATCGAGGCTCGCTTAGCATCTTTGTGCGCAGAAGCAGCCGATGCCGTTCGCTCTGGTTACAACATCTTGATCGTAAGCGACCGCCAGGTTGATGAAGAGCACGTTGCCATTCCTGCGCTGTTGGCAACATCGGCTATTCATCAGCACTTGGTTGAAAAAGGCTTGCGTACTAGCGTTGGCCTTGTTGTGGAGACTGGTAGTGCGCGTGAGACACATCACTTCGCACTTTTAGCAGGCTATGGCGCAGAAGCGGTTCACCCCTACTTGGCAATGGAAACTTTAGCTGAAATGGCTAAAGGCTTGTCTGGTGATTTGTCAGCAGAAAAAGCCGTAAAGAATTTTGTTAAAGCAGTAGGCAAGGGCTTGCAAAAAGTGATGTCCAAAATGGGTATCTCTACTTACATGTCTTATACCGGCTCACAGATTTTTGAAGCCATTGGTTTAAATACAGAGGTGATTGATCATTATTTCAAGGGCACACCTTCCAACGTTGGCGGTATCGGCGTATTTGAAGTGGCTGAAGAAGCTTTGCGTATGCATCAATCTGCCTTTGGTAATGACCCAGTCTTAAGCGATATGCTCGAAGCGGGCGGTGAGTATGCATTCCGTATTCGTGGTGAAGACCACATGTGGACTCCAGACACGATTGCGAAGTTGCAGCACTCCACACGTATTGGTGCTGAGAAGGGTTATCAGACCTATAAAGAGTACGCCAATATCATCAATGACCAAACTAAGCGTCAGATGACCTTGCGCGGTTTGTTTGAATTCAAGATTGATCCAGCTAAAGCGATTCCATTGGACGAAGTGGAGTCTGCAAAAGAAATCGTTAAACGCTTTGCAACGGGCGCGATGTCTTTGGGCTCCATTTCTACTGAAGCGCATGCTACTTTGGCAATTGCCATGAACCGTATTGGTGGTAAGTCCAATACTGGTGAAGGCGGCGAAGATCCAAATCGGTATGTGAATGAGCTCAAAGGTATTCCAATCAAGAAGGGTGAAACCTTAGCCAGTATTTTGGGTGACGATGTTGTTGAGGCAAACATTCCTTTGCTGGATGGCGATTCATTGCGCTCCAAAATTAAGCAGGTCGCTTCAGGGCGTTTCGGTGTCACCACTGAATACCTCCGCTCTGCTGATCAGATTCAGATCAAAATGGCTCAAGGCGCTAAGCCTGGTGAAGGTGGTCAATTGCCTGGCGGCAAAGTTTCTGATTACATCGGTAAATTGCGCTTCTCCGTGCCAGGTGTTGGCTTGATTTCTCCCCCTCCGCACCATGATATCTATTCGATTGAAGATATTGCCCAGTTGATTCATGATCTGAAGAACGTGAACCCAGCTGCTGACGTATCTGTGAAGTTGGTTTCTGAAGTGGGTGTTGGCACGATTGCAGCGGGTGTTGCTAAGGCTAAGGCAGATCACGTTGTGATCGCTGGTCATGATGGCGGTACTGGTGCATCACCGCTATCTTCTATTAAGCATGCTGGTTCCCCATGGGAATTGGGCTTGGCTGAAACCCAACAAACATTAGTACTCAATGGTTTGCGCAGTCGTATCCGTGTTCAAGCTGATGGCCAAATGAAAACAGGTCGTGACGTTGTCATTGGTGCCTTATTAGGTGCTGATGAGTTTGGTTTTGCCACTGCGCCATTGGTCGTTGAGGGTTGCATCATGATGCGTAAGTGTCATTTGAATACTTGCCCAGTCGGTGTTGCCACTCAAGATCCTGCATTACGTAAAAAGTTCTCCGGTAAACCAGAGCACGTTGTGAACTTCTTCTTCTTTATTGCAGAGGAAGTACGCGAGATCATGGCTCAACTCGGTATTCGTAAGTTTGATGATTTGATCGGACGTGTTGACTTCTTGGATACCCGTAAAGGGATTGAGAACTGGAAAGTTCATGGCTTAGATTTCAGTAAGATTTTTGCTGAGCCAGCAGTAGCAAAAGATGTTCCACGCTACCAAATCCTCACTCAAGAGCACGGCTTAGGAAGTGCCTTAGACAATATTTTGATTGAGAAAAGCGAGCCTGCGATACAGCGTGGCGAGAAGGTTTCTTTCATTGTTCCGGTGAAGAACGTCAACCGTACTGTGGGTGCAATGCTCTCTGGAGAAATTGCTCAGCGTTATGGCCACGCTGGTTTGCCTGATGACACTATCCATATTCAATTGAATGGTACTGCTGGTCAAAGCTTCGCTGCCTTCTTGGCACGCGGCATCACCTTGGATTTGGTGGGCGATGGTAATGACTATGTTGGTAAGGGCTTATCTGGCGGACGGGTGATTGTGCGTGCCCCACATGAGTTCCGTGGTGACACAGCAAAGAACATTATTGTTGGTAACACGGTTCTCTACGGCGCAATCGGTGGTGAAGCATTCTTTAATGGTGTGGCTGGTGAGCGTTTTGCAGTTCGTAACTCTGGTGCTACAACGGTTGTTGAGGGTACCGGCGATCACGGTTGCGAATACATGACTGGCGGTACTGTAGTGGTCTTGGGTGCGACAGGCCGTAACTTTGCTGCAGGTATGAGCGGTGGTATTGCCTACGTATATGACGAAGATGGCCTCTTCGAGAAGCGTTGCAATACCAGCATGGCAAGCCTAGAAAAAGTATTGCCTTCTGCTGAGCAGCTTGCCAAGATGCCTCAGTCACAGTGGCATGCCCCTGTTGATGTGAAGGATGGTGGCGAGCGTATGACGGATGAGCAAATTCTGAAGGGCTTGATTGAGCGGCATTTCCGCCACACTGGTTCCGAACGTGCGAAGGCACTCTTGGCTGATTGGGAAAATGCCCGCGGTCGTTTTGTGAAAGTGCTT
Source organism: Burkholderiaceae bacterium (assembly GCA_947450605.1). Classification (GTDB taxonomy): domain Bacteria; phylum Pseudomonadota; class Gammaproteobacteria; order Burkholderiales; family Burkholderiaceae; genus Polynucleobacter. The sequence goes on from CANFWB010000024.1 coordinate 14,421, forward strand.
CCAACTGAGTACAAACGTGCTTTAGGTGAATTGTGGGAAAAAGCGCAAAACAAAGCCGTTGCTGCTTAATCAATAACGATATTAAGAAAAGATACTGAGGATTCGATATGGGTAAGGTCACTGGATTTATGGAGTTTGAGCGCGTAGATGAAACCTACGAAGCTCCCGTTAAGCGCCTCCATCACTACAAAGAGTTCGTTGCTGCATTGACGGATGATGAAGCAAAAGTGCAGGGTGCACGTTGCATGGATTGCGGTATTCCATTTTGCAATAACGGTTGCCCCGTTAATAACATCATTCCCGATTTCAATGACTTGGTGTTCCATAGTGACTGGAAGAATGCTTTAGATGTTTTGCAATCGACCAATAACTTCCCTGAGTTCACTGGCCGTATTTGCCCTGCACCTTGCGAAGCTGCCTGCACCTTGGGAATCAATAGTGAGGCGGTTGGCATTAAGTCTATCGAGCACGCCATTATTGATAAGGGTTGGGAAAATGATTGGGTTAAGCCACAACCATCCAAAACTAAGACAGGTAAAAAAGTAGCCGTTGTTGGTGGTGGCCCTGCTGGTATGGCAACTGCGCAGCAATTGGCGCGCGTTGGTCATGACGTTACCGTTTATGAAAAGAATGATCGCGTTGGTGGATTGTTGCGTTACGGTATTCCTGATTTCAAAATGGAAAAATGGTTGATCGATCGTCGTGTTGAGCAGATGCAAGCTGAAGGCGTGAAGTTTGAGACTGGTGTATTTGTTGGTAAGGAAGCGATTGGCGCCGAAGTCAAAAATTACTCAACAAAAACAGTTTCACCTGATCAGTTGATGAAAGATTTTGATGCCGTCGTCATTAGTGGCGGATCAGAGCAGCCACGTGACCTGCCAGTTCCTGGTCGTGAGTTGAAGGGCGTTCATTACGCTTTGGAATTTTTGATTCCCCAGAACAAAGAAAATGCAGGCGATTTCAAAAATGAAATTTCTGCAGCTGGTAAGCATGTAGTGGTGATTGGTGGTGGTGATACTGGATCTGATTGCGTTGGAACCTCCAATCGTCATGGCGCTACGAAGATCACTCAGTTTGAGTTAATGTCACAGCCACCAGAAGTGGAGAATAAGCCTTTGGTATGGCCATATTGGCCAACAAAGTTGCGTACCTCCTCTTCTCATGAAGAAGGTTGCGACCGTGACTGGTCTGTTGCTACTAAGCGTTTTGAAGGTAAAGACGGCAAGCTCGAGAAATTGATCTGCGTACGTTTGGAGTGGAAAGATGGCAAGATGACAGAAATGCCAAACTCTGAGTTTGAGATTAAGGCAGATTTGGTGTTTTTAGCTATGGGCTTTGTATCACCAGCAGCTCAAGTACTCAATGCCTTTGGTGTTGAAAAAGATGCTCGCGGTAATGCAAAAGCGACGGTAGAAGGTCAAAATGCCTATCAAACCAACGTTCCTAAGGTATTTGCTGCGGGCGATATGCGTCGCGGCCAATCTTTGGTGGTTTGGGCGATTCGTGAAGGTCGTCAGGCCGCCCATGCAGTAGACGAGTATTTAATGGGGTCTTCTGTTCTGCCGCGATAATATCGAGGATATGAATATTAGCCACTCCAATCCGGTAGAAGTGAAGCAAAAAACCTCTACTAGCGGTGGCCAGAGCGAAGTTGTCGTTGCAATTCAGGATGTCAACTTTGCCTACGCCCCTGGTGAGCGGCAAATTTTATCGGGACTCAATATGGAGTTCCGTCGCGGACAAGTGGTTGCCGTTATGGGTGGCTCGGGGTGTGGCAAAACTACCATTCTGAGGCTCATAGGCGGCCAATTCACTGCGCAGTCTGGCCAAGTGATATTCGAAGGTCACGATATTGGGAAAATGAGCGGTACTGAATTGATGGCCGCCCGTCGTCGCATGGGTATGCTTTTTCAGTTTGGCGCACTGTTTACTGACCTGAGTGTTTTTGAAAACGTTGCCTTCCCTCTGCGCGAGCATACGGATTTAAGTGAAGAGCTATTACGATCTTTGGTGTTAATGAAGCTCAACGCGGTAGGTTTGCGTGGCGCACGCGATTTAATGCCCTCACAAATCTCTGGTGGTATGGCGCGGCGTGTTGCGCTTGCAAGAGCGATTGCACTTGATCCTCCCTTGATCATGTATGACGAACCTTTTGCAGGCCTTGATCCGATTTCCCTGGGCATTACAGCGCGCTTGATTCGGGACTTGAATCAGGCCTTAGGCGCAACCAGCCTCCTGGTTACGCACGATGTGGAGGAGACCTTTGAGATTGCGGACTATGTGTATTTCATTGCCAATGGCCGCATTGGTGCCCAAGGCACCCCAGCAGAACTGAGTCGATCTACTGATCCCTTTGTGCGACAGTTCTTGGATGCATCGCCAGATGGTCCGGTGCCGTTTCACTATCCTGGGCAAAGTCTTGAAGAAGACTTTGGGGTGAGTCTCAAATGAGCATGCTTCATAAAACTGCAGATCTCTTAGGTGATCTTGGATATTTTGTTCGTCGTAATGTAACGAGTCTTGGGCTCGCTGCGCGGATGTTTGCAGCAGTGATTTTGCGCTCAGGATTCTTATTGAAAAGACCTCGTCTAGTTTCTGATCAAATTCTATTTGTAGGCAATCACTCCTTTGTGATCATTGCAGTATCGGGATTATTTGTTGGTTTTGTTTTAGGATTACAGGGCTACTACACCCTGAATCGTTATGGCTCAGAACAGGCTCTGGGTTTATTGGTTGCCCTCTCACTGACACGTGAATTGGGTCCAGTGATTACCGCTTTGTTATTTGCTGGGCGTGCTGGCACATCACTGACCGCAGAAATCGGTTTGATGAAAGCCGGTGAACAACTCAGCGCCATGGAAATGATGGCGGTTGACCCATTAAGTCGCGTGATTGCACCACGTCTCTGGGCAGGCATTATTGCGATGCCCATTTTGGCCACGATCTTTACAGCGGTTGGTGTGATGGGTGGTTATTTCGTTGGCGTGCCGTTAATTGGTGTCGACTCTGGTGCTTTTTGGTCCCAGATGCAAGGCGGGGTTGACCTCTTTTCGGATATTGGTAATGGGCTGATTAAAAGCCTAGTGTTCGGTGTGGCAGTGACTTTTATAGCCCTCTATCAAGGTTACGAGGCTAAACCTACGCCAGAGGGTGTGTCACAGGCGACTACCCGTACAGTGGTGATCTCTTCTTTATCGGTTTTGGCATTGGATTTCTTGCTAACCGCGATGATGTTCTCGAATTAGAAAGAATAAACTGGGACTCTTATGAGAAAAAGTGCAATTGATGTTTGGGTCGGAATCTTTGTAGCCATTGGTTTATTGGCTGCCTTGTTCCTCGCATTGAAGGTCGGCAATATGAATGCCGTTTCGTTTGCACCCACTTATAAAATTTCAGCTCGATTTGATAATATTGGTGGATTAAAGCCACGTGCGCCGGTGAAAAGTGCGGGCGTAGTGGTTGGGCGTATCGCCAACATCTCTTTTGATGACAAGACCTATCAGGCAACGGTCACCATGACCATTGAAGATTCCTATAAGTTCCCTAAAGATTCTTCTGCCAAGATTTTGACTTCAGGTTTATTGGGGGAGCAATATATTGGTCTTGAGGCTGGTGGTTCAGATGATATGTTGGCCGCAGGGGATAAGATCACCCAGACTCAGTCCGCAGTGGTTCTAGAGAACCTCATTAGTCAATTCTTGTATAACAAGGCTGCTGATAGTGGCAAAGACAAGGGCGCCGAAAAGTAATGCGGTGGATAGTCAGGCTCAAACGTTCTGCATTGCTTGGCTTGACTGTGGCCATGGTGGGCTGCGCATCTATTCCAGCTGGGGTGGAGCCATCTCCACATGATCCGTGGGAGCCCTTCAACCGCTCCGTCTTTGAGTTTAATGAAGGTTTAGATGCTTACGTGCTCAAGCCGGTGGTAGCTGGCTACCGCTTTGTCTTGCCAGAATTTGTGCGTGATGGGATTTATAACTTCTTTAGTAACTACAGCGATATCTATACCGCCTTGCAGAACTTATTACAGGGTAAGCCAGATTACGCATTTAGTGATTTGATGCGGGTTGTAGTCAATACCACCTTTGGTTTGGGTGGTTTGATTGATATGGCTACTCCGGGTGGCTTACCAAAGCACAAGGAAGACTGGGGTCAAACCTTTGGTGTTTGGGGTATTCCTGCTGGGCCTTATGTGGTTTTGCCATTCTTTGGGCCAAGCAATGTGCGCGATACCTTTGGTACGGTAGCTGATTTGGAGTCTGATTACCTATTTAGCTATGTCAAAGATATTGGTTTGCGAAATAGTATTACCGGTTTGCGCGTAGTGAATGCCCGCAATACCTATTATGAGGCGGGCGATCTATTGGATGGGGCGGCACTCGATAAATACAGCTTTATGCGGGATGCCTATATTCAGAGGCGGCAATACCAAATCAATGAAGGTCGTGAAGACGAGGAGACATTGATGCCTCCTTATCAAAACCCCTACGAATAAAGGCGCGTAAGCCTGTCTAGATTTCCTTAAGGGGCTAAAATGAGCCTCAATGACCAGCATCGATCGAGGACACATGAAAAGCCATAAAACCATTCAGAAATACGTTGCAGTATTGCTATCCAGCTTATTTTTGGTTGTTGGCGGCGTAAGCGCTCAAGCCGTGGATCAATCCACACCCGATGGTCTAATTAAGAATGTGGTCTCTGACGTGATGGCTTCCGTCAAGTCTGATCCCGAGATTCAGAAGGGCAATATTCCGCGCATTGTTGATTTGGTGGAAAAGAAGATTGTTCCTTACACTGACATGCGTCGTACTACTGAAATGGCGATGGGCCCTAATTGGAAAAAGGCCACTCCTGAGCAGCAAGCCCAATTAGTCGGTGAGTTTAAGAATTTGCTGATCCGCACCTACTCAGGCGCATTAAGTCAGCTCCGCGATCAAACTATTCAATTTAAACCCTTGCGTGCAGCGCCGGACGATAAAGAGGTTGTTGTAAAGACGGTTGTGATTGGTCGTGGTGATCCGGTGCCACTGGACTATCGGCTGGAGAAAACAGCTAATGGCTGGAGAGTCTACGATATGAATATCATGGGCGTTTGGCTCGTCGAGGCCTATCGTAATCAATTTGCCAATCAGATTAGTCAGAACGGCGTAGAGGGTCTTGTGAAGTTTTTGCAAGAGCGCAATAAGCAGCTTGCTGCTGCAAAGCCGACCACTTAAAGACTCAGTAAAGATTAGTAGATGATGCCATTTTCATTACCAAGCTCAGTGACGCAAGATAACGTCGTGCAATTAGAAAAAGAAGGCCTTCTCAATCTAGCCGCCTTAAGAACGATTGATTGTGCGGGCCTGAAAGATTTTGACTCTACGGTATTAACGGTGCTACTGGCATGGCAGAAAAAATTACAGTCTGATGGCCAGCAAATTACCGTACAAAATGCACCTGAAAAACTGACAGTGTTAGCTGGTGTTTACGGCGTTTCTGAATTGTTAGGTTTGTCATAGCATGCACGCTGCAATATCGATTCAAAACATATCAAAAAATTATGGAGCACTACAAGCTCTAGATGATGTCTCCTTGTCAATTGAGCAAGGCGAGTTTTTCGGATTGCTTGGCCCCAATGGCGCAGGCAAGACAACCTTGATTTCTATTTTGGCTGGTTTGGCCACTGCGGATAGTGGCCATGCTGCAATCATGGGTGCTGATGTACAAAGTCAATTTCGTGAGGCGCGCAGGATGTTGGGAGTGGTGCCGCAGGAGTTGGTGTTCGACCCCTTCTTTACCGTGCGCGAAACTCTGCAATTTCAGTCGGGCTACTTTGGTATTCGGAACAACAATGCTTGGATCGATGAGATCATGGCCAATCTGGACCTCACTGGTAAGGCTGATAGCAATATGCGCTCTTTATCGGGTGGTATGAAGCGCAGAGTATTGGTAGCGCAGGCCTTGGTGCACAGACCGCCAGTGATTATTTTGGATGAACCTACTGCGGGTGTTGATGTGGAGTTGCGTCAATCCCTCTGGCAATTCATTAGTCGCCTTAATCAAGATGGCCATACGATTGTTTTGACAACCCATTACCTGGAAGAGGCTGAGGCATTGTGTCAGCGCATCGCCATGCTCAAGCAAGGAAAGATCGTTGCCCTGGATACCACTGCGAATTTATTGAGCCAGTATGGCTCGGTGAAAAAAGATGGTGAAGGGAAGACGGATCTCGAAGATGTGTTTGTCAACATCATGTCGGGGGGTGCTCGATGAAGCCTATTCTCAATCAGCCATCCATTTCTTATGGCAGCGGCTTTCCAACCTTACTTCGTAAAGAAATTAAGCGCTTTTATAAGGTGGGCTTTCAGACGGTTGCTGCACCAGTGCTTACCGCTGTGTTGTATTTAATGATTTTCGGTCACGTATTAGAGGGCAAAGAAGTCTACGGCCGCCTGAACTACACCGCTTTTCTCATTCCCGGCTTAGTCATGATGAGTGTTTTGCAAAATGCTTTTGCCAATACCTCTTCTTCACTTATTCAATCTAAAGTGACTGGTAACTTGGTGTTTGTTTTGCTGGCACCATTTAGCCACCTAGAGTTCTATGCTGCTTATGTATTGGCTGCAGTATTTCGGGGAATAGTAGTCGGTTCTGGCGTATTGCTCATAACCGCATGGTTCTCTATGCCAGCATTTGAATACCCTTTGTGGATCATGGCGTTTGCTCTGTTGGGCGCGGCTATTTTAGGCAGCATGGGTTTAATTGCTGGTATCTGGGCTGATAAATACGATCAATTGGCCGCCTTCCAGAATTTCATCATCATGCCGGCAACCATGTTGTCGGGCGTGTTCTACTCTATCCATTCCTTGCCGGCAGCATGGCAAGTCGTGTCGCATTTCAATCCATTTTTCTACATGATTGATGGATTTCGTTATGGCTTTTTTGGTGTGTCAGATATCTCCCCTTGGAATAGCCTGGCAATTGTTGCGTGCTTTTTTGTCTTGGTTTCAGTGGTCGCTTTGCGTTTACTGCAAAAAGGCTATAAGTTACGAAGCTAGTTGGCAATTGAGTGACATCAAATTATTGAACAGAGTAGTTATTAGGAATTAGGAGACCGTAATGTTGCCAACCCCAGAACAAATTGAGGGCTATATCCAGCAAGGTATTGCTTGTAACCATATTAAGGTTGAGGGCGATGGCCAGCATTTCTTTGCCACGATCGTGAGCCCAGAGTTTGAAGGCAAGCGCCTGATCCAGCGCCATCAATTGGTCTATGGCGCAATGGGTGATCGCATGAAGGCTGAAGTGCACGCTTTATCCATTAAGGCCTTTACGCCTGAAGAGTTCGCGCAAAACGCCGCAACTTAAATTACCGCATTAGTTTTTTTACTGGAATAGATTCATGGACAAGTTACGAATGGTTGGCGGCACTCCGCTCAAGGGCGAAGTAATTATTGCTGGCGCCAAGAATGCGGCCTTGCCTATTCTCTGCGCTTGCTTGCTCTGCGATGAGCCAATCACCTTGCGCAATGTTCCTGATTTGCAGGATGTCCGGACCATGCTCAAGCTTTTGCAAGAGATTGGTGTGACGGTATCTTTTCCAGATGCTGATAATCGCAATCATGTTGTGCTCAACGCTGCCAATATTAAGAGCTCTGAAGCAACCTATGAGATGGTGAAAACCATGCGCGCTTCTATTTTGGTGCTGGGCCCCTTGCTTGCCAGAATGCATAGTGCCAAGGTTTCTCTACCAGGTGGTTGTGCTATTGGTGCACGCCCAGTGGATCAGCACATCAAGGGTTTAAAGGCCATGGGTGCCGATATCAAGATTAAGAGTGGCTATATCCAGGCAGAAACTCAGTCTGTAACCGGTCGTTTGCAGGGGGCTTCAATTTTGACCGACATGATTACGGTGACTGGCACGGAAAACTTGTTGATGGCCGCCACCCTAGCAAGTGGCACAACTATTTTAGAAAATGCTGCGCGCGAGCCTGAGGTTGGTGATTTGGCGGAGCTGCTTGTCAAAATGGGTGCAAAAATTACTGGCATTGGCAGTGACCGTTTAGTTATTGAAGGCGTTGAAAAGCTCCATAGTGCGGAGCACTCGGTGATTGCTGATCGTATTGAGGCGGGTACATTCTTATGCGCAGTTGCCGCAACTGGTGGAGAGGTGCTGGTGAAACACTGCCGCCCGGACACACTGGATGCAGTGATGGTGAAGCTCAGAGAGGCTGGCTTAGAAATGGAAGTGGGTTCTGACTGGATTAGGGCCTCCATGAAAGGCCGCCCCAAAGCAGTTAATTTCCGGACTTCTGAATACCCAGCCTTTCCAACCGATATGCAGGCCCAGCTAATGGCCGTTAATGCCATTGCAGAGGGTAATTCCACAATTACTGAAACCATCTTTGAGAACCGCTTTATGCATGTTCAGGAGATGAATCGCTTGGGCGCCGATATTGCTATTGAGGGCAATACCGCCATTGCTCAGGGGGTGGAGAAGCTTTCTGGGGCGATTGTGATGGCGACCGATTTGCGCGCATCCGCTAGCTTGGTGATTGCAGGCTTAGCTGCCCAAGGTGAAACCCAGGTTGACCGTATCTATCACTTAGATCGGGGATATGACCGCATGGAGCAAAAGTTGACCCTCTTGGGAGCCAACATTCAGCGAGTGAAGTAAGCCTGATGGATAATTAGTCCATGAAGTTAACTTTAGCCCTCTCGAAGGGGCGCATCTTCGAAGAAACCGCTGAGATCTTATCTAAGATTGGTATTCGTCCATTGGAAGACCCTGAGAAGTCACGCAAACTGATTATTGAGACCTCCAATCCGGATGTGCGCTTAATTATTGTGCGCGCGTCGGATGTCCCTACTTACGTACAGTTTGGTGGTGCCGATTTTGGGGTTGCTGGTTTGGATGTCCTGATGGAAAGCGGTACAGATGGTTTGTATGTACCTTTCGATCTGAATATTGCCAAATGCCGTATGTCAGTTGCCGTGAAAGAAGGCTTTGATTACGCTGCCGCAGTCAAGCAGGGATCTCGCTTGAAAGTCGCTACCAAGTATGTCAATTGTGCGCGCGAGCACTTTGCTAACAAGGGCGTACATATCGATACGATTCATTTATACGGCTCAATGGAGTTGGCCCCATTAGTTGGCCTGGCTGATGCGATTGTAGATTTAGTATCTACTGGCAATACTTTGCGCGCAAATGGATTGGTTGAAGTTGAGCCAATTGCGGATATTAGTGCGCGCTTAGTAGTCAATCAAGCTTCGTATAAACGGAAGCGCACTCAGTTACAACCTTTCTTTGAATTGCTGAAGTAAATAAGAAAATTCCCATGTCTGTAGAAGTCAAAGTCAAACGTCTCAATAGTAAAGATGCAGGGTTCAAAGAAACCCTGTTATCGAGTCTTTCATTGCCAATGGCTGATGATGAGGCGATTGATGCTGTCGTCGTGAAAGTATTGGCGCAAGTGAAGACGAACGGCGATGTTGCAGTGCTCGATTTCACAAAACAATTTGATCGATTAGATGTTGAAGGCGTTGCTGAGCTAGAGATTTCTCGCCAAGAGTTAGAGGGCGCCTATCAAGGTTTATCAGTGGAACAAAAAAATGCTTTGGATATTGCTGCGCAAAGAGTGCGTGCGTATCACGAGAAGCAAAAGATTGAAGCGGGTTGCCACTCTTGGGAATATGAAGAGGCTGATGGCACACGCTTAGGTCAAAAAGTGACTGCATTAGATCGCGTAGGTATTTATGTGCCTGGTGGTAAAGCAGCCTATCCATCCTCCGTCTTGATGAATGCCATTCCTGCAAAGGTTGCTGGGGTAGCTGAGGTCATCATGGTGGTGCCCACTCCTGATGGAGCACGCAATCCTTTGGTTCTAGCTGCTGCTTGGTTATCGGGGGTTGATCGCGTCTTTACGATTGGTGGGGCGCAAGCGGTTGCTGCTTTAGCCTACGGCACCAAGACAATTCCTTCAGTCGATAAGATTGTTGGCCCAGGTAATGCCTATGTAGCGGCTGCCAAACGCCGAGTGTTTGGCACTGTCGGTATTGATATGATCGCCGGACCATCAGAAATTTTGATTCTGTGTGATGGCTCTACTAATCCTGACTGGATCGCAATGGATCTATTTTCTCAGGCGGAGCATGACGAGTTGGCGCAGTCCATCTTGCTTTGCCCAGATGAACAATTTATTGAGCACGTACAAGCGAGTATCAATAAGCTTTTACCAGAGATGCCCAGAAAGAAAGTTATTGAGGCATCGCTCACGAATCGCGCTTTATTGATTCAGGTGGAAGACATGGCCCAGGCTTGCGAGATTGCCAACGCTATTGCCGCCGAGCATTTAGAAATTTGTGCTGCCGAGCCACGCAAGTGGGCAGAATTGATTCGTCACGCTGGCGCAATCTTTATGGGTAACTACACTAGTGAGTCTCTTGGTGACTACTGTGCTGGCCCAAATCACGTTTTACCAACAGCACGCACTGCGCGCTTTTCTTCACCATTGGGTGTTTATGACTTTATTAAACGCTCCAGCATGATTGAAGTCAGTGAAGCAGGTGCTCAAACCTTAGGTGCCGTTGCAAGTACGCTTGCACATGGTGAAGGCTTGACTGCTCATGCTCGCGCTGCTGAGATGCGATTGAAGAAGTAAATTACCCCAGCTTTTCCGGGCCCATTTAATTTTGGGTTGCTTGGCTCCTGATAATATGATATCTTAAAGATATCTAAAAGAGGGGGGTTTATGCCTTCAAAAGCCTTATCCATGCAAATCCCATTTCGCTATCGTAATTTTGATAGCCCTACGGGAGTTACTCGAAATACTGCCAAATTGCTTGCTGAGAAGTTGGGCGTCGATGAGACGCAGGCCTTGCACATCGCGTTGCACGAGCTTGCAGTAAAAATTCTTCCACAATACGAGCCGGATGATGGCCCATTGAATGCCACTCAGATTCGTCAAATTAAAAAAATTGCCTCAGTCCCTGAAAAGAAAAAATCTGTTAGATCAAGTTTGTTTCTTGATAAGACTACTTAATGGTGCGTTGGTGGCCAGAGCCTACGGCAGGCGATATCGTATGGTGCCATTTTCCCGACCAAATTAACCCTCGCCCAAAGCCACGTCCAGCATTGATTTTAAGTGTTTTCGATAATGGGGCTCCTGAATTTGAAGTGCAGGTAGCTTATGGGACCGGCCAAAAAACTAGAACGTTATATAAGGGCGAGTTCGCAATTTATCGCCAATTAAATGCAGCGGCATATGAGGCTGCCAATTTGAGTTTTGATACTAAATTCAATTTAAAGCAGCTGATTGATTTGCCGTTTTCAACAGAATGGTTTTCGGTGCCCCCCGCTGCTCCAAGCGGTCAAATCCCTAAATTAGGGGTATTGCATCCATCAATGGTTCGAGCTGTAGAGGCTGCCTATAAGGCTTCACAGAATTAATAGGGCCGAGCTTTAAGAACTTTTTATTAGCCGGTCAGAATGTCCGTAAGCGCTGCAATCAATTCATTGCTTTGATCATCAGTGCCGATGGTAATGCGCAAGAAGTTCTCAATACGTGGTGACTTAAAGTGACGCACAATAATGCCGCGATCCCGTAAGGCTTGATACAGCTTCCCGCCGGCATGTTTTGGATGGCGTGTAAAAATAAAATTGGCTGTTGACGGCAAAGTATCAAATCCCATTGAGGTCAGCTCTTTTACAAGACGCTCACGAGTTTGAATCACTTTTCCAGCAGTCGTTTCTAGATGCGCTTGATCTTCTATTGCGGCGATGGCCCCAGCTTGCGCTAAGCGGCCGAGTGGGTAAGAGTTAAAGCTGTTCTTTACTCGTTCGAGCCCCTCAATTAAATCTGGGTGACCTACTGCAAATCCAACACGCAATCCTGCTAAGGCCCGGGATTTAGAGAGGGTATGAACGACTAATAGGTTTTCGGGGCAAGCAGATCCGCGCAGGAGGGGAATACAGGACTCAGTGCCATAGTCGACATAGGCTTCGTCAACCACCACAACTGAATCGGTATTTCTGCTCAAGAGGGCTTCAATATCCGCTCGAGGAATAGCTCGCCCAGTTGGTGCATTGGGATTGGGGAAAATCACTCCACCATGAGGGGCTTTGAAATCTTCAAGCTGGATCTCAAAATGGGATCCAAGGGGAATGGTCTGATACTCAATGCCAAATAGCTTGCAATAGACTGGGTAGAAGCTATAAGTGATGTCCGGGAATTGGACGGGCTTGGTTTGTTTCAGGAGGCCTAAAAAGACGTGGGCCAGGACTTCATCAGAGCCATTGCCTAAAAACACCTGTTTTGGGTCTAGGCCGTGTAAATCAGCAATAGCCTTTTTAAGGGCTGCCCCTTCAGGGTCTGGATAGAGCCTCAGATCGTCGGTCGTTTGCTGATGAATAGCTGCTAGTGCCTTGGGCGATGGGCCGTAAGGGCTTTCATTGGTGTTGAGCTTTACCAGCCGCTCCATTTGCGGTTGCTCCCCAGGAACATAAGGGGTGAGGGTCTGAACAACGGGGCTCCAAAAGCGGCTCATGAGGGACTCTAGTCA
>CANFWB010000025.1 GCA_947450605.1 Burkholderiaceae bacterium
AAACTCGCGAGCACGCAAGTCGGTCAAAAGGCCATTCTTTTCAATGGTGCGCTTGAAACGGCGCAATGCCACTTCAAAAGGTTCGTTCTCACGTAGGCGGACTGTAGTCATACTTGTTTAACTCGTATATGCTCGAAAAATATCGAAAAATTAACTGAACAGCGATTCTAGCACGACCAGGCAAAAAATGATTGTTTTAGGCATAGAAACTTCTTGTGACGAAACCGGGGTGGCTTTATACAACACCACCCCCTGGGAAAATCACGCCCCAGCCCATCAAGGCATCTTAGGGCAGGCCCTGCACTCCCAGATCGCGATGCACCAAGAGTATGGGGGCGTTGTCCCCGAACTCGCCTCTAGAGACCATATACGGCGGGTTTTACCCCTCCTGGATGATGCTTTACATGAAGCCAAGCTCCAATTAAAGGATATCGATGCCGTGGCGTACACCCAGGGCCCTGGCTTAGCTGGCGCCTTACTGGTGGGTAGCGCATTTGCTAAATCCCTCGCCCAAGGCCTCAATTTACCCTCCATAGGGGTGCATCACCTTGAGGGGCACCTGCTTTCTCCGCTATTAGGAGCTTCTGTGCCGGAATTTCCCTTTATTGCGCTTCTAGTCTCGGGCGGCCATACCCAGTTAATGCTGGTGAGCGGGGTTGGTCAATACCAACTTTTAGGTGAAACCTTGGACGATGCTGCCGGTGAAGCCTTTGATAAAACAGCTAAATTGCTTGGTCTAGACTATCCAGGCGGTGCCGCGATCTCCAAATTGGCAGAAAAAGGGCAATCTGGGCGATTTGACCTACCCAAGCCAATGCTGCACTCAGGAGATTTGGATTTTTCCTTTTCAGGACTGAAAACGGCCGTTTTAAACCAGGTGAAAAAATTTGAGGCGCTAGGTATTTCAGATGCCAGTGAGATTGCGACATTTCGGGCGGATTTAGCAAGAAGTTTTGTCGATTCTTTGGTCGCAGTGCTGGTCAGCAAGTCAGAAAAAGCCCTCAAGCAGTCAGGTTGCAAACATTTGGTGCTTGCCGGTGGCGTAGGTGCGAATCTGCAATTACGCGCAGCTTTAAATGCCAGCGCCAAGAAGAATCGATTTGAAGTGCACTACCCGCCAGTGGATTTGTGTACCGATAACGGTGTCATGATTGCCTTTGCTGGCGCACTGCGCATGTTGGCAGAAAATAATGGCTCAACCACTTCAGGCGCTTTTGATATCAAACCCCGTTGGGATTTAGCCAGCAACAATCTTGTTTAAGCAATGCTTGCTGATTACTTTGCTAAGCTGATTTTGGCGTAAGCGCTGTGATTGTGAATAGACTCAAAATTCTCAGCCTCAACCACTAAAGACAGAATACGTTGATCGCCTTTAAGCTGGCCAGCCACATCACGCACTAAGTCTTCCACAAACTTGGGGTTGTCGTAAGCGCGCTCGGTAACCCACTTCTCATCAGGCCGCTTGAGCAAACCCCACAACTCACTAGAGGCTTGGCTCTCAGCGGCTGTTACTAAATCTTCGACAGTCATTTTGGTCTGCGAATCTAGCTCCACTGACATCGTGACATGAGAGCGTTGATTATGTGCGCCATACTCAGAAATCTCTTTCGAGCAAGGGCACAAACTCATTACCGGAACTAATGCACGTAGATTTAATTCAACATCAATTGAGCCGGCCGCATTTTGCTTGGCCCTGGCCATCCAAGTGACTTCGTAATCCATCAGGCTTTCCACACCCGATACTGGCGCTGCTTTTTTAACGAAGTGCGTATAAGTAAATTGAATGCGGCCTTCAGTAGCATTGAGCAGTGGCAACATCTCGCGCACCATAGCCACTACAGAGGCACTATCAATTGGCTCTTGGTGATTTTGTAAGAGCGCAATGAAGCGGGACATATGTGTACCCTTCACGTGCGCAGGCAGAGCCACATCCATCTCGAAATTACCAACAGCGGGCATATCGCCCGTCTTCGTGCGAATGATTAGTGGATGACGCAAACCCCGAATACCTACCTGCTCAATTGGTAACGCGCGCTCATCATGCGAGGACTGCACATCCGGCATAGTTTGCGGCTTGAGAAAAGCGGTATTGATATCGTTCATGGCTCTATTTTCAGACAAAAATGACTTATTTGCCCGCTACCACGGCATTTACTTCCGCTTTAGCAGAATTAACCCCTGGAAAACGTTGAAAAATCGCCTGAGCGATCCCAGCAGAATCAAGGCCACACTGACTCATTAAGAGCCTGTAATCGCCATGTTCTATGAACTCGTCTGGAAGGCCTAATTGCAATAGGGGCTTGTTAATGCCCATAGCAGAGAGCGCTTCTAAGCAGGCACTACCGGCTCCACCCTGAATAGCGCCATCCTCAATCGTCACAAAATAATCATGGTCTTGCGCCAAGGATTTGAGGAGCTCAATATCTAATGGTTTTACAAAACGCATATTAGCGACCGAGGCATCAATCCGTTCTGCAACCTCAAGGGCTGGATAAAGCAAAGTTCCAAAAGCCAAAATGGCTAAGCGCTGACCGGCTGGCGCATGGGATTTGCGACGCAACTCGCCCTTACCCAATGGAACAGTGCGTAACTCTTTGGATGGGA
Source organism: Burkholderiaceae bacterium (assembly GCA_947450605.1). GTDB lineage: Bacteria > Pseudomonadota > Gammaproteobacteria > Burkholderiales > Burkholderiaceae > Polynucleobacter. Next base: position 2,605 of record CANFWB010000025.1, read on the forward strand.
TTGCGCCAACTCCAGCACCACGCGGGTAACGCACGGCACTTGGATGGGGTTGATGAAATGCTGTCGTGAGTAGATCGCGGCACTCTGATTCGTCAGCGGGCGTCAACACCAACATATTCGGAATACAACGCAAGAATGGAATGTCATACGCTCCTGCATGGGTTGCACCATCAGCGCCTACCAAGCCCGCGCGATCCAAAGCAAACAATACAGGCAGATCTTGAATCGCCACATCATGAATCAGTTGATCGTAAGCACGCTGCAAGAAGGTGGAGTAAATCGCTACTACCGGCTTCATGCCTTCGCATGCCATACCTGCCGCAAAAGTGACTGCGTGTTGCTCGGCGATACCCACGTCGTAATAGCGCTTCGGGAAATTCTTTTCAAACTCAACGAGGCCAGAGCCCTCACGCATGGCAGGTGTAATACCAATCAACAATGGATCGGCATGTGCCATATCGCACAACCACTCACCAAATACTTGGGTAAACGTTTTCTGAGGGGGGCTTGTTGGTTTCTGAACACCCTCTTCTGGATTGAACTTGCTTGGGCCGTGGTACAGCACTGGATCAGCTTCCGCCAATTCATAGCCCTGACCCTTGCGAGTCACTACATGCAAGAACTGAGGGCCACGACCCTCGAGCGCCAAGCGTCGGACGTTCTGCAGCATCGGAATCAAGGCATCTAAATCATGACCATCAATTGGGCCAAAGTAATTAAAGCCAAATTCTTGAAAAATCGTCGAGGGTGAGACCATGCCTTTGGCGTGATCTTCTAGACGTTTAGCAAACTCTCGTAAAGGTGGGGCGATTGATAAAACACTGTCGATGCCTTTTTTAGTGGCAGAGTAGATATTGCCGCTCAGCAATCTTGCCAAGTGGCGATTGAGTGCGCCAACTGCTGGCGAGATCGACATGTCGTTGTCATTCAGAATCACCACCAAAGGCAAATCGTCATAGACACCGGCATTGTTCATGGCTTCAAATGCCATACCGCCAGTCATCGCGCTATCACCAATCACCGCGACAGCAACTTGTTTCTCACCCTTAGTCTGAAAGGCGCGCGCCATGCCCATTGCCGCAGAAATACTCGTCGAGGAGTGGCCGGTACCAAAGGCGTCGTATTCGCTTTCAGAACGGCGTGGAAAACCAGAAAGTCCATTGAACTGGCGCAGGGTATTCATACGATCACGACGGCCAGTCAAAATTTTATGCGGGTAACTTTGATGACCCACATCCCACACAATTCGATCGTGCGGGGTATCAAATACATAATGTAGAGCAATCGATAGCTCGACTGTCCCCAAATTAGAGGAGAGGTGTCCACCAGTTTTGGAAACAGAATCCAGTACAAACTGACGCAACTCATCAGCAAGAGCGGGAAGCTGCTCGCGAGGGAGTTTCTTTAAGTCTGCAGGAGAGTGAATAGAATTTAAAGTCATCAAATCTTCAGTAATCTTATTTGCCTCTATTAACCACTAACAGAGCCAAATCTTTCAGAGCCTGGGCTTTAGCACCAAAACTCTCTAGGCTAGCAACGGCTGTTTCTTGCAAATCTTTGGCTGCCTGCTTGGCATAGTCTAAACCCATCAAGGTTACGTAGGTCGGCTTGTCGTTTGCGGCGTCTTTCCCTGCGGTTTTACCTAGGGTTTGGCTATCAGCAGTGGCATCTAAAACATCATCCACGATTTGAAAGGCTAAACCCAATGCTTCCGAGTAGTTTGCAAGATGCTGCATCTGGCTAGGCTTCAGTTGGGCAGCGATACCGCCCAGCTGCACCGAGCAAGAAAGTAAAGCGCCCGTCTTCATCGCATGCATTTGCTTTAAGCCAGCCAGATCTAATTTTTTACCAACACTCTCTAAATCAATTGCTTGGCCACCCGCCATGCCACGCGAACCTGATGCACAGGCCAATGCACTAATCATGGCTACGCGGACATCTGCATCACACCGAATGTTTGCCAATATCTCAAATGCACGGGTTTGCAAGGCATCACCCACTAATAAAGCGGTCGCCTCATCAAATGCCTTATGTACTGTAGGTCGCCCACGACGCAAATCATCATCATCCATGCAAGGCAAGTCATCGTGCACCAAGGAGTACGCATGAATACACTCAATGGCAATGGCAGCTGCGTCTAAAGCGCCTTGTGTTTCTGCGTTTGAGTCCTCACCCAATTCACCGGCAGCATAGACCAACAAAGGGCGAATGCGTTTACCACCTCCTTGAGCGGCATAGCGCATCGCTTCATGCAGGCGGATTGGGTGGGTATTAGCAGCATCGAGCAGATGCTCTAAAGCCAATTCAGTTCGCTGACCATGGGTGCGAACCCAGTTTTCAAATGAAAGATTGCTATTCATGCAGGTGGATTCTCGGCCTGACTTAAGCTTCAAATACGCGAACTTGTTGCTCGACCTGAGCCAGCATGCCCTGGCAATGCTTCAAGAGAGCTGCGCCACGTTGATAGGCTAACAGCGTCTCTTCTAGGGAGAATTTGCCTGATTCCATGTCAGAAATGAGCTTTTCCAACTCCTTTACCGCCTGCTCATAACGCAAGCTAGGGTCGATTTGTACCTCAAGACCGGGTTTTTGACCCTCAGATTTCTTTGCTGGCATTGGCTTATTTCCTTCAAATTTCTTACAGATATAGCCCTACATATTAAAGCGAGACGGGGGTCAGATGGGTATAATCCCCACCTTCCTTTCCAATATCGATCCGTCGATGGTTGGATTGGTTATTCCGCTTAGCTTCGGCTGACGTTTTCGGGGGTGGGGAGAATGACTAATCTGGCTACCGCGCAGCAGCTTGCGCCGTCCAACTTACAACTGCCGGTTTCGGCCTATTTTGACGTTGATCTCTATCAACGCGAAATTGAACTGCTTTTTAAGCAGGGCCCAGGCTATGTTGGCCACGAACTCATGTTGCCCGAAGTAGGCTCCTATCAAACCTTGACCTCGGAAAACGAAGGTCGCCTATTGGTACGTAACCAACAAGGTATTGAACTTCTCTCCAATGTCTGTCGTCATCGCCAAGCGCTGATGCTCAATGGCTCGGGTAAAGCAGACAACATCGTTTGCCCCCTGCATCGCTGGACATACGACTTACATGGCGAATTACTGGGCGCACCCCATTTTGAAGATAAGCCTTGCCTTAATCTGGGTAAATCCCCATTACAGAACTGGCAAGGGCTATTGTTTGAAGGTCCTCGCGATGTCCGCACCGATCTTGCCAAACTCGGCGTAGCTGACGATCTCAACTTTGAAGGCTACGTTCTAGATCATGTTGAAGTCCATGAATGCAATTACAACTGGAAGACTTTTATCGAGGTCTATCTCGAGGACTATCACGTGGTGCCGTTTCATCCAGGACTAGGTAAGTTTGTGTCTTGCGAAGACTTACGCTGGGAATTCGGTGACTGGCATAGCGTTCAAACTGTCGGCATTCATAAAGATTTGGAGAAGCCAGGCTCACCGGTTTACCAAAAGTGGCACGAAGCCGTTCTGCGCCATCACGAAGGCAAGACACCGCGCCATGGCGCCATCTGGCTTACTTACTATCCCAATGTCATGGTTGAGTGGTATCCGGGCGTTCTGTGCGTTTCTACACTGCACCCAATGGGCCCAAACAAAACGCGCAATATTGTGGAGTTCTACTACCCAGAAGAAATCGCCCTCTTTGAGCGCGAGTACGTTGAAGCAGAACGCGCAGCCTATATGGAAACCTGTATCGAGGATGACGAGATTGCCGAACGCATGGATGCTGGACGTGCAGCCCTACTGGCTCGCGGTGAAAACGAAGTGGGTCCTTACCAAAGCCCCATGGAGGACGGTATGCAACATTTCCATGAATGGTACCGTCGCGCCATGAACTATCCAGGCGCATAATTCAGTAACACCCAATCCGCCCTCGACAGGAACGCCTCATGACACCTCTCATCACTGCAAACCAGTTAGAAGAAATCATCAATAGTGGCGAGAATGTTTTGCTGTGCGATTGCCGTTTTGACTTAGTCAATCCAGAGGCAGGTAAAAAAGCATACGAAGAAGGTCACATTCCGGGCGCTATTTATGTCGATCTTGACCAAGACTTATCCGGCCCCAAAACGGGGAAAAATGGGCGTCACCCACTGCCTACTCCTGAAGCTTGGGCGCAAACTAAATCGCGCTTAGGAATGGATTCCAAGACATTGGTAGTTGCCTATGATGGCCAAGGTTCCGTTTATGCCAGCCGCCTGTGGTGGATGCTCAAAGCAACTGGTCACGCCAAAGTGCAAGTATTGGATGGAGGCTTGGATACCTGGAACGGCCCAATCGGCAGTATGCCTCGTCAAGCAAGACCAACAGATACGCCGGTACCCGCCATGCCTTTTGTTGGATTAGTATCAGTAGAGGGTGTTATTGAAAATCTCCAAACCCAACAGAGTGTTGTGATCGATGCCCGTGCAAACGATCGCTTCCATGGTCAAAATGAAACCCTAGACCCTGTCGGCGGGCATATTCCTGGTGCGCTGAACTACTTTTTTAGAGATAACCTATCTGGCAAGTCATTTAAGTCAGCCGAACAACTCTATAAAGATTTTCATGATCTCTTAGGCTCCACCAAAGCTTCTGAAGTCATTCACCAATGCGGCTCTGGAGTAACAGCCTGCCATAACTTACTAGCCATGGAAATCGCTGGCCTCAAAGGCTCACGACTATATGCGGGTAGTTGGAGTGAGTGGTGTGCCGATCCTAGCAGGCCGGTAGCGCTTTAATGCAATAGCGATAGCAGGATTACAAAGCCAACGCCACAAGCAATCAAAATCGTTTGACGCAAGGACTCAGCCCAATGTGGGCGACGATGCATTTGTGGGATGAGATCGCTCACTGCAATGTAAATAAAACTGCTCGAAGCAATCACCAGCAAGTAAGGCATGGCTCCCTGAGCTTTTTCCAAAAAGAAATAAGCCAGTACACCGCCCAGTACTGCAGACAATCCACAAATGAAGTTGTAGAACAAAGCGCGGGCACGAGAGAAACCTGCATTGAGTAGCACGATGAAATCCCCAATCTCTTGCGGAATCTCATGGGCGATGATGGCAATGGCAGTAAAAATACCTACCTGATAATCCGCCATGAACGCGGCCGCAATCAAAACGCCATCGACAAAATTATGCAGGCCATCCCCCACCAGGATCATCCAACCGCTACGACCGGCTACTTCCGCATCATGGCCATGGTGATGCCCATGACCATCACCCTCGTGATGATGGCTGTGACGCAATAGGGCAATTTTCTCGAGCAAGAAGAAACCGAGAAGGCCCGCAAGCAAAGTAGCAAATAACAGTTGAGGGCTTGCCCCAGGTACCGTAAAAGCTTCGGGTAAAGAGTGCAATAAGGCAGTGGCTAACAAAATACCCACTGACACGCTGACCATGCCATGAACCATCTTTGACAGCAAAGACAATGAAAAGCTCGCGGCAACCAAGACGCTGGCCGTTCCCGCTAGCGCCGTTACCAACAATATGCTTTGCAATACTGACATGAAAATTACGCTACTCCGTTTTGTTTAAACCAAGCAAGGCACTTTTCCCAACCGTCTTTAGCTGGGCCCTCACGATAAGTAGCGCGGTAGTCTGCATGAAACGCGTGCGGGGTATCGGGATAAATCTCGAAACGACAGGCCTTGGCTGCTGGATTTTTTGGGGCTGCTTTTGCAAGCGCCTCACGCATTTGCTCAACACTCTCCAGGGAGATGCCTGCATCAGCTCCACCATATAAACCCAAGACAGGAGCCTTCAGCTCCGCAGCGATATCGACCGGGTGACGAGGATTGCCCTCGGTTTTTTCACCGATCACTCGACCATACCAAGCTACACCAGCTTTAACCTGTGGCAATGTGGCTGAGAGCCAAGTAATACGGCCACCCCAGCAAAATCCAGTAACGCCAACTTTTTTCAAGTCACCGCCATTTTTTCCAGCCCAAACCAAAGCAGCTTGCAAGTCATTTAAGACCTGCATATCCGAAGTTGGAGCCACAATATTTTTTTGAATCTCAGCAACCGTGCCATAGGTATTAGGATCGCCAGCGCGAGTAAAAAATTCGGGGGCAATAGCAAGGTAACCTAATTTAGCAAAACGTCTTGTGACGTCAGCGATGTATTCATGCACGCCAAAAATTTCGCTCGCAACAATAATGATAGGGAGGGCGCCTTTTGCCTTCTCTGGGCGAGAAACATAAGCGGGCAACTGAAAGCTGCCTACTGGAATCATTTGCTCGCCCGCTTTAATGCCACTGAAATCGGTTTCAATTGCGGCAGCCATGACGGGCTCAGAGGCGGCTACAAAGCCAATTCCCATAGTGGTGGCAGTGATGGCAGAGGCCTTCATAAAACTTCTTCTATCCCCAGACACTGGTTTTACGTCTTGATTTTTCTTATCTACCATTTTTCCGATCTCCACTTAATGCGCTTCTTCCCAATTATCGCCAATTCCAATACCAACCACCAAGGGAACTTTGAGCTCTGCCACCTTGCACATCAAGTCAGGCAGCTTTGCCTGCAAGAGCTCGAGTTCATCAAAGGGTACGTCAAACACCAACTCATCATGGACTTGGAGCAGCATGCGGGTCTTTAAATTCTCTTTCTCAAGCCAGTTTTCGACCGCAATCATGGCCAATTTAATCAAGTCGGCAGCGGTACCCTGCATCGGCGCATTAATCGCAGCACGTTCAGCACCTTGGCGGCGCGGGCCATTGGAACCCTTAATCTCAGGCAACCACAGACGTCTGCCAAAGACGGTTTCCACGTAGCCATTCTCCCTCGCCTCAAGACGGGTCCGCTCCATATATTGAGCAACCCCTGGGTAGCGATCGAAATACTTGGCAATATAGTTTTGTGCTGCTGAGCGCTCAATACCTAAGTTTCCAGCCAGGCCAAAAGCACTCATGCCGTAGATCAAACCAAAGTTAATTACCTTGGCATAACGACGCTGTTCTGAAGTGACGGCCTCTAGTGGCACACCAAAGATCTCTGCAGCAGTGGCTTGGTGAACATCCTTGCCAGCAGCAAACGCAGCCAAGAGATTTTCATCCTCGGCGATGTGCGCCATGATGCGTAATTCAATTTGAGAGTAGTCGGCCGATAACAACTTACAACCTTCCGCGGGAATAAATGCCTCACGTATACGACGACCCTCTTCTGTTCTTACCGGAATATTTTGCAGATTCGGCTCACTAGAGGCCAAGCGTCCTGTTACTGCAGTCGCTTGAGAAAAATTGGTGTGAACGCGCCCAGTCTTCGGATCCGCCATACGCGGAAGCTTTTCAATATAGGTCGACATCAATTTAGCCAAACTGCGGTAATCCAAGATGCGTGCTGGCAAAGGATAGTCCTCAGCCAGTTTCTGCAGAACCTCTTCATCGGTTGATGGCGCGCCCGATGGTGTCTTCTTAATCACCGGAAGCTCTAGTTGTCCAAATAAAATTTCTGCAATCTGCTTGGGCGATTGAATATTGAACGGCTGCCCTGCCAACTGATGAATCTCGCCCTCCAAGGCAAGGAGGCGTTTACCGACCTGTTGACCTTGCTGAGAAAGCAGGGCTGAATCAATCCGAATACCGTTACGCTCCATGATGCCCAAGACACGCATTGCCGGCATCTCTATGTTTTCATAAACATAGAGCAGTCCAGGACTAATCTGAATTTGTGGCCACAAAGCCAAATGCAAGCGCAGGGTAATGTCAGCATCTTCAGCGGCGTAATCTGTGGCAATCTTCAGGTCGACTTGATCAAAGCCAATCTGATGCACACCCTTACCGCAAACCTCTTCATAGCGAATCGTCTTCATGCCAAGGTGTCGCTCGGCCAAGCTATCCATATTGTGTGGCATATGCGATTCAAGCACATAGGACTCGAGCAAGGTATCGAACTGAATACCCTGCAAAGTAATTCCATAATTTGCAAAAATATGTGCGTCGTACTTTAAGTTTTGCCCTACCTTGAAATGCGCAGAACTCTCAAGCCAAGGCTTCAGTCGTGCCAGAACAAATTCGCGACTGAGTTGATCCTCTCCATTACGATGCGCCACCGGTATATAGCAGGCCTCTCCTGGAGTAACGCACAATGAGATGCCGACTAATTCTGCAGCTAATGCGTCTAGGCCAGTCGTCTCTGTGTCTACGGCAGTTAACTGTGCACTATCAATCTTTTTTAACCAACACTCTAATGCAGCCTCATCAACAACACACTCATAACTTTTTTCGATGGCGCCCTGCAAGTCGGTAGTCTCTTGAGATAGCGCTATGGTGGCTGCTGTAGCGGTAGGTCCAAATGGATTGCTTGCAGTTTTTTCCTTGGCTGCTGGTGCAGTCTTGATTGGACTTCCTGCCAAATCAAAACCACTGCCAACTTCGAGAGCAGATCCACCAAGTTGCTTCTCCACATCGCGCAGCCAGGTTTTAAATGCATAGCGCTCAAATAGTTCACGTAAGAGTGGCGCATCTTCTGGTTTCGCATGAAGGTCATCTAGCCCAGGTAAATGGGGGGATAAATCACAATCTGTTTTGACGGTAATGAGTTGGCGCGCTTTTGGGAGCCACTGCAAACTATTGCGCAAATTCTCCCCCACCACACCCTTCACCTGATCAGCATTCGCCATCAGCTTATCTAAGTCACCGAACTCAGCCAGCCATTTGTTGGCGGTTTTTGGGCCAGCTTTAGGGACGCCGGGGACGTTATCTACCGTATCGCCAATGATGGAGAGGTAATCCACAATCCGCTCTGGAGGGACACCAAATTTTTCGATCACGCCTGCAATGTCCAACTTTTCATTAGTCATCGTATTAATCAGGGTGACAGAGGGATTTACCAATTGGGCTAGGTCTTTGTCGCCCGTGGAAATAATCGTCTCCCATCCAGCTTGGGTTGCCTGGCAAGCCAAAGTCCCAATCACATCATCTGCCTCAACCCCTGAAACCATCAATACTGGCCAGCCTAAGGCCTTCACCATGGCATGAATCGGCTCAATCTGCTTTACCAAATCCTCCGGCATAGGAGACCGGTGCGCCTTGTACTCAGAGTACATTTCATCCCGAAAGGTCTTCCCTTTGGCATCAAAAACACAGGCAATATGGTCGGCCTTGAGTTCCGACCGAGCTCGGCGCATCATATTTACCATGCCATAGATGGCCCCCGTTGGGTCACCCGCCCCATTTCTGAGGTCTGGCATGGCGTGAAAGGCGCGATAGAGGTAGCTAGAACCGTCTACCAACAAGAGTCTATGTTTAGTCATACCGCAATCGTACAATCTAGTTGCTAACTGCCTACAGATCAGGCTTAAATCCTCCTGAAAAGAGGCCTAAAAAGGTGAAAAATGATGCATGCTCTAACTAACTTCCTCCACTCTTCCTTGAGCCAAACCCTTGTTCTTACAAGCTTTTTGGTGGCTTTTGCCTCTTTTGGCCTGCATTCAGCACAAGCGCAGAGCAATAGCCAAGCCTTGAGCCCATCTGAACTGCAACGCATTAATAACCAGCCCTTAGCGCCAGCAGTCAGCGCAGCTGAGGCAACAAACGCTCCCCAAGGCCGCAAGCCAAGCTTTCAGCATAAAGAGGCGACTGGCACTGAAGTGACTGAGTACAAAGATGCCAATTCACCGACCCAAGTGGATGTGAAGACGCGCTACACCAGCTACGAAATGGCACCTCCCACAACGGTGATGCCGGGCGTACCAAAAGAAACTGACCTCATCAGCGTGCCCAGCATCAGCATTCCCTTCTAAGTTTGATGGCTCAATTTCATCCGCACATCACTGTTTAATTAGCTATGGCCGTATTTACACCCATTGAGCTGAGCGACATCTCCCATTGGATCACAACCGATTTTGACATTGGCCGCGCCATAGATGTTCGCGGAATTCATGGGGGTATCGAAAACTCCAATTTCTTTCTGGATACCGAGAAAGATGGCAAGAAACAAGAATACGTGCTCACAATTTTTGAGAGACTCTCAGCAGAACAGCTCCCCTATTATTTAGAGCTGATGCGGCACTTGGCCAATAAAGGTATTCCTGTGCCTAAGCCATTAGAAAATCTCCATGGAGCAATTCTGTTTTCCCTGAAGGGTAAGCCAGCAGCGATTGTCAGCAAACTCCCAGGCTTATCCAGACTGGCACCCGAAGCAAAACACTGTGCATTAGTCGGTGAAAATTTAGCAAAGATGCATTTGGCTAGCGCGGACTTTCAGCACACCCAAGAAAATCTTCGCAGCCTGTCTTGGTGGCAAAAAACAGTTCCACAAGTTTTGTCGCACCTCAGCGATTCTCAAAAAGAATTACTGGCCAGCGAGCTCGCCACCCAAGAACAATTCTTTGCCTCTGAGGCATATGCATCCCTACCCCAAGGTGCAAGCCATTGCGACCTGTTTAGGGATAACGTGCTTTTTGACCCTCAAGGTGCAGGTGATACTTCGCAAGATCAACTGGGTGGTTTCTTTGACTTTTATTTCGCCGGTACCGATAAGTGGTTATTTGATTTAGCCGTCACCATAAATGATTGGTGTTTAGCGGAAAACAAGCAGGATTTAGATCCGGTACGCTTTAAGGCACTCATGGATGCCTATCAGTCGGTTCGCCCACTCACGGACACAGAGCAGCAAAGTTGGCCACTCATGGTGCGTGCAGCAGCTCTGCGCTTTTGGATTTCTCGCCTGTGGGATTTTTATTTACCGCGCGACGCTCAAATGCTTACCCCGCATGACCCCCGTCATTTTGAAAATATTCTCTTAAGTCGCAAAGCAATATGAAACTAAACTCCGTCGCTCCTAAAGAGGGCTACACCTGGATACGCCAAGGCATTTGGTTATTCAAACAAAATCCCCTGGGATTTCTGATGTTGGTATTCCTGTATGTTTTTTTTGCACAGCTAGCCGTGCTCGTTCCGGTAATTGGTATTTTTGCGGTGCTATTGCTCACGCCCACTTTGTCGGTGGGCTTTATGACCGCCTGTCGACAGGCGATTCAAAAAGAACGTATTCGCCCGACAGTGTATATAGTTGCCCTGCAATCCACCCCCGTGATTCGTAAGCGCATTCTGCAATTGGGTTTGGTTTACTCGGCCCTCATTCTGACGCTCAGCTTTGTCTTAAGCATGTTGGTAGATTTTGAGCTACTACTTCCACTCATGACTGGTGATAAGCCAATTACGCCTGAAGCCGTGCGCGAGATCTATCTGATTCTGTTTTTTGGTGGCTTACTCTACGTACCAATAGCCATGCTGATGTGGTTCTCACCTGTGCTGGTTGCTTGGGCCGAGATGTCCGTACCGCAAGCGCTCTTTTCAAGTGCACTTGCTTGCTGGGCCAACCGTGGCGCATTCTTTTTATATATTGCTATTTGGGGTGCGATCTTGATCGCCATTCCCCTGACGATTGGATTTATCTTTGATGCGCTGGATTTGGGTCAGGCCGCATCATTCATCATCGCCCCACTGTCGATGGCAGGGTTGACTGTAATGCACTGCTCTTTCTTTGCTACCTGGAAAGCGTGCTTCGCCGAAAAAGAATCCGCAACCCTGATCGCCTAAGCGCTTAGTTACTGACTTAATTAATCTATCGCCGCAAGCTTGGCAATACTGAGCTGCAGCCATTTCACACCATGACGCTTAAAGTTCACCTGAGCACGGGCATCAGCATCATTACCCTCTAAGCCAGTTACACGCCCTTCACCGAACTTGGTATGAAACACATTTTGTCCAATGGTGAACGGATAGTTCCCACGTGGTGGCGAAGCCATTCTGGTGATAGTCGTAGAGGCAGAGCCAACGCGCCCAAGTTGCTTAGCTGGTCGCTGACGGTCGCTACCGGAGTCAAAGAAATCATTGGTTTCTGAATCACGCTGACGGGTATAGCCATCTTGCCAGGTGGACCCTGAACGACCACCATTACCGTAACTATTGCCGCCACCCCAACGAGCGTCTTTTACTTTCGGAGTGAGCCACTTCAATGAATCGGATGGCAGCTCTTCCAAGAAGCGAGATGGCATGTTGTAGCGTACCTGACCATGCAACATTCTGGATTGGGTGTGAGAGAGGTAGAGGCGCTCTTTGGCGCGGGTAATCGCCACATACATCAAGCGACGTTCTTCTTCTAAGCCGTTCTGCTCATTAATGCTGTTCTCGTGTGGAAACAAGCCTTCTTCTAAGCCGGTAATAAAGACTGCCGTGAACTCCAAACCTTTGGCAGAGTGCACCGTCATGAGCTGTACAGCGTCTTGACCGGCTTGCGCTTGGTTGTCGCCAGCCTCCAATGAGGCATGCGAGAGAAATGCTGCTAATGGTGAAACCTCAGCCACACCAGGCGCATTTTCACCTGGCAGCGTGGCTGCGCTTGCATCTTGGCCATAACCCTCTTCTGCAATAAATGCAGTTGCCGCATTAATTAATTCTTGTAAGTTTTCTACGCGGTCTTGACCCTCACGCTCAGAGAGGTAGTGCTGAATGAGGCCACTGTGCTGAATTACAAACTCCACTGTCTCAGGCAAAGTGTTGTGGCGAGTGGCTTCGCGCATGTGGTCTACCAAGCGCACAAAGCCGCCGAGCGCTGCGCCTGCTTTGCCATCTAAAGTCGATGCCGCTAAATACAGAGAGCTATTCTGAGCACGAGCCGCATCTTGCACTGCCTCAATGGATCTCGCTCCAATACCGCGTGTCGGAAAATTCACCACTCGTGAGAACGAAGTGTCATCGTTGGGATTTTCTAAAAGACGTAGATACGCCAAGGCATGCTTAATTTCAGCGCGCTCGAAGAAGCGTAAACCGCCATAAACGCGATAGGGAATCGCTGCTGAAAATAAAGCGTGCTCAATGATGCGTGACTGCGCATTGCTGCGATAGAGCAAGGCAATTTCAGTACGCTTAATACCGCTATTCACCAGCGCTTTGATTTCATCAACAAGCCAAGCTGCTTCTGCATGATCGCTCGGTGCATCATAAATACGGACTGGCTCGCCATGACCCGCATCGGTGCGTAGGTTTTTACCCAGACGATCCGTGTTATTTGAAATTAGGTAGTTGGCGGTATCCAAGATATGGCCATGCGAGCGATAGTTCTGCTCAAGCTTGACCATCATCGGGTGGTATTGCTTTTCATAGAGACGCATATTCTCAACGTCGGCACCGCGGAAGGCATAAATACTTTGATCGTCATCGCCCACCGCAAAGACTGCACTGCTGCCAGCACTACTCACATTGACACGACTGGCATCATGTCCAGAAAGTAATTTGAGCCAAGCGTACTGCAAGGCATTCGTGTCTTGGAACTCATCAATCAGGATGTGACGGAAACGCTCTTGGTAATGCGTCCGAATCGCTTCGTTGTGTTTGAGCAATTCATAGCTACGCAACAAGAGTTCTGCAAAGTCGACGACACCTTCGCGCTGACACTGCTCATCGTAGGCTTCGTATAGCTGAGCCATCTTGGCCTGGAAGTCGTCACCCACAGATAACTCGCGAGCACGCTGGCCACGCTCTTTAGCATGTGCAATGAAGTATTGCAGCTGCTTGGCAGGGTATTTCTCATCATCGACCTTTAAACCCTTTAAAAGGCGCTTAATGGCAGATAACTGGTCTTGGGTGTCCAGAATCTGAAAAGTAGATGGCAAACCGGCCTCTTTATGGTGCGCACGCAGTAAACGGTTACAAAGGCCATGAAAAGTCCCAATCCACATACCGCGGGTATTAATGGGCAACATGGCGCTTAAGCGCAACATCATCTCCTTGGCAGCCTTATTGGTAAAGGTCACTGCTAAGACCCCAATAGGGGAAACCCGGCCTGTTTGGATCAGCCAAGCTATACGGGTAGTGAGGACGCGGGTCTTGCCACTGCCGGCGCCAGCCAAGATCAGGGCGGACTGGGCCTGACCATGTTGATTGACGGGCGGGAGGGTCACTGCCTCGCGTTGTTCTGGATTAAGGTTTGCGAGGAGGTCTGAGTACATCGCGCCAATTATAATTTGCCTCTTATGCCAAATGCTTCGAATACCCCCAATTCACCCAATTCTCAATTAGCCAGTTCTGTAGACGAACTAGCCAAATCCTACGAACCCGCCCCAATTGAAGCTTATTGGGGTCCGGAATGGGAGCGCCGAGGTATTGCCGACGCCACCCTAGATGAAGGTAAGGGAGATTTCTCTATCCAACTGCCGCCGCCGAATGTGACTGGCACCCTCCACATGGGTCACGCCTTTAATCAAACCATCATGGATGGCTTGGTGCGTCACGCCCGCATGTCTGGCAAAAATACCTTGTGGGTGCCTGGCACTGATCACGCCGGTATCGCCACACAAATTGTTGTTGAGCGCCAACTCGATGCACAAAAAGTGTCTCGCCATGACCTTGGCCGTGAAAAGTTCCTTGAAAAGGTGTGGGAGTGGAAAGAGACTTCCGGATCCACAATCACCCGTCAGATTCGTCGCCTGGGCGCCTCAATTGATTGGGGTAAAGAATATTTCACGATGGACAGCAAGATGTCCAAAGCCGTTGTCGAAGTGTTTGTTCGTCTGCATGAGCAAGGCCTGATTTATCGCGGTAAACGTTTAGTGAACTGGGACCCTGTTCTCGGCACCGCAGTTTCTGACTTAGAAGTCGTGAGCGAAGAAGAAGATGGCTCCATGTGGCACATCCGCTATCCATTGGCCGATGGCTCAGGACACCTCACTGTAGCCACTACCCGTCCCGAAACCTTGCTGGGTGACGTTGCTGTGATGGTCAATCCAGAAGATGAACGCTACAAACATCTCATCGGCAAGTCTGTGCATCTCCCACTATGCAATCGCGAGATCCCCATCATTGCAGATGATTATGTTGATTTGGCTTTTGGTACTGGCGTCGTAAAAGTGACGCCTGCACATGACTTTAATGACTACGCCGTTGGTCAACGCCATCAATTACCCCTCATTAATATTCTGACTCTCGATGCAAAGATTAATGAGAATGCACCTGCCGCGTATCAAGGTTTAGAGCGCTTTGCAGCGCGCAAACAAGTAGTTGCCGACCTAGAAGCTGCCGGGCTACTGGATAAAGTACAGCCGCATAAATTAATGGTGCCACGCGGTGACCGCACTCAAACCATCATTGAGCCTATGCTCACCGACCAATGGTTTGTTGCGGTATCTAAACCCAGTCCAGATAATCAATATCAACCTGGCTCATCCATCGCTGGCGCCGCATTAGATGCCGTGACTAAAGGCGATATCAAACTGGTTCCCGAAAACTGGATTAGCACCTACTCCCAGTGGTTGGAAAATATTCAGGACTGGTGTATCTCCCGTCAACTCTGGTGGGGCCATCAAATCCCCGCTTGGTATGGCGATGATGGCCAGATCTTTGTGGCGCGCTCTGAAGAAGAGGCAAAGACAAAGGCTGCAGTTGCTGGCTATACAGGCCAACTCCATCGTGATCCTGATGTCTTAGATACCTGGTTTAGCTCTGCGCTGGTGCCGTTCAGCTCATTGGGCTGGCCTGAAGAGACGCCTGCCCTCAAGCACTTTTTACCTTCATCAGTACTGGTAACTGGTTTTGACATCATCTTCTTCTGGGTTGCCCGCATGGTCATGATGACTTGCCATTTCACAGGCAAGGTACCTTTTAATACGGTGTATGTGCACGGTTTAGTGCGTGATGCCGAAGGCCAGAAGATGAGTAAGTCCAAAGGAAATACCTTGGACCCCATCGACTTGATCGACGGCATCCAGATTGAAGACTTGGTTGCTAAGCGCACCACCGGCCTGATGAATCCCAAGCAAGCTGAAAGCATTGGCAAGAAAACCAAGAAAGAATTTCCGGAAGGTATTCCAGCATTTGGTACAGATGCATTGCGCTTTACTTTCGCATCTCTTGCATCGCTTGGTCGCAATATTAATTTTGACCAGAAGCGTTGTGAAGGCTATCGCAATTTCTGTAATAAGTTATGGAATGCCACACGCTTTGTGCTGATGAACTGCCCAGGGACGAATGAAGAGAATGGTTTTGCGCCGTGCGATAAGCAATGCGGTCCTGAGGGCGAGCTAGACTTTTCTCCCGCAGACAGATGGATTGTTTCTCTACTGCAAAGAACGGAGGCTGATGTCGCCAAGGGTTTCCAGAACTACCGCTTTGACAATATCGCCACCAGCATTTATCAGTTTGTTTGGGATGAGTATTGCGACTGGTACTTAGAGTTGGCAAAGGTTCAACTGCAAACTGGAACGCCTGCACAGCAACGCGCTACCCGCCGTACGCTCTTGCGTGTTTTAGAAACCATCTTGCGCATGGCGCATCCACTCATTCCTTTTATTACCGAAACCCTTTGGCAGACTGTTGGACCAAAGGTTGGGAAAGAGTTGGCCAAACAAGATAAACAAACCATTGCCCTGCAGCCCTACCCGGTTGCCCAGCTTGATAAGATCGATGAGCAAAGCGAAGCCTGGGTTGCCCAAATTAAATCCATCGTGGACGCCTGCCGCAATCTACGTGGCGAGATGCAAGTTTCACCTGCTCTTAAGGTACCTTTGTGGATTAGTGGGCCAGCAGATTTCTTGAAAAAGGCAAGCCCTTATCTCACGGCATTAGCTAAGCTTTCTGAAGTCAAGATCTATGATGACGAATCCGCCTTAGAAAAAGATGCGCCTGGCGCACCAATGGCTCTGGTTGGTAGTATGAAAATACTATTAAAAATTGAGGTGGACGTAGTAGCAGAAAAGGCGCGCTTAAGTAAAGAAATTGAACGCTTAGCAAATGAAATTAGCAAAGCACACAGTAAACTAAGCAATGAAAGTTTTGTAGCGCGAGCACCAGCAGAGGTTGTATCCCAGGAGAAAATACGTCTCTCGGACTTTGAACAGAATCACAGAAAGCTGATTGCGCAATTAGAGCGACTGAATTAATGAGAGAGTGAAATTCCCAATGCCCAAGAACACCAGAGCAGTTACTAAAGCAGTATTCCCAGTTGCAGGTCTAGGCACTCGTTTCCTACCTGCCACTAAGGCTAGTCCTAAAGAGATGCTCAATGTGGTGGATAAGCCGCTCATCCAGTATGCAGTCGAAGAAGCGATTGCAGCCGGCATTACTGAAATGATCTTTGTTACTGGTCGTAGTAAACGTGCTATTGAGGATCACTTTGATAAGTCCTATGAATTGGAAGCTGAGCTCGAAGCTAAAAACAAAACAGCACTGCTAGAGATTGTTCGCAGTGTTAAGCCCAGCCACGTAGATTGTGTTTATGTTCGCCAACCGGAAGCGCTAGGCCTTGGTCATGCCGTCCTATGCGCAGAAAAGCTAGTTCGTGATGAGCCTTTCGCCATCATTCTTGCGGATGACTTGCTTGATGGACAGCCGCCCGTTCTAAAGCAAATGCTCAAAGTGTTTGATGAACAGCATGGTTCCGTCTTGGCGGTTGAAAAAATTGATCCCGTCAAAAGTAGCTCATACGGAATCATTTCAGGAACTGAAGTTTCTAAAGGTATTTATCATTTAAACGGCATTGTGGAGAAGCCGCAGCCTCAGGATGCCCCATCCAATTTGGCGGTAGTCGGTCGTTACGTTCTATCCTCGGAGATCTTCAAACACATTCGCAACCTCAAGCCTGGTGCCGGCGGTGAAATTCAACTCACCGATGCGATCGCCTCTTTGCTCAAAGAAGAGCCAGTCTTTGCCTATGAATACGATGGTGTGCGCTATGACTGCGGTAGCAAGTTAGGTTATCTCAAAGCTTCCGTTGAGTTTGCTTTACGCCACCCAGAGGTAAATAACGAATTTGCAGAATATTTAAAGAGTCGGGTTTATCTTAAATAATTCAGCGAAGGGTGGGCCTGGTTTTAAAAGATTAAACGGCACCACCCCTTGTTTATCTTCTTTTCAGAAAAAAGACTAAAACACCATCTTCGGTAGTACTAGATAGAAGCTCGTTGCCCGTCTGCTTCGCAAATGCCGGGAAATCATGGGCTGCACCCGCATCAGTAGCTTTCACCTTCAGGACTTCACCAGACTGCATAGTGGCAAGCGCCTTCTTGGTGCGCAAGATCGGGAGCGGGCAATTCATGCCAATGGCATCGACCTCGAGATTAAATTCGATGGCCCCACTCATTTAGATGCCACCCAATCTTTAACGCCCGCTAATGCCGCACCCAACTTACTAGGGTCGGAACCGCCAGCCATTGCCATCTCTGGTTTACCGCCGCCTTTACCTCCTACTTGTTGGGCAACAAAGTTCACCAAGTCGCCTGCCTTTACTTTAGCAATGGAGTCTGCAGTCACGCCAGCAATCAAACTCACTTTATCGCCCTGCACTGAAGCCAGAACAATGGCAGCGGTTTTTAGCTTTGCTTTTAAGGCATCCATGGTCTCGCGCAATACTTGAGCATCAGCGCCATCCAAACGAGCAGCCAACACCTTAAGGCCGTTGACATCAATTGCTTGGGTCGCCAATTCATCACCCTGGCTTGCGGCGAACTTGGAGTTCACTTTATCCAATTCACGCTCAGCCTGGCGCAAGCTTTCTTGCAACTGGGCTACGCGATTTACTAAATCACCTGGATGGGTTTTCAGTATCGAAGCCGCTTCATTCATTTTGTCTTCCAAGCTTTGCAGGAAGTTCAATGCGTTTTTACCAGTAACCGCTTCCACACGACGAATACCGGCAGCAACACCGCCCTCAGAAACAATCTTCAAGCTACCAATATCGCCAGTGCGACCGACGTGAGTGCCGCCACAGAGCTCTTTGGAGCTACCGATTTCTAGTACACGAACCTCGTCACCATACTTCTCACCGAAGAGCATCATGGCGCCCGTTTTTTGTGCGTCATCCAATGACATGACTTTTCCAGAAGTTGCTGTATTAGCCAAGATCTCGGCATTCACAATATCCTCAACACGACGAATCTCGGCTGCAGTAATGGGTGCGTTGTGCGTAAAGTCAAAGCGGGTTTTGCTGGCATCCACTAAAGAACCCTTTTGCTGCACATGATCACCCAGCACTTCACGCAATGCTTTATGCAAAATGTGAGTAGCACTGTGATTGCGCATGGTTTCTGTTCTTTGCTGAACATCCACCAAGGCATTGAGTGCATCACCTACTTTAAGCTCGCCCTCATGAATTTCACCTTGATGGCCAAATACATCCGCTTGAATCTTGAAAGTATCTTCAACGGCAAAGCGTACTGACTCATTACGTAGCTCGCCCTTGTCGCCAACCTGACCTCCGGACTCAGCATAAAAAGGGGTGTTGTCCAACACGATTACCGCAGCATCACCCGCTTTTACTGACTGCACAGCAGAGCCATCAACATACAGTGCGGTGACTTTGGCACCTTCATGCTTCAAGGTGTCATAGCCGTGGAACTGCGTTGGCTTGCCAGAGTATTCCAGGCCTTGAGCGACCTTGAACTTACCAGCCGCCCTTGCTTGATCACGCTGCTTTTGCATCGCTAATTCAAAACCTTCGGCATCTACTGTCACATCACGCTCACGGCAAACGTCAGCAGTCAGATCCAATGGGAAACCAAAGGTATCGTGTAAACGGAAAGCAGTTTCACCATCAACCGTCTTGGCGCCACCAGCAAGTGCACCCTCCAAAATCTCCATGCCATTGGCAATGGTCTGGAAAAAGCGTTCTTCCTCCTGCCTAATCACTTCGCTCACTTTATCTTTCGCCGCCTGTAACTCTGGATAAGCCAAGCCCATTTCATTTACCAAGGCTGGAACGAGTTGATAGAAAAATGGCTTGCGGGCACCTAATTTATAGCCATGGCGAATAGCACGACGCGCAATACGACGCAGCACATAACCCCGGCCAGCATTACCAGGAATCACGCCATCGACCACAATGAAACTACAAGCGCGAATATGGTCTGCAATCACCTTTAATGAAGGGCTCGCTGGGTCGCAATTCTCACCACCAGCAGCATCAACCGCTTCTTTGGCGGCTTTGAGTAGATGCACAAAGAGATCAATCTCATAGTTGGAATGAACATGCTGCAACACTGCGGCAATCCGCTCCAGACCCATGCCTGTATCTACGCTAGGCTTAGGTAGCGGATTCATATTGCCGGCTTCATCGCGGTTAAATTGCATGAAGACGTTATTCCAGATTTCGATATAGCGATCACCATCTTCATCGGGACTACCGGGAGGGCCGCCAGCAATATGCTCACCATGGTCATAGAAGATCTCGGTGCAAGGACCACATGGCCCTGTGTCACCCATCATCCAGAAATTATCTGAAGCGTAACGTGCGCCTTTGTTATCACCAATGCGAATAATCCGTTCAGCAGGCACGCCAATTTGCTTATTCCAAATCTCGTAAGCCTCATCATCTTCCGCATAAACCGTCACCAGCAGTTTTTCTTTGGGGAGCTTGAACACTTCAGTCAACAACTCCCATGCAAACTGGATCGCTTCTTTCTTAAAGTAATCCCCAAACGAGAAATTACCCAACATCTCAAAAAAGGTGTGATGACGTGCTGTATACCCAACGTTATCCAGGTCATTATGTTTGCCGCCAGCCCGAATACATTTCTGAGCGGTCGTAGCCCGGTTGTATGGGCGCTTATCAAAACCCAGAAAAACGTCTTTGAACTGGTTCATCCCGGCATTGGTAAACAGCAAGGTTGGGTCATCTCCAGGGACTACCGGGCTGGATGGGACAATTTGGTGGCCTTTTTGGGCGAAGTAATCCAGGTATGCCTGGCGAATTTGGGAGACTTTCATAGGAATAATTATCGCATTGGCACTAGTCAGGGGCAAACCCTAGGCAAAGTTCCCCAAACCTGCCTTACAATCCCGTAACATCAATAAATAGATCGGCGTTTAAGTCGATACATAAGGAGCTCAACTTGAAAATTCGCAATCAACGGGATTTTGGTGCTGGAATCATGTACATGGTTATCGGCTTGTTTTTCACAATAGTGGCCACCCAATATCCAATGGGTACCGCAGCCAAGATGGGGCCTGGTTATTTCCCATTCTTCCTTGGCATTCTGATGTCACTTCTAGGTCTATTGGTCCTGGTTAAATCCTTGGGCGCAACAGCTGCAATTGAAAGCATCCCCAAATTTAACTGGCGCATCATTGGTTTAATTACTGGCTCTGTAGTCCTGTACGGCATTCTTCTGCCGACCATGGGCTTCGTTGTTGCCGTATTTGTACTAGTCTTTATGTCGGCCAGCGCGAGTCATGAATTCCACTGGAAGGGCACTTTAATCAATGCCACCTTCTTGGTTGCATTTACTTACTCGGTATTCGTATTAGGGCTGAAGCTTCAGTTCCCTTTATTACCTTTCTTTCTTCAATAACAGACCGGGATACTGAAAAATGGACTTATTTGCTAATTTAGCCCTCGGTTTCGATACCGCATTTACCCTTCAAAACCTCCTTTACTGCTTAATTGGCTGTGTATTGGGCACCTTGATTGGCGTTTTACCAGGCCTAGGCCCCATCGCTACGATCGCCATGTTGCTACCTGCAACTTACGCCTTGCCTCCAATTGCTGCCTTGATTATGTTGGCCGGTATTTACTACGGTTCACAGTACGGCGGATCCACAACTGCGATTTTGCTCAACATCCCAGGAGAAACGTCCTCGGTGGTGACGGCGATCGATGGATATCAAATGGCCCGGAATGGTCGAGCGGGTGTAGCACTCTTTACTGCCGGTATGGGCTCTTTCTTCGCTGGTTGCGTAGCTACCTTGGTACTGGCTGCTTTTGCCGCACCACTCTCCCAATTGGCGTTCAAGTTCGGCCCCGCAGAGTACTTCTCCCTAATGGTATTAGGGTTAATTGGTGCGGTTGTGCTGGCTTCCGGCTCTTTGGTCAAGGCGATCGGCATGATCATTCTTGGCTTATTAATGGGCTTGATTGGTACTGACGTCAATTCCGGTGTTTCTCGCTATGCGTTTGATATCCCAGAATTGAGTGACGGCATTGGTTTCGTAGCAGTCGCTATGGGTGTTTTCGGCTTTGCAGAAATTATGGGCAACCTCGAGAAAAAGGGTGAGGATGAGGGCTTCTTGAACAAGATGACCACCATGATCCCAACCAAACAAGATGTGAAGCGCATGATTCCATCTATCTTGCGCGGCACAACCATTGGTTCTATCTTAGGAATCCTGCCAGGCGGCGGCGCTGCTTTGGCAGCCTTTGGCGCCTACTCAGTGGAGAAAAAATCTTCTAAGTACAGCCATGAGTTTGGTAAAGGTGCTATTGAAGGTGTTGCCGGTCCTGAAGCAGCTAACAACGCTGCCGCCCAAACCTCCTTCATCCCATTGCTGACATTGGGTATTCCGCCAAATGCCGTGATGGCTTTGATGGTTGGTGCAATGACCATCCACAACATTCAGCCGGGTCCACAAGTCATGACCAGCAACCCAGCCCTGTTCTGGGGTCTGATCGCCTCCATGTGGATTGGTAACGTGATGTTGATTCTCTTGAACTTGCCACTTATCGGTATTTGGGTAAAGCTCTTGAAGATTCCTTATCGCTTTATGTACCCAGCTATTTTGGTTTTCTGCTGTATTGGTGTGTACACCGTGAATAACACCGTGTTTGACGTATACATTACTGCCGCTTTCGGCATTATTGGCTACATCTTCTTCAAGCTCGGTTGCGAACCCCCTCCATTGCTCCTCGGCTTCGTGCTTGGGCCAATGATGGAAGAGAACTTCCGCCGCGCCTTATTGTTGTCACGTGGTGATTTCACTACCTTTGTAACCCGTCCATTGTCCCTAGGTTTGCTCATCGCAGCAGCCCTTTTGGTAGTGATCGTGGCCTTACCTGCGGTCAAGAAAACCCGTGAAGAGGCTTTCGTAGAAGAGTGATTCTCGACCGCTTCCCCGAAACGAGCCCGCAGCAGTTTGCGGGCTTTTTTCTTTGAGGGCGAGGGTTTCTCTACAATGAGACCATGTCCCAAGATAGCAAGCCATCCAAAACACCTTCCGGCGCGATTGCCGAGCCCTCTAATTTTTTACGCCAGATCATTGATCATGACCTGGCGAGTGGTGCCTACCAGAACCGTAGCAATCGAGATGGTCAAGCTATTCCTTCGATCATTACGCGCTTTCCACCTGAACCAAACGGCTATCTACATATTGGTCATGCCAAGAGCATCTGCCTTAACTTTGGTTTAGCTGCCGACTATGACCATCAAGCGGGTGGTGCGCGTTGCAATATGCGCCTAGATGACACCAACCCCGTTAAGGAAGATGTCGAGTACGCAGACAGCATTTTGGATGCAGTCAAATGGCTTGGTTTTGATTGGGGTACGCATCTTTATCATGCGAGTGATTACTTTGACCAACTCTATGAGTTTGCAGAAATTCTGATTCAGAATGGTAAAGCCTATGTCGACAGTCAAAGTGCTGACGACATTCACACCAATCGCGGGAACTTTGGTCAAGCTGGCAAAAATAGCCCTTATCGTGATCGCACCCCAGATGAAAATCTGGCGCTCTTTCGTGAGATGCGCGATGGAAAATACGAAGATGGTG
Organism: Burkholderiaceae bacterium; assembly: GCA_947450605.1. Taxonomy (GTDB): domain Bacteria; phylum Pseudomonadota; class Gammaproteobacteria; order Burkholderiales; family Burkholderiaceae; genus Polynucleobacter. The sequence goes on from CANFWB010000025.1 coordinate 26,096, forward strand.
CACATGTTTTACGCCTGAAAATTGATATGGCGCACCCCAATATTGTGATGCGCGATCCCGTGGTTTACCGTATTCGCCATACCGATCATCACCGAACTGGTAATAAGTGGTGCATCTACCCTTTATATGATTTCACGCACTGCATTTCGGATGCGCTGGAGAATGTCTCGCACTCCATTTGCACTTTGGAGTTTGAGAACAATCGCCCACTGTATGACTGGATCGTCGCCTCATTGGCAGAACTAGGGAT
>CANFWB010000026.1 GCA_947450605.1 Burkholderiaceae bacterium
CCCTTCCTGGGCACCAAATACACCTACTTAGACCTATATGGGGACTAAATAGTCCTTTTTCAATAGCCTCTCAAATACCCATGGTTCGGTTCAGAATCTTGGGCTTCATTTCCTCCCAAAGACTTTCAAACTCCTCCGCCTTATCCTCCGATAGTTGAATAGGCTCAAAGAGGCCGCTGAAGAAAATCGTCTTTTTGGGTGCTAAGGTCTTCTCAAACTCACTCAGCCCCACTGGCTTATCGTCGATATCTCGAGTTAACTGGGCAGAACAGACAATGGATTCGTCATCGTCATGATCAATTACAGCAAATTCGATCAGCTGCTGGGATTGATCCAAAATAACCAGGGTTCCCCTGGCATAGCAAACCGCCTCATGCTCTTGAACAATGTAAGCCAAGAATTGGTTTTCTGCATCTTTGTCCATGTGCAGATCATCAATAAAAAAGAGGTATTGATCTCCCGCCCCATTTACCAAAGTAAAGATCTTCGGAATAACGCCATGACCTAAGGCGAGATTTCGGTAATAGGAGGAAAGTTCAACGGCGAGGTTTTCGGCAAAAAGATGCATGGAATAGATCTGTCAGTAAGGCGCTTAGTTTGCTAGCTGGGTTTTCAAGAAAGCCATGGTGCGATCCCAGGCTAATTGGGCAGCCTCTGGGTTGAACTGCAATGGCGGTAGATGTCTCGAGTCTGACTTTGGGTTCGCAAATGCATGCTTGGCATCGTAGCGCTGAAAATCATAATTCACTCCCGCGACCTTCAATTTCTCTTCAAGTTGATCCACACCAGCGATGGAGAAAAAGTCATCATAGATGGCCCAGTGAGCCAGCATCGGTTTTTTAATGGCCTGAGCATCTACGTACTCTAGCGGAGGGAAGCCGTACCAAACTACAGTGCCGTCACATTCCGGAACAAGACCGGCCGACAATACTGTCAGCGCACCGCCCATACAAAATCCAGTGATAGCCACTTTCGAGCTTCCGGTGGCCTTGAGGTACTGAACAGCTCCACGAATATCTTGACTTGCAGCATCCCCAAAGTTAAGGTCATTCATCAGATGCTCGGCCTCATTTGCCTCCAGCGCTAATTTGCCACGATAGAGATCGGGGACTAGGGCACGGTAACCTGCTTTTGCCAAACGCTCGGCGACAGACTGAATTTCATCGTCAAGACCCCACCACTCCTGAATCACTACTACTCCCGGAGCATTCTCTGGATTCGCTGGTTCCACTAAATAGGCTTCGACAGATTTGCCATCCGGTCTTTGAAACGTCATCATTGCGATCTCTTTTCTTTAAAAATAAATTAGGTCCGCGCTTTATGCGGCTTGTTTGTCCGTATGAATATATCCCACCAGCCAGAAGGTGAGCAAGCCACATGCCGCTGCCCCATAACCTACCAAGTTGTAATGCTCCATCTTCCCATCGACTCCAATTGTCACAACCACTCCCGCTACAATAGATGCTAGGCCAGATGCCAACATCTGCACAGAGCCGACCAGACTCATGAAAGTGCCGCGGATTTTGGCATCCACCACCTGGCTCACAATCGCCATGGCCGGAATCATACGACCAGAGATCAGAATAAAAAATGTAGTTGAATTAATCAACACCACCCAGAGTGGCACTGGCATCAGATTGGTGGTAACCAACAAAGGGACTAAGCTGATGACAGCGAGCACTCTAAATACCTTTACCTTGCCATAGCGATCAGCCATATGGCCAATCAACTTAGAACTCATCAAGGTAGCGATGCCACCGCAAAGATAAATCAGTGAAATATAAGAGTTATTAATACCCACATTAGAGGTCAGATATAAGGCGATATAAGGGATGACAGAAAAACCGGTCAACATGATCAGCGCCATAAAGATAAATGCGCGTAGATGTTGATGTGCCGTAAAAACATTCCAAATTTGGCTAAGGCGACTACCCTGATGTTCGTGTTCGAGATGCCCTACTATCTTGGGAATATTGCGATAGCCCAAATATAGGATGAGGCTCGATATCAAGCCAATAAAGATAAATGGAGCACGCCAACCCAATGACGGAATGTGATTGGCTAAAAATAGACTCAATGGCACACCGGCAACGGTTGATACCGAGAAAGCTGCCATCACAGTCCCTAAAGCTTTGCCCCTGCGCTCAAAGGGAATAGAGTCTGCAATGATGGTTTGCACTAAAGAGCCTAAGATTCCTCCAAAGGCACCGGCAAAAGCACGGGCTATAAAAAGGGAGTGGTAATCAGGGGCTAGGCCGCAGACTAACGTGGCAATAATGAAGCAGGCGTACAAGCTAAGTAATAGAACTCGTCTCTCAAATCGATCCACGAAATAAGTAGCAAATACACCCGCAACCGCAGCAGCAAAGGTATATGAAGATAGCAGGAGTCCAAATTCATGGGTATTGATATTGAGCTCCCGAATGAATTCAGGGCCCAAAGGCATCATGATCATAAAGTCCAGGATGTGAGTGAACTGAATTCCAGCCAAAGCGAATAAGAAAAAGCGCTCTTTCTGCTTTCCTCCTGGCGTGTGATGCTCTGTCAATGGCTTCTTTACATGAAATTAGGGATGTGCCATTATCAACCTAGCTCGATATCTCTGCGCGGCAAGCGCGAGATTTATCCTGCATTTTCATTTCCATTTTTAATACACCATGCCCATGAATATCATTTCGGCCCTCTCCAACTTCCCATTCTTACTATTGTTGCGGGATGCTGCCTGGGGAATATTTGGTCTTATCTGCATTTTGATGTTCCATGGCAGCGCTATTAACCATGTCTATATGCGCTTTGAGCGCCTAACGCGCCAGAATATTCAGCAAAATCAATATAACCGCGTCTTCTTTCATTTCTATATCACCTTTGTGTTTCTGGCCATGTTCCACTTGCTGGAAATTCTGTTTTGGTCATTCTTCATCATTGGTATCGGCCTGATGAAAGATCCTATTGATGCCCTACTCTTTGCGGGTAGCTGCTACACAACCGTAGGATTTGAATCTGACAACTTGCTCAATGGCTGGAAATCCTTTGCATTTTTTATCTCCTTTAGCGGGCTTTTTTCATTAGCCTGGACCACCTCCATCATGATCGGCATGACGACTGCCTATAAAAATGCCTGGGATCTCAAATATCGCCGTACCAACAACTATTAAGCTGGATTTATTCATTTGCTGAAATTTCTGGATATTGGGAGTATGATTAGGGTTAACCCTTAAGGAGCTCACCATGGCACATTCAAACTCAGTACAGTTTCACCCAGTACCTGCTTTTAGCTTTAAGCCTTTTTTTGCTATCAGAGACTTTATTAACTTATTAGTAGCTGCGTTTAGCGAAGCTAAGGTAATGGAACAGAAATCACGTAAAACTAGCGGAAACTGGTAATTTATTGTTGATTTACCCCTGTTTTAGGCTATCTTTAGCCGTATTTTAGAAAATAGCCTCTGGATTTTTCAGGGGCTTTTTCTATTCCAAGAGAAATACTAGCGCTTAATGTAATAGCCATAAACGCAGCGGGTACCGCCCCGAGAGGGGTTATGCGTATCTTGAATTACTCCATCAATAACCGCGCTTAAGTGCTTGGAAACCTTCACAATTAAGGTGCCAGAAGGTAATTCATCGGCACGAAGATGCACTTGGCAGCCAGCCCCCACCTTCATGGTCGGGATCCAGCTAAATCCATGCCCCAGAATGTAATCATGAAAGACATTGCGATGATTGCCGTTTCGGGGTGAGGTACCCTTGGCATTAAGTCTGCGGGCTAACTTATCCTTGCGCTTATCCGCATAAGCCGCATTAGCTGCTTGCAGATCCTCATAAACCTGCATATAGGGTAGCTCGGCAGCAATGGCAATTGCCCTCACCACGCAATCACCTGCTCCACCTTTAAACCCGGCAAGCTCCCTCCCCCCATCATTTAGACGAAAGTTCAGCGCATGAGTTTGAGATGCACTAGATCTAGCAAAGAGGTTTAAAAAGCTCAACACGGTATAAGGTTAATTATTAATAATGGGTCGCATATAAGAAAAAATGGACTTGTCTTACAACAAATCCATCTTAGTCTGCGCTTAAGGATCAATGCGTTTAAGCATTCGCCTTTTTCACTTCCAAACGCCATGCATGAAGCAAAGGCTCTGTATAGCCATTAGGCTGCTCAAGACCCTTGAAGATCAAATCGCTAGCTGCTTTATAAGCATAAGAATCTGTGTAATTCGGCATCATTGGCTTATAGAGTGCATCGCCGGCATTTTGACCATCAACCACTTTAGCCATACGCTGCAATGTCTCGTTTACCTTGGCCTCTGTCACGATGCCATGCAATAACCAGTTAGCAATATGCTGACTAGAGATGCGCAAAGTTGCGCGATCTTCCATCAGGCCTACGTTATGAATATCTGGGACCTTAGAGCAACCAACGCCTTGATCAATCCAGCGAACCACGTAACCTAAAATGCCCTGGCAATTGTTATCCAATTCTTGTTGGATTTCTTCTGCAGACCAGTTGGCTTTTTCAACCACCGGAATGGTCAACAAATCATCAATCAAAGCTTCTGCTTCAGCAGCAGTATCTAACTGCTCCATTTCTTTTTGTAACTGAGCAACATTCACTTGATGGTAGTGCAAAGCATGTAATGTCGCTGCCGTTGGTGATGGCACCCAAGCAGTATTTGCACCAGCCTTAGGATGCACAATCTTTTGTTCAAGCATCGCCTTCATCAAATCCGGCATTGCCCACATACCTTTACCGATTTGAGCGCGGCCACGCAAGCCGCAATCCAAACCAGCCAGAACGTTACGACGCTCGTAAGCAGATAACCACTTACTAGCCTTCATGTCACCCTTACGCATCATCGGGCCCGCATGCATTGCAGTGTGCATTTCATCGCCAGTGCGATCTAGGAAGCCAGTATTAATAAAGGCAACACGTGCACCCGCCGCCGCAATTGCTGCCTTGATGTTGGCACTCATACGACGTTCTTCATCCATGATGCCCAATTTCACTGTGTCAGCAGGTAGGCCAAGCAATTGCTCAACACGTCCAAAGAGCTCACCAGCAAAGGCCACTTCTTCTGGGCTATGCATTTTTGGCTTCACAATATAAACAGAGCCTTTGCGTGTGTTACCAATCGCCTGAGTTGCAGGACGGTTAATGTCATACAAGGCAATCAATACTGTCACTACAGCATCCAAGATACCTTCATAAATTTCCTTACCATCACCGGTGATGATGGCTGGGTTAGTCATCAAGTGGCCAACGTTACGAAGGAATAATAAAGAACGGCCATGCAAGGTTACTACGCCATCTTTAGCATCTACTGCGCCGATACCGGCAGTGTATTTACGGTCTGGATTCAGTGTGCGGGTAAAAGTCTTGCCACCCTTGCTCACTTCCTCAACCAAAGTTCCCTTCAGAATACCCAACCAGTTATCGTAAGCAAGAACTTTATCGTCACCATCAACTGCAGCAATCGAATCTTCCAAATCTAAGATTGTAGAAAGTGCTGCTTCGAGAACAACATCGTTTACACCAGCTGCATCGCTAGCGCCAATCGTTTTGCTCTTATTAATCTCAATATCAATATGCACACCATTGTTACGCAGGAGTACTGATGAAGGGGCAGAAGCATCACCTTGATAGCCGACAAACTGCTTCTCATCAGCAAGACCAGTAGTGCTGCCGTCTTTGAGGCTCACAGCGAGCTTATTACCATCAACTGTATAAGCAGTTGCATCGGCATGCGAACCTTTGGCCAGCGGTACAGATTGATCTAAAAACTGACGGGCAAACGCAACAACTTTAGCGCCACGAATCGGGTTATATCCACCCGCCTTAGTAGCGCCATCCTCTTCCGAGATCACGTCAGTTCCGTAAAGGGCATCATATAAAGAACCCCAACGTGCATTCGCTGCATTCAACGCATAACGGGCATTCAGAACAGGAACCACTAACTGTGGACCAGCTTGAAGTGCTAGCTCATCATCAACATTTTGGGTTGTGCCTAGAACCTTGCCCGGCACTTCATCCAAATAACCAATCTCTTTAAGGTGCTTGCGATATGCAGGCATATCCGTAATGGGGCCTGGATTAGCCTGATGCCATTGGTCCAAATCCACTTGCAAACGATCACGCTTAGCTAGCAATGCTTCGTTTTTTGGACTCAAGTCCTTAACGATTTCATCAAAACCCTTCCAAAAGTCTGCGCTTTTAATGCCTGTACCAGGCAAGACCTTGTCTTCAATAAAGCGATATAACGGTGTGGCCACCTGAAGGCTATTACATTGTGTGCGTGCAGTCATCTCAAAACCCTTGGAGCTAGTGTTGGTTGTTAAATTAAATAAGTAAAAGAATATTTTCCATTAATTCTGGAAAGGATGCTGAAGCAGGATAGTTTCATCACGCTCTGGTCCTGTTGAGACCATGGCGATCGGCTTTCCTGCAACTTCTTCAATACGACGTAAGAACTTCTGCGCCTCTATTGGGAGTTTGTCCCACTCACGAATACCAAAAGTCGTTCCCTGCCAGCCTAGGAAGTCCTCATAAATTGGCTCACAGCGCGCAACGGCTTCGGCGCCACGTGGCAATACATCCAATTGTTGACCATCTAAGTGATAGCCAACGCAAAGACGAATAGTTTCAAAGCCATCCAGCACATCTAACTTGGTGATGCACAAGCCAGATAGCCCATTAATCTGAATTGAACGCTTCAGCGCGGCAGCATCTAACCAACCGGTGCGACGTGGACGTCCAGTAACAGAACCAAACTCTTTACCGACTTCGGCTAAACGTACGCCAATAGGATCTTGCTTAGCTGGATTATCAAAGTCATATAACTCACTTGGGAATGGGCCAGCACCAACGCGAGTGCAATAGGCTTTAGTAATACCCAAGATGTATTGCAAAGAATCTGGACCAACACCGGATCCTGCAGCAGCATTACCCGCTACGCAGTTGCTAGAGGTCACGTAGGGATAAGTGCCGTGGTCGATATCCAGCAAAGTGCCTTGGGCACCTTCGAACAATAAGTTTTGACCTGCTTGTTCTGCAGCGTAAAGCGCGCTAGAGACATCAACCACCATGGGCTTAATACGCTCCGCATAGGACATCGCCTCTTCCAAAGTCTTCTGGAAATCAACCGGCTCCGCTCCGTAGTAGTTCGTAAGCATGAAATTGTGATATTCCAAGTTCTCACGCAACTGAGCTGCAAACTTTTCTGGATAAAATAAATCTTGTACGCGCAATGCACGGCGCGCTACTTTATCTTCGTACGCAGGTCCAATTCCACGACCAGTGGTGCCAATTTTTGCGTCGCCACGTTTCTTTTCACGAGCATGATCAATTGCTACGTGATACGGCAGAATTAACGTCGTTGCTTCAGAAATCTTCAAACGCGATTGAACATCCAGTCCAGCGGCCTCCAACTCACCAATCTCTTTAAAGAGGGCCTCTGGAGAAAGCACAACACCATTACCGATGTAGCAGATGACATTCTTATGCATGATTCCAGAGGGAATCAAACGCAGAATAGTTTTCTTGTCGCCAATAATGAGAGTGTGGCCAGCGTTATGTCCACCCTGAAAACGCACTACCGCCTGGGCATGGTCAGTTAACCAATCCACTACTTTGCCTTTGCCCTCGTCACCCCACTGGGTGCCAATGACAACGACGTTACGACCATGAGCTTGTTGCTTTGAAGACATAATAAAATCCAAAAGGTAATTACAGAATTAGTTTGTTATTAATTGCAGCATCAGTTTCTTGCTGGTTACTTATTTATTTCTTTTTTATTTCCCATGAGCTGCCCTGCTTCACCAACTCATGATCGCAAAGATATTCAGCGGTTTCTACAGCATCACCGGTCATAGCCTGAATCACCACTTCACCAGCATGACGCAATTCGGCAATCTTGTTGGTCAAAAAAGCATCATCAATCCACGGTGCTACGATGGCAGATCTTCTTTTGGCGACAGGCGCAAGATTGGCTAATGTAAGCAAGTCCATTGAAAAACCAGTAGCAGGACGAGCGCGACCAAAAGCCTGGCCCACATGGTCGTATCTACCACCACGCGCAATGGGTTGAGGCAACTTATCGACATAAGCCGCAAACATCACACCGCTGTGATATTGATAGCCACGCAAATCTGCCAAATCAATGCTAAGTTCAACATCATGAGAAAGTGCCGCAGTTGCATAGACTAGCCTTTCTAATTGAGCTAAGGCTTCATCAATGATCTGGTGTTTTGGCAAAGTCTTTTTAGCGCTAGCCAAAACTTGTGCACACGGACCGTTTAATTCAGTCAATGCCATCAATGCATCTGCGGACTTAGCTGGCAAGCATTTAGCCCAAATAGCTAGGCGTGGACGATCCTTGCTTTGTAATAAGCTGTATAGGGTTTCAATGTCGGCCTTTGCAATCGCCTGCCCCTCCAGAATGCCTTCGAGAACACCGGCATGCGAAAGATCTAAATAGACTGTATCCAAGCCAGCAACACTCAAGGTTTTCAATAGCAAGGAGATCGCTTCAAAATCCGCCTCCCAAGTAGCGCAGCCGTAAATCTCCGCACCGAGTTGCAACTCCTCACGCGCAGAGCTCCCTACAGGGGTGCGGGCATGAGCAATCGAACCAGCATAACAAAGACGGGTAACCCCCTGGCGATTCAATAAGTGCGCATCAATACGAGCCACTTGTGGGGTCATATCAGCACGCAAACCCAGGGTACGACCAGATAATTGATCAACCAACTTAAATGTTTGTAAATTGAGATCAGAACCAGTGCCTGTCAGCAGGGAATCTAAGAACTCCAAAATAGGAGGGGCAACTAGCTCATAACCATAGGACTGGTACAAATCCAGAATGGCACGACGCAGAGTCTCTACCTTACGAGCCTCGGCTGGTAAAACATCAGCAATATCTTCAGGAAGTAACCAACGATTCATGATCTGAAATATTCACTTTCAATTTTTTTTGTGCAAGAACTTGAAGAACTCGCCATTAGGCTCAACCACCATGACGTCCTTCTTATCCTTAAAGGAGCTACGGTAGGCTTCAAGACTTTGATAGAACTGCGCGAACTGCGGATCACGTCCAAATGCCTCGGCATAGAGTGCGGTAGCTCTAGCATCGCCTGAGCCTTTAATTTTTTGAGCATCACGATAGGCTTCAGCCAAAATCGTGTCGCGTTGGCGCTCTGCATTGGCTCGAATCTTGTCTGATTCTGCTGCACCGGTTGAACGAAGTTCATTGGCCACACGCTTACGCTCAGCTTCCATGCGACGATAGACAGAGTCACTAATTTCAGCCAAGAGATCAACACGCTTTAATCGAACATCCACAATTTCTACACCGATATCGGCTGCGTCATCGGCTACTTTCTTACGAATACCCTGCATGACCTGTTCGCGTTGATCAGAGATCAATTCGCGTACGGTACGTTTAGTAAATTCTTCATTCAAAGCAGAGCGAACCAATTGGGTTAATCGATCTTGCGCCAAGCGTTCATCACCCTTAAAGCTAATGAAGAACTTACGGGGATCAACAATGCGCCATTTCACATAAGAATCTACCAAGAGGTTTTTCTTCTCAGCAGTAATAAAGCGCTCTGCCTCTGGATTGTCGATAGTCAAAATACGGCGATCAAAGAAGCGCACGCTTTCAAATGGCGCTGGATATTTAATTTGCAGGCCAGGCTGCTCAATCACACGTACGATTTGGCCAAATGAAAACACCACCGCAAAGTTGCGTTGATCAACCACAAAAATACTCGATGCCAAAACATAGGCCAAGGCAATTAATCCGGCGATACCAGCCAGGAGACGATTGGCATTCATTATCTTGCCTCCCGATCACGACTACGTAAGCCATCACGTTTATCGGCAGTGCTGGCAACGGCTGGAGCAGGCATTGGAGCACTAGCGCTACTAGAAACTGGTGCAGCAGGATTGCCGGTAGCACCACCCACGGTAACTGAGCCAGTAGGTGTAGTGGCCGGAGTTTGACCTGTTGCCACTTGGGCGCTCTCTGCGCTGACTTGTGCAACCAGTTTGTCTAGCGGTAAATACAGCAGGCTATTGTTCTTCGTCGTATCTACCAACACCTTGGTCACGTTGTTATACATTTCGCGCATGCTATCGATGTACATGCGATCCCGTGTTACGCCTGGCGCCTTTGCATACTCAACAAATATTTGTTTAAAACGGGCTGCATCACCTTCTGCAGTGGCTACTACGCGCGCTTTATAACCCTCAGCTTCTTGAATCAATCTAGCTGCTGTTCCTTTGGCACGCGGAATAATATCGTTGGCATAAGCTTGACCTTCACTTTTTAAGCGTTCTTGGTCTTGCCCTGCTTTCACTGCATCGTCAAAAGCTGCTTGCACCTGCTCTGGAGGTTGGACGTTTTGAACGGTTACGCTGGTCACGTAAATACCGGTCTTGTAACTATCCAAAATTTTCTGAATGGAGTTGGCTAAATCAATACCAATCTTCTCGCGCCCTTCGTATAAGACCGTATCCATTTTGCTGCGAGCGACAATTTCACGCACTGCTGTTTCGGCTGCCTGAACTACTGCTGCATCTGGATCGCGATTATTAAATAAGTAATCGGTTGGATCTTTCAAGCGGTATTGGACTGCAAAGCGCACATCGATGATGTTTTCATCTTCAGTGAGCATGGAGGAATCTTTTTGATTGGTTGCCTTAATCAACACAGGGCGCCCCACCTCTACAGAACGCACACCAGATAAATTCACCGTCTCTTGAGATTGAATCGGCCACGGCATACGCCAATTGATGCCTGGCTTAGCGGTGTAGTCATATTTACCGAAGGTAGAGATGACGCCCGCTTGACCTTCCTGAATAATGAAGAAGCCACTGCAAATCCAAATGAAGAAGGCGCCACCGGCGGCTAACAAGATGGTTGCCTTGGAGCTAAATGGGTTGGTGAAATTGAAATCAGGCGCACTCATGCCGCCACCACTGTTGCCACCATTACCGCGCTGTGAAGGCGGAGGAATGTCTGTGCCACTCGGCTTGTTCGCTGGTTTAGCGGCAGAATTACCAGCTGCAGGGCCTGGCTTCTTCTTTCCACCAAAGATACCGCTGAGGCGATCATTAAAATCACGCCACAACTCATCTAAATCCGGTGGGCCATCTGGCTTGGCGGGTTGAGGATTCTTCGGCTGAACCTCAACCGGCTTCTCAGCTCCAGGATTATTTGGTTCCGCTTGCGGAGCTTGGCCACTTCCCTGCCCATCTTTGGCATCTTTAGATCCACTACCTGGGTGGCTATTGCCCCAGCCTGGATCATTGACCGAAAACAGCTCAAGAAATTTACGCATCATTAGGTGAATATTTTCGGTTGGGAATCGGATTAAATTCAGAAGTCTCTGGTCGTTCGGGTAAAGGGGCTAAAAACTCGTCTGGGGCCATTTGGACCTTGGCACGATTCTGCTCGACCCTTATTCTATCAGTCATTTGGGAGCATTCAGCCAAGGCTGAGCGCAATAAATCGAGACCCAAGCCAGTCTTGGCGGACAAGAAAACCTGGCTCGGAATCCCCTCTGAATCGCGCACCATGACCGCACCCTCTGTAAAGGTCTGGGGCATCTGGTCAATTTTGTTCATCACCTCAATGCGAGGGATGTCATCGGCGCCAATTTCCCGTAAAACAGCCTCTACCTCAGCTTTTTGCTCGCGTGCTACTGGGCTGCAAGCGTCAATTACGTGCAAGATCAGGTCCGCGTGAATCGTTTCATCCAGGGTGGCCCTAAAAGCCTCCACAAGCTGGTGTGGCAATTCTCGTATAAAACCCACGGTATCAGAGACTACGATCGACCCTACTTCGTCTAAGTGCACCTTGCGTGAGGTGGTATCCAGAGTGGCAAATAGCTGATCGGCCGCATAGGCACCAGCTTTGGTCAGGGCATTAAATAGGGTCGATTTACCCGCATTCGTATAACCAACCAAAGAAACCGAAAAAACATCCTTGCGGTTTCTGGCTCTTCTTTGTGTTCTTTGCTGGCGCTGAAGCTTTTCTAGCTCATTTTCCAGGCGCTTGGCTTTAGTAGCCAACATACGTCGATCAAGCTCCATCTGGGTTTCACCAGGGCCGCCACGTACACCAATACCGCCACGTTGCCGCTCCAAATGACTCCAGGCACGCACCAAGCGCGACATGCGATAGCGGACCTGAGCTAATTCAACTTGGGTTTTACCTATATGACTTTGTGCTCTTTGGCTAAAGATATCCAATATCAGACCAGTACGATCCATGACATGAAAACCAATGTGGCGCTCTAGGTTGCGTTGCTGTGTCGGGGATAGTGGATGATTAAAGATGACCAATTCGGCCCCTTGCTCTTCCATTACTTTTTTAACTTCGTTGGCCTTGCCCGATCCAATGAATAAAGCGGGATCAGTTTTGCCCTTGCGTGCAATGACACTAGCTGCAGGTATAGAGCCGGCACTCTCAGCCAAGAGACTCAGCTCTGCCATGCTATCCGCAAAATCTTCGCGTCCGGTATCTACCCCAACCAGGACGGCGCGCGCCGCATCTACACCTGTTTTAAACAGAGCCGACTTCTTCCGTACGGAACTCCACTGCACGAGCAGGAACGATCGTAGAGATGGCGTGTTTATAGACCATCTGAGTCACGGTGTTACGCAAGAGGACAACATATTGATCGAAAGACTCAATATTGCCTTGCAGCTTAATGCCGTTAACCAGATAAATGGAGACGGGAACATGCTCTTTGCGCAAGGCATTGAGAAAGGGGTCCTGAAGTAATTGGATTTTGCTGTTATTCATACTGCTCCTTATTGGATTTTTATATGCTTTTTTAATTTATGGAGTCTTGCTTTTTTATTAAATGAAACGCTTGTTACCTACCTCTAAGATAAGGGGCCTGATTTAAGGAAATCAAGCCCTTCACCCCCATCACACCTAAAACTGTACTGCTGTTTTTACTTTTTTTACTACTTTTTACCCTTTTTACCTTTATCCGCATCAACATACGGGTTTTTGGCGGTATTCATCTGGATACGTAATGGGGTTCCTGTTAGCTTAAAAACTTCTCGGAAGCGGCCTTCCAAATAACGCTTATAGCTATCAGTCACTCCGCTTAAGGAGGTTCCATGAATCACCACAATGGGGGGATTCATCCCGCCCTGGTGGGCATAGCGCAGCTTAGGACGGCCCATGCCCACACGCTTGGGCTGTTGATGTTCAATTGCTTCTTGCAAGATGCGGGTGAGTTTTGGTGTTGGCAATTTAGCCATCGCCGCAGCATAGGCTAAATCCACGTCTTTAAAGAGCTCTTTAAGGCCCGTACCTTTTTTGGCGGAAATCGGGTGAACGTTTGCAAAATCTAAGAAGCGAAGTTTTTGGGCGATCTCCAAGCGGGCGCGCTCTTTAACGTAAGAATCCAGACCATCCCATTTGTTCACAGCAACAACTAAGGCACGCCCTGCTTCTACAATAAATCCAGCAATATGCGCATCCTGCTCAGAAATATCTTGCTGGGCATCGAGCATCAAAATTACAACGTTGCAATCGGCAATTGCCTGCAAGGTTTTAACGACTGAGAATTTCTCAATTGCTTCAAATACCTTTCCACGACGACGTAGACCTGCCGTGTCTACCAAAATGTAAGGCTTGCCATTACGCTCAAATGGAACTTCAATTGCATCACGTGTTGTTCCGGGCATATCAAAAGCGATCACACGTTCTTCACCGATCAACTTATTGATCAAAGTCGATTTGCCGACGTTTGGACGCCCTACTACTGCAATTTTCATGGGGCGGTTTGGATCGCTCTCCAGCTCTTCTGGCTCTGGCTCAGGCACTCCCAAGGAGTCCAAAGCATCATCGAGCAAACCACGCACACCATCGCCATGCGCTGATGAAATTGGGAATGGCTCACCTAAACCCAGTTCATGAAAGTCCGCAGTCACAATGCCGGCTTGCATCCCTTCTGTTTTGTTTACCGCCAAGATTACCGGTCTACCGGTCTTGCGCAAGAAATCGGCAATCACGCGATCTTGCGGTGCCATACCCAAGCGACCATCCACCAAGAAAATAATGATGTCAGATTCAGCAACGGCTTGTTTAGTTTGCTTTGCCATCTCAGCAACAATGCCGGTCTTGGCCACTGGCTCAAAACCGCCAGTATCGACACAAATAAATGCTCGCTCGCCAATGCGTCCTTTGCCGTAGTGACGATCTCGGGTCAAGCCTGAGAAGTCGGCAACCAAGGCATCGCGTGAACGCGTTAAGCGATTAAAGAGGGTCGATTTACCAACGTTAGGACGACCGACAATAGTAATTACTGGATTCATTTTGGACTGTACGCCGCTAGTTTGCCACCTTGAGATTGAATCAAGATGAGGCCATTCACCGCGATCGGTGCGGCTGTGATTGGACTACTATCATGACGAATGCGTGCCAGCATTTCCCCATTCGCTTGTGAAAGTGCATGCACATAACCCTGTGCATCACCAACGAGTAATACCTTACCAACTGCCATGGGCTCACCAACATCTCTAAATGTCAACTGTGTATTTTCCCAAACCTGTGTGCCATCTTTTACGGCAAATGCAGTAACGTAGGATCGTTCATTGGAGGAGAAAACTAAATCAGGACTTTGTGCTGTACCGGTATAGCTTGAATAGTCTTTGAACCACAACAAATTACCAGTACGGGCTTGGCCACAACCAACGCGACCTTGATAAGAAACCGCGCAAATGATCTCACCCTCCATGCTTGGCTTAGCGGTAACATCATTTAAGCGCTCGATTTCAGAAAAACCTTTTGGAAAGGATACTGGCGTTTCCCATACGAGACCGCCGTTGGCAATCGCAATCATGCCAAAGCGTCCACCAGCAAAACCAGTCACAATGACCTCGTTACCAATTGCCAGCATGCCGTAGCCTACTCGCAAAGACAATGCGGATTGTTGGCGTTGATATGTCCATTTACGGGCACCCGTTTGCGCATCAAAAGCAACAAAGCGATTGTCCAATGCACGAATAATAACTACGCCGCCAGCCACTACGGGTTCAGATAGAACCTCACTGCCGACACTGACATTCCAGATGGGCTTACCGGAATCGCCATAGGCATAGACTGTACCTTTAGTAGTAACGACCGCAGTAGTGCGCCCATCAGACCCCGGGCCAATTGATAGGCGATCGGGCACTGAAACTTCCCAGACTTTACTTCCCGTCATCATATCGATTTTGACTAGGTTGCCACGATGGGATGCTGCATACACAGCATCTCCAGCTACTGCTGGATGGAAGTTAAATGATTCAGATGAGCCAACGTTGGTTGACCAAACGGGAGCCAAGTCAAATTGATTGCTAACTGAGACAAGCTCAGCAGGCTTGCGAACACGTGAGCTACCAGAACAGGCTACCAAGGCCATGACAACAGAACCCAATACTAGGGCTGTGCTTACTAGCTTTGCTACACGTTTGTAATTCACCATTACTGAGCTACTCCTCCGACGGCATCCAATTTAACCTTCAGAAGGCGACGCGCCTCCTCAGGGAATTCTTTTGCTTGGTTTAATTGCTTCCAAGCCGCTTCATAACTCTGACGAGCATCAGCGGTATTCTTTTGCGCTAAATACCAATCACCGCGACGCTCCAACCATAAGGCCTCAAAGCCAGCTGCCGGCTTTTCCTTCAGGATGGCATCAGCTTCTGCTAAGTCTTTTTCAGAGCCCTGCTCGATCAGCTGTGCAGCCAAACGCAGTTTAGCCAAAGCCAAATACCCCTGGTCAGATGAATTCTTGGCAGCCCAGCGCAAATAATCCATTGCCTTTGCTGTATCTCCAGCATCTGAGGCAATCTTTGCAGCAACGAGACCAGACATTGCCGCATAAGGAGTGCTAGAAAACTGCTTTTGCAAGTCATCGGCAGCGCGCAAGGTTTCATCCTTATCGCCCTTATTAATGGCAGTCACCATCGTCTCGTATAACTGCGAAGCGGATGCAGCTTGGCTAGTACGCCACCACTGATAACCGCTATAGGCTGCATACGCAAATAAAGCCGCAGTCAACACACCTGTGATGAGATTGCGATATTTTTGCCAAAATGCTTTCAGTTGATCTAACTGTTCTTGTTCTTCTAGGTCTAAAGGCATGTCAATCCAAGCTAATAAATACAGTATTTAAATACGACTTTAATAATCAATCAGGTAATTCTATTCGGTGGCGCCCACTATGGCATCAATTACCGCTTCTACAACGCTATCGAGTGCTACAGCCTTCTGCTCGCCACTGCTACGCAACTCCTTGAGTTGAGCCTCATCCTTGGCCAACTCATCTGGCCCAATAATGACGGCGTAGGTCGCCCCGCTGGCATCGGCCTTTTTCATTTGGGACTTAAAACTAGCCGTTTGGCCATCTGGAGGGCAAAACAGGATGACATCGACCCCCGCATTCCGCAGGCGCTCAGCAATAATCATGGCAGCTGTCAATGTTTCACCACCCTGGTGAATGACAAAAACATCGCATTGAGCTTGGGGTTCAGGCAATGAGCCAGAAACCTTCATCAGCTCAAGCACGCGCTCCATCCCCATTGCCCAGCCACAGGCTGGCGCCGCTTTTCCACCCATACGCTCGATTAAGGGGTCATAACGGCCGCCACCAGCTATCGTGCCTTGGGCACCCAATTCCTCAGTGATCCACTCAAAAACAGTCAGGTTGTAGTAATCCAGGCCGCGCACTAAACGGGGGTTGATCTTGCAGGGAATGTTGTTTGCTTTAAGCAAGGCTTGAACCGCCTCGAAGTGCTTGAGCGACTCTTCGCCCAAGAAATCCAATAACTTTGGTGCGCCTTCAATTAAATCCTGCATTGCTGGATTTTTAGAATCCAAGATGCGTAATGGATTCGTTAACAAACGACGTTGTGAATCCTCATCCAGCTGCTCTTGATTCTTTTCAAAATAAGCGACCAAGGCGGTGCGATGTTCGGCACGCTCATTGGCCTGCCCTAAAGAATTAATCTCCAAACGTACACCTTGAAGACCGAGCTCATCCCACAAACGCTGACCCATCAAAATCATTTCTGCATCAATATCGGGACCAGCAAAACCGAGCGCCTCAATACCAAATTGGTGGAACTGACGATAGCGACCGCGTTGTGGACGCTCATGACGGAACATGGGGCCGGTATACCAAAGACGCTTAGGCCCTTCGTACAACAAATTGTTTTCAATTACAGAGCGCACTAGTGCGGCAGTGCCTTCAGGGCGCAACGTGAGTTGCTCTCCATTGAGGCGATCTTCAAAGGAATACATTTCTTTTTCAACAATATCGGTTACTTCACCAATACCGCGTTGGAATACTGCAGTCGCCTCCACAATCGGAGTGCGCAAGAACTCATAGCCATACGCGCGGGTGAGGTCACGCAAGACATGCTCCAGATGCGTCCACTGCGCAGCGTCTGCTGGCAAGAGATCATTCATGCCGCGAACGCCATTAATCTTTGGGATCTTTTGGACTTTAGCTGGGTTTACCTGGTCAGTCATGATGTTCTTGTAGTGTAGTTTTATTGTTTTTTTGGGTATTGCTTTGACGTCTTACTTTTATATATTCGCTACTTCGGCGCATAGTTCAGATTGACGTACTCATCAACAATCACCTGAAATTCTTGGGCAATATTCTCACCACGCAAAGTCTTTACTTTTACACCATCAACAAAAACTGGTGCAGCAGGCGTTTCCCCAGTACCAGGTAATGAGATGCCAATGTTAGCGTGCTTACTCTCACCAGGGCCATTGACGATGCAGCCCATCACTGCAACGTTCATAGCCTCAACACCCGGATGGGTTTGCTTCCACAATGGCATTTGTTGGCGCAGATAAGACTGAATATTGGCAGCCAATTCCTGGAATGTGGTGCTGGTAGTTCTTCCGCAACCAGGGCATGCAATCACCATCGGCGTGAAATTGCGCAATCCCATGGTTTGCAAAATCTCTTGGGCCACAATAATCTCGTTCTCACGTGGTGCACCAGGATCAGGAGTTAAAGAAACGCGAATAGTGTCACCAATACCTTCTTGCAACAAGATTCCCATAGCCGCTGTTGAGGAAACAATACCTTTGCTACCCATACCGGCTTCGGTTAAACCCAAATGCAGTGGGTAATCTGAGCGACGCGAGAGATCGCGGTAGACGGCGACTAAATCTTGCACATTACTGACTTTGCAAGACAACAAAATTTGATTAGGATTCATGCCGAACTCCACCGCTTTTTCTGCTGACTGCAAGGCCGACTGGATCAGCGCCTCAATCATGACCTCTTGGGCAGTTTTGGGATTTGGTAATGCAGCATTGCTGTCCATGACGCTCGCGAGCAAGTCTTGATCCAAGCTGCCCCAGTTCACACCAATCCGAATAGGCTTATCGTATTTGCAAGCCGCTTCAATCATTTGCGCAAATTGCGGATCGCGTTTAGCGCCCTTACCTACATTCCCTGGATTAATGCGGTACTTCGATAAAGCCTTCGCACATTCTGGGTAGTCATTGAGTAAGGTGTGGCCGTTATAATGAAAGTCGCCAATCAAGGGCACCAATACATCCATCTTGTCCAACTGCTCACGGATGTATGGCACTGCTTCAGCGGCTGCTGGAGTGTCCACCGTAATACGCACCATCTCTGATCCAGCGCGGGCTAGCTCTTTAACCTGAATCGCAGTCCCAACTGCATCCGCCGTATCCGTATTGGTCATCGATTGAACGCGAACTGGTGCATCCCCGCCGATGGTGACGATATTAGTTTTCCAAGCAACAGTAGCTTGACGCGTTGCGCGCTTAGGCGCGGGGCCTAAGGGTAACTTCGGAAGATTGTTAGATGAATTACTCATTGAACTTAGAAAAATGAAATCAGTCGTCTAATCTTTTGAGCCATTGCACTGGGCGCTCGGGCTGATATTCTTGCTCTTCCTCTTCACCATCTAGGTCAAGATCTTCTGCGTCACCCTCTTGATCGATCTTTATTTGTTTGCCATGGACTGCACGCTCACGTACTCGAGTGCGATCCACCACGTCACCCGCCAACTGACCACAGGCTGCAGCAATATCATCACCACGCGTTTTACGAACCGTTGCTACCATGCCCGCATCTAACAAAATGCTCGCAAATGCATGAACACGTTGCGCTGATGAGCGCTTCAATCCGGACTCCGGGAATGGATTGAATGGAATGAGGTTTACTTTGCACTTAATGTTGGCCAATAAGCGCACCAATTCTTTTGCCTGAATATCAGAATCATTCACGCCATCAAGCATGCAGTATTCAAAGGTTAAGAAATCCCTTGGTGCAAAAGGTAAATAGCGTTCGCAGGCAGCTAGCAACTCTCTTAAGGGATATTTAATGTTTAATGGAACAAGTTGATCACGCAACTTATCGTTCGGTGCATGTAAGGACACAGCTAAAGCCACCGGGCAATCTTGTGCCAAGCGATCAATCATCGGCACCACACCAGAGGTGGACACGGTGACGCGACGACGCGATAAACCATACGCCCTATCGTCAAGCATCAAACGCAATGCAGTGACAACATTGTCATAGTTAAGTAGGGGCTCGCCCATACCCATGAAGACGACATTGGAGATTACGCGACCGGTATGCTCCCAGCCTGGGGTTGGGTATTGCTCAATGCGACGTACCGCACTAGGATCATTGCGTAGCAAGTGCTCAGCAAACCACAGTTGGCCAATGATTTCACCGGCAGTGAGGTTGCGTGAGAAGCCTTGATGGCCGGTTGAGCAAAAGCGGCAATTGACTGCGCAACCAGCCTGAGAGGAAATGCACAGAGTACCGCGATCATCTTCAGGAATAAATACCGACTCCACAGCATTACCAGCGCCAACATCGAGCAACCACTTGCGTGTGCCGTCTGCTGCGTGCTCGTCTTTAATTACGGGGAGAGAAAGGACTTCCGCTTTATCGAGTAGCGTTGCTCGAAAGCTTTTTGCCAGGTCACTCATGTCATTGATGTCAGAAACACCACGCTGGTGTATCCACTGCATGAGCTGCTTTGCCCGAAAGGGCTTTTCATTCAACCCCGCGACATACGCTGCCATTTGGTCAGCGTCAAAATCTAAGAGATTTACGCGCGGGGAGGTCAATGCGCCTACTTATGTATTAAATAGGTTTTGAAAATTAACGATTGAAAACGTTCATGCCGGCGAAGAAGAATGCAACTTCAACAGCAGCCGTTTCAGGAGCGTCAGAACCGTGAACTGCGTTCGCATCAATACTATCAGCGAAGTCAGCGCGGATAGTACCAGCGTCAGCTTTCTTAGGATCGGTAGCGCCCATCAAGTCGCGGTTCTTAGCAATGGCGCCTTCGCCTTCCAATACCTGGATCATTACAGGGCCAGAAATCATGAAGCTCACCAAGTCTTTAAAGAAAGGACGTGCAGAGTGAACAGCATAGAACTGTTCAGCTTCAGCTTGTGACAAATGCGCCATTCTGGACGCAACAATCTTCAAACCAGCAGATTCAAAACGGTCATAGATCTTACCGATAACGTTTTTTGCTACAGCATCCGGTTTGATAATAGAAAGGGTGCGTTCAATTGCCATGTAAAACTCCAATAGTGATTTCAAAGATTTAAGCTGAAATGGCAGCAACCTATTAGCGAGAGAACCTCTTCCCCACCTCCTACGGCGCGCTCCAATTTCAACGACCCCCGAATTATACATCGGATGACCGTATTTACCCTGATCTGGGCGTAGCTAAGCCATTGAATTTACAGGGCATAACCCTTCAGCCTGTAGTCTTTTTCACTGTATTTTGATAGGGGACTTGAAATTAACCTATTTTGTCTATACTTACTGTCAACAGCCCCTGGTGGGCTCGTGTAATTACTATGAAGAAGGAGTCAATATGAGCGATCTTAACTCTTACGGCTTTGGGCAAACTGGCTCGATTAGCACCCCTCAGGTACGCAACCGCGTACTACGCAATACCTATGCCCTTTTGGCGCTCTCGATGGTGCCTACCGTCATTGGCGCATGGCTTGGCGTTGCTTTTGGCCTGAACTTCATGGCGAGCAGCCCTTTCTTGGGTTTCATCGTCTTTATGGCAATCGCTTTTGGATTTTTCTGGGCGATTGAGAAAAACAAGGAAACCGGTGCCGGCGTTCTACTATTGCTGGGGTTCACATTCTTTATGGGCATCATGATGTCCGGCTTAGTTGGCTACACCCTCAACAGCTATAGCAACGGCGCCTCACTCATCATGTTGGCCTTCGGCGGCACTGCAGCCATTTTTGCTGTCATGGCAACAATTGCTACTGTGAGTAAAAGTGATTTTGCTGGTATGGGCAAATGGTTGATGGTAGGTGTACTGCTCCTAATCGTCGCCTCCTTGGCTAATATCTGGTTGCAGTTGCCTGCCCTGATGTTGACTGTGATGGTGTTGGCAATTGCGATTTTCTCTGCCTTCATCTTGGTTGACGTTCAGCGCATCATCAACGGCGGCGAAACCAACTACATCATGGCCACCTTAGCCATCTACTTGGATGTCTATAACGTCTTCACTAACTTGCTAGCTCTGCTAGGGATTGTTGGCGGCAACAGAGACTAAGTAGTCTTTTGCAAAATACTGAGCTTCACACAAAGGCGCCTGCGGGCGCCTTTTTAATTGCCCACAAAAATATTGATAGCCAATGCAAGGGCAAATAAGATTAAAAGGATCGAAAAACTATCTGAGGCTTTCATGACCAGCTCCTAGAGTGGATTAAGGCGTTTGCAGAATAAATAAACTGCTTTGGATCAATCTACTCTCAAACCAGAGTCCTACATCAATATATTGCACCGCAACATCACATTACGCACCTAAGTTGTGCAGAACAAGCCGCTCAATGAGGGCTTAATTCACATTACGGCGCTCAAAAACCGCCATCGACTCGACATGCGAAGTATGAGGGAACATATTGACAATCCCAGCACTCTTGAGGACATAGCCCGCTTGATGACACAGAATCTCTGTATCCCTAGCTAGGGTTTTGGGGTTACAAGAGACGTACACGATACGTTGAGGAGGTAAATCGCTCTGTTGATCTTGTAGTTGCGCCAATGCCTGACAGATCTCCATGGCGCCTTCACGCGGAGGATCCATTAGCCAGCGATCGGCTTTACCCCAAGAGGCAATCGTCTCGGTACTCACTTCAAATAAATTGCTTTGCATAAAGCTGGCTTTACCTGCTAACTGATTATGTGCGGCGTTTTCATTTGCTCGAGTCGTTAGGCTTTCTAGGCCCTCAATACCCAGAACAGCGCTTGCTCTTCTTGCTAAGGGCAATGTAAAGTTACCAATCCCACAAAACAAATCGAGCACACGATCACTTGGCTGAACTTCCAGTAGGCGTATCGCCCTACTCACTAAAGCGCGATTCATCATGTGGTTCACTTGCGTAAAGTCTGCCGGCTTAAAGGGCATTTCTACTTCAAACTCAGGCAGTCGGTAACAAAGCTTGCCAGTGAGCGGATAGAACGGCGCAACGGTTTCAATACCCTTAGGTTGTAACCACACCCAAACCTGATGTGCATCCGCAAAATCTCTGAGGAGCTGTTCATCGGCTGGCGTTAAGGGCAGCAGGTTTCGGAAAACCAATGCCGTTACTGGCTTTGATTTTTTTGGATCATCGGAATTTGGATCTTCAGGCTCACCCACAGCAACTTCAATTTGGGGCATGCGGTCAACGATAGATAAGCCCATCACCAATTTACGCATCTCAGGAAGTAAATCAGAAACATGTTTAGGCAAAATCTCGCAAGCCGTCATATCCGCAACATAGCCGCTCTTGCCCTCATGAAAGCCAATCAGAACAGTGCCTTTTTTAATGGAGCGATTGACTGCACTTAAGCGGGCTCGATGACGATACTCCCATGCTGGCCCACCCATCGGGCGGAGAATTTCTTCGGGGACTACTTTGGCAATGTGCTTGAGGTCATCCTCCAGTACGCGCTGCTTCATGGCCACCTGCGCCCGAATATCCAAGTGCTGCATAGTACAACCGCCGCAAACACCAAAGGCTTTGCACTTAGGTTCTGCTCTAAATACAGCAGGCTTGAGGATGTCGAGAACCTTAGCTTTACTGAATCGGGCTTTATCCCGAGTAACAACGTACGTTACCAACTCAGTCGGTAGTGCGCCTTGAATAAAAATGACTTTACCGCTTTGGCCTTGAGCGGCCTCCGCTTCATTGGGGGTTAAGCGCGCAATACCTTGAGCATCAAGATCAAGAGATTCAACTCGTACAGGCTCAGTCACAACAATATGGACTGGCTTTTCCCCTCTACGCATCCGGAGAAAAACCCAATAGATATTCTTGCCACTGGGCGCCGTGAGGTTCTTTTGATTCTTTTTCTAAGTAGGATTTTACGAAAGTAATTTCTTCCCTGTACTCTTCCAAGGAGAAGCCACCACGCATCAACTGAAAGCGGCAATACATGAGATAGGTATTAACCACATCAGTTTCACAATAACGTCGAATGTCATCAATCTTGCCAGCTTGATAGGCGGGCCACACTTGACTGCCATCCATTCCCATCTTCCCAGGGAAACCGCAGAGTTTTGCTAGGCCGTCTAAGGGGGCATTTGCTCTACCATTAAATTTCGCCAAGAGATCCATCATATCTAAGTGACGCATGTGATAACGGCTGATGTAGTTATTCCACTTGAACTCGCGACTATCGTTTTCTTGACTCTCACCCATTTCCCAATAGCGTGGCGCCTGAACATGATTTGCAAGAGCGCGGTAATGCAAGACTGGTAAGTCAAAGCCACTGCCGTTCCAAGAAACCAGCTGAGGAGTGTATTTTTCAACCAGCTCAAAGAAAGTCTGGATCAGCACCTTTTCCTCATCTTGGGGTGCCCCTAAGGTACCGACTTTGATTTGTGGTGCGCCTTCTTTAGTCGTTCTACGAATAACGCAAGAGATGGCACATATACGTTGCAAATAAAGTGGAAGAAATTCACTACCGGTTTTCTCGGCACGCTCTGCCATGGCTTGAGCGGCAACTTCACTATCTGGCATCGTATCTGGATACTCATTAAGGCGACGCAATCCAGTTACATCCGGAATGGTTTCAATATCAAAGACGAGGACAGTTGCCATAGCGAAGCCTACTTAAACAACAGTTACTGCAAGTATGGCGTTGGATTTACCGGCTTGCCATTCACACGTAATTCGAAGTGGAGCTTTACCGAGTTAGTATCGGTGTCGCCCATCTCAGCAATCTTCTGCCCCTTCTTCACCGCATCGCCCTCTTTGACCAATAGCGTGCGATTGTGGGCATAGGCTGTGAGGTAGGTATTGTCATGCTTGATGATGACGAGGTTGCCGTAACCACGCAAGCTATTGCCAGCATAGACCACCTTACCGTCTGAAGCTGCAGTAACCGGGTCACCTAACTTACCAGCAATGTCTATACCCTTGGTTTTTTCGCTGAAATCTTCGCTCACCTTACCTTTAGCGGGCCATGACAAACGAATGCCCGGTTCAGCAACGATTTCTTTTGGGGTGTCCAGTTTAGGCGCATCTGTTTTTGCAGTGTCAGCATTGACGGCGGACTTCACTGGTGGCTTCACAGCAGCTTTTGATCCTACTGGCGGTTTCACCAAAATCAGATCACCTACCTCAATCTGATTGGGGTTAGACATATTGTTCCACTGCGCTAAATCACGCGGGGACTGACCATTATCCAAGGCAATACGCGCTAAGGTATCACCACGCTTAACACGATAGTAACCAGGAGGCGTAGCTTCACTATTAGTACCACTACGATCCACCACCGTTGCAGGCTTCGCTCTTGGTGTTGTTGAGCAACCAATATTGAGTAGCAATGCGCAAGCGGCAAAGATTAATAAGAGGGATTTAGTTATTAAATTCATGGGATATCTCATACTACCCCTGATTGTAAGGGGACAAAAAAGACCTCGTCCAGAACGGTTCTTTGATAACGCTGGGAGCTCATACGCTCAACCATGATCAATTGCTGCTCTTTTTCATTTTTAGCTACTGGGGCGACTAATTTACCCCCAATTGCCAGCTGATCCAATAGGGCATCCGGAATACCCAAGCCCGCTGCCGCCAAAATGATTCCATCAAAAGGGGCGACCTGGGGTAACCCCAAGATACCATCGCCATAAATCAAGCGCAGATTATTAATGCGGAATGGCCTTAATTTTGCCCTAGCCATATCGTGCAATGCACGAATACGCTCTATCGAATACACCTCTTCAGCTAGCAAACTCAGTACTGCTGCTTGATAGCCGCATCCAGTACCAATCTCTAGAACCTTGCCGAGCTTGTGTCTTGGTTTATGCAAAAGCTCAATCATGCGTGCTACTACTGACGGCTTAGAGATCGTTTGAGAATGTCCAATTGGCAATGCAGTATCTTCATAGGCCTGCGGGTGCATACCTGCATCCATAAAGGCGTGACGCGGCACAGTGGCAATCGCTTCCAATGTTTTGCCGTGCTTTACTCCTGCTGCTAAAACTTTAGCGGCTAATGCTTGCCGATGACCGGCGTTGCGCTCTGCGGCAGTACTCAACCGCGATCCCAGCCATTAGCACGCATCGCAGCCAAACGGGCGTGATGAGTCAGGTCCAATTGCATTGGGGTAATAGAAATGCAGCCTTCATCAATCGCATGAAAATCAGTTCCTTCAGA
>CANFWB010000027.1 GCA_947450605.1 Burkholderiaceae bacterium
GATGCTTCCTTCTTGCAGCTCTTCCCGGCTATGGAGGTGGTAACCAATATCGATGCTGATCATATGGATACCTATCAGCATGACATGGCAAGATTGAAACAAGCTTTTGTGCAGTTTATCCAGCGCATGCCTTTTTATGGTGTTGCAGTTTTATGCATCGATGATGCAAATGTAAGAGACATTATTCCTTTTGTATCCCAGCCAATATTGCGTTACGGCTTATCGGAAGATGCCGATATTCGCGCGAGCAATGTGCGTGCTCACGGTACTCGTATGCACTTCACAGTTGATCGCAAAACAGTTCGCCGTCATGGCAATAAGCCGGGCCCATTAGAGGTGCAGTTGAATTTGCCAGGCCTTCACAACGTCCGCAATGCATTAGCTGCAATTGGTATTGCAACCGAATTGGGTGTTGGCGATGAGGCAATCGTCAAGGCTTTGTCTGAATTTAGTGGTGTTGGCCGTCGCTTCCAAAGGTATGGTGAAATTCCGTTGACTGCGGGCGGTAGCTTCACCTTGATTGATGACTATGGACACCATCCGGTAGAGATGGCGGCTACCTTAGCTGCAGCGCGTGGAGCCTATCCGGGCCGTCGCCTAGTGTTGGCCTTCCAGCCTCACCGATTCACACGCACTCGCGATTGCTTTGGAGAGTTTGTTCAAGTGCTCAAGAACTTTGATGCACTCGTATTAACAGAGGTATACCCAGCTGGTGAAGCCAAGATACCTGGCGCTGATGGCCAAAGCTTGATGAAATCTGCCCTGACAGTTGATCAGACTTTGAAATCCTCCTTAGATGGTGCGGCAGTAGCATTTGCGCCCACCGTAGCGGACATGCCGGAAAAATTAGGTGCTTTATTGCGTGATGGCGATGTTTTGATCACGATGGGCGCAGGCTCTATTTCAGGTTTACCTCATTTATTGGCGGAGGCAAAACATGCCTAAGCAAAATCTAGCGCCAATGTCTTGGGGTGAGCGAGTGAAGCAGGATCTCGCCAGTTTGGATGTGAAATCACTTGGTCGGGTAGGCGTGTTGCTCGGTGGCCGCTCCGGTGAGCGCGAGATTTCCTTGATGTCTGGTGGTGGCGTTCTAGAGGCATTACTTTCTAAAGGGGTCGATGCGCATCCGTTTGATCCAGGATTGCGTTGCCCAACTGAGTTGGCAAAAGAAAAATATGACCGTGTTTTTATCTCTCTGCATGGGCGTTATGGTGAGGACGGTACGATTCAGGGATTGCTTGAGCTCTTAGGTTTGCCTTACACCGGCAGCGGTGTATTGGCGTCAGCTCTAGCAATAGACAAAATAGCAACTAAGCTTGTCTGGCTCAGTAGCGGTCTTTCTACGCCAGAGTTTCAGGAGTTAAAGGCTGATAGTGACTGGAATGCAGTGGCGAAACATTTAGGATTGCCACTCATTGTCAAGCCCGCACATGAAGGCTCCTCATTGGGGTTGACCAAAGTGCAGTCTGTCGAAGAGTTGCCTGCTGCTTATCAGCTTGCTGCGGCAATGGATAAAAAAGTGATAGCGGAGAGCTGCATCATTGGGGATGAACTCACTTGCCCATTGGTTGGCTATGGCAGTAATGCTGAAGCATTGCCGGTGATCAAAATTATTCCTCCACAAGCCAATTATGATTTCCACAATAAATATTTCTCCGATGAGACGAAATATTTATGCCCAACTGACTTGGCCCCAGAAGTAAATCTGGCCGTTCAGGAATTGGCCTTAGCTGCGTATCGTGCACTTGGCTGTAAAACTTGGGGTCGTGCTGACGTCATGCTCGATCAAAAAACCGGTAAGCCATATCTCTTGGAGATGAATACTTCTCCTGGAATGACCTCACACTCTTTGGTGCCGATGGCTGCCAAAGCGGCTGGCGTTGAGTACGCAGAATTGGTGCTCTGGGTAATTAGTCAGACCCTTAATGGCAAGGGGGCTGTGTAAGCATGAGTCGGATGAACTCTCTCTTAAATGGATTCGGCGAAGTATTTGCTTCGCTTGCATCTCCACTTTGGAATCATCCAGATCGGATGCAAAAGTTGAGCCGTTTCTTGATGCGCTGTTTTGTGCTGATGGTTTGCGTTGGCATTCTGGTTTGGCTAAGTCAGCGCCCAGTATTTGCTTTGCGCCAAGTGGTGATTGAGCCAGTTGTCGGTCAAACGTTAAAGCATATTAATAAGCCCGTAGTGAAACAACAGGTGCTAGAAACTGTTCAAGGGAACTTTTTCAGCGTGAGGTTGGAAGATGTCAAACGTGGGTTTGAGTCTATGCCTTGGGTGCGCCATGCAAACGTTCGCAGAGTTTGGCCTAACGGACTCATTGTGAGTATTGAGGAGCAAAAGCCCTTTGGAACTTGGGGCGGGGTTGATAGCCATACTTTAATGAATACCCATGGTGAACTATTTGTAGGTCGTGTTTCTGATGTTGGTGATGGAATTCAGTTGATCGATTTTTATGGCCCAGAAGATGCCAGCAAAGAAGTGATGCGCTTGTATGAAAAAGCGAATGCTTGGTTTAAACCTTGGAATACCGAGGTGAAGAATTTAACCCTATCCGAGCGTTATGCCTGGCACGTCAAGCTCTCGAATGGTATGAAGGTTGAATTTGGCAGAGATGAAGAGAATTCGGATAAGACCTTAACTGAAGATCGTGTAGCGCGGCTCTTTAAGTATTGGCCTCAGGTTCAAGAGAAATGGGCTAATCGCGTAGATGCAATTGATCTTCGTTATGCAAATGGCTTCGCAGTGCACCTTGCTTCGGCAAGCTTGAAAAAAAATGAAGTAGACGGCAAAAAAATTAGCAGAAGTAATGAGGAATGAGAATGAGTAAAGATAACCGCGATGTATTGGTCGGATTAGATATTGGAACCTCTAAGGTGGTTGCTTTGGTTGCCGAATTGGCGCCTGATGGTCAATTTAATGTTGTTGGCGTTGGTCAAACTGCATCTAAGGGGTTGAAGAAGGGTGTTGTTGTCAATATTGAAGCCACTGTTCAGTCTATTCAGAAGGCGCTTGAGGAAGCCGAGGTCATGGCTGATCGCCAGATCGTTCAAGTATTTACGGGCATTGCTGGCAACCATATTGTCAGTTTTAACTCTAGCGGTATGGTGGCCATTCGCGATAAAGAAGTGAGCGCAGGGGATGTTGAGCGTGTGTTGGAAACTGCCAAGGCAATTAACATTCCCACCGATCAGCAGATTCTTCATATTCTCGTTCAAGAATTCATCATTGATGGACAAGAAGATGTACGCGAGCCAATTGGTATGAGCGGCCTGCGCCTTGAAGTGAAAGTCCATATCGTTACTGGCGCAGTCAGTGCTGCACAAAATATTGTGAAGTGTGTGCGTCGTTGCGGCCTAGAAGTAAATGATTTGATTTTGCAACCACTGGCATCGAGTTTGGCGGTTCTTACCGAGGATGAAAAAGAGCTCGGTGTTGTATTGGTTGATATTGGTGGCGGCACAACTGATATTGCTATCTATTGCCAAGGCTCTATTCGTCATACGGCAGTGATTCCGATTGCCGGCGATCAAATTACCAATGACATCGCAATGGCATTGCGTACCCCAACGATTGATGCGGAAGATTTGAAGATTCAATACGGTATCGCTCGCCAGGATATGGCAGATCCGACCACCATGATTGATGTGCCGGGTGTGGGTGATCGCGAACCACGACCAATGTCTAAGCAAGCCTTAGCTGCGGTGATTGAGCCACGTGTCGAAGAGCTATTTACTTTAGTTAGGGGTGTAGTGCGTGATTCGGGTTACGAAGATATGGTGTCTTCAGGAATCGTTCTGACCGGTGGCACCTCCTTAATGCCAGGAATGGTAGAGCTTGCTGAGCAGGTGTTTTTGCGCCCAGCTCGTATTGGTACCCCCGAATATCGCGGCCACTTACATGAAGTTTTACGTAGCCCACGATTTGCTACCAGTATCGGATTGTTAATGGAGGGTCAGGCGCAATTGTTACGTGGCCGTCGAGTATCTCAGTCAGGCGCATTACAGAGTGTTATCTCGCGCATGAAGGAATGGTTCGCAGGAAATTTTTAAGTGTTTTTCGTCGTCGTGAATGTAGTACGTTTATTACCTAGGAGGGTATATGGAATTTGAAATGTTAGATCAAGAAACAGCTGGCAAAACCATCATTAAAGTGGTTGGAGTTGGCGGTGCGGGTGGTAATGCAGTTCAGCACATGATTCGCCGCGGTGTTAACGGCGTAGAGTTTATTTGCATGAACACCGATGCTGGCGCTTTACAGCGTTCTGAGGCATCTGTGAATTTGCAACTAGGCTCTAGCGGACTTGGTGCTGGTGCAAAACCTGAAATCGGTGCAGCTTCTGCTGAAGAAGCACGTGCACGCATTGCAGACACATTGCAAGGTGCTCATATGGTGTTCATCACTGCTGGTATGGGTGGTGGTACCGGTACTGGCGCTGCGCCAATCGTTGCTCAAGTAGCTAAAGAAATGGGTATCTTGACTGTGGGCGTGATTAGCAAGCCATTTGATTTTGAGGGTGTAAAGCGTCTCAAGGTTGCGGAAAATGGCGCTGCTGAACTCGAGTCTTACGTAGATTCATTAATCGTGGTGCTGAATGAAAAGCTCTTTGAAGTGATGGGTGAAGATGCTGAGTTTGATAAAGCCTTTGCTTGCGCTGATGATGTTTTGCATAACGCTGTTTCAGGTATTGCAGAAATCATTAACGTACAAGGTTTGATCAACGTCGACTTTGAGGATGTGAAGACTGTCATGGGTGAGCAAGGTAAAGCCATGATGGGAACCGCAACTGTTTCTGGTATGGATCGCGCACGCTTAGCTGCTGAAGCTGCGGTTGCATCACCATTACTCGAAGGTGTTGATCTGTCTGGTGCACGTGGCGTATTGGTAAATATCACTGCTAGCCGTTCACTGAAATTGTCTGAGACTCGTGAAGTCATGGCTGCGATTCGTGGCTATGCTGCGGATGACGCAACCGTGATTTTTGGTACTGTCTATGACGAGACTTTGGGCGATGCCTTGCGCGTAACCGTAGTTGCTACGGGTTTGAATAATCCACAAGCACGTCAAAGTCATCAACCAGAAGTGGTTTGGAGACAAGCTACTGGTACCCATGATGCTATGCCAACCATGGCTGACTTAAATAGCTTTGCTCCTGCTAGCGCATCTGCAGCCATGAGCAAAGTGGGATTGGATTCAGCTTTGAGTACGAGTGCTGGCTTGGCAATGACTGGTGCTGGTAGTGCACCTTCAATGGCCTCCCAACCAGCAACTAGTGGTGTTGATTACAGCCAATATGATTTGCCGCGCGTATTCCGTAGTTCGCGTGAAGCTACACCAGCCCCTACATTAGGCGCTGATAGCTCACCACAAGCTAAATCCATGTTGGATAAAGGGGCTGATTATTACGAAATCCCTGCTTTTTTACGTAAGCAAGCAGACTAAACCACTGCTCAATACAATAGGTAGTTGCAGAATGCCAGCGCGGCGCCCCTCCGGACGACGAATCCCGCGCTAGCGTTGGCATACTTATGACAACTATTTATTAATTGGAGATCTTATGATTGCAGTCGGACAAAAATTACCAAACGCCACTCTCTACGAGTTTTTAGATGAGGCGACTGAAGGCTGCGCCATTGGACCTAATGCATTTGAGGTTGAGAAGATTGCTGCCGGCAAAAAAGTAGTGATCTTTGCATTGCCAGGTGCATTTACACCCACCTGTTCTGCAAAGCATGTTCCTAGTTATGTTGAGCACTTCGATGCGATTAAAGCAAAAGGTGTTGACGAGATTTGGTGTATTTCCGTAAACGATCCATTTGTCATGGGCGCATGGGGACGCGATCAAAAAGTAGGAAATAAGATTCGCATGTTGGGTGATGGTAGCGCTGAATTTACTAAGAAACTGGGTTTGGAGTTAGATTTGACTGCTCGTGGTTTTGGTGTTCGTTCAGACCGTTATGCCATGATTGTTGAAGATGGCGTTGTAACAGCTTTAGAACGTGAAGCGCCTGGCAAGTTTGAAGTCAGTGATGCTGCTTCAATGTTGAAGAAGCTTTAAGCAGTTATTCCTGAATTTAGATAAGACTATGATGAAGCAACGCACAATCGCCACCCCGATTAAAACCGTGGGGATTGGCTTGCACTCTGGGCGTAAGGTGACTTTATCTATTAAACCTGCGCCAGTAAATTCAGGAATCTTGTTTGTACGTGTGGATACGCCGGAACAATCCGTTGTTCCGGCTACTGCCTTGGCTGTATGTGATACCCGTCTTGCCTCAGTAATCCAAAAAGACGGGGTACGCATTTCCACTGTGGAGCATTTGCTCTCTGCTTGCGCGGGCTTAGGGCTTGATAATTTACTGATTGAGCTCGATGGCGAAGAGGTACCCATCATGGATGGTAGTGCCGCCTCCTTTTTATTCCTGATGGAATCTGCCGGTATTGCTGAGCAAGAGGCGCCGCGACAATTTGTAGTGATTAAAAAACCGATTGAAGTGCGAGAGGGTGACAAGCTTGCTCGATTAGAGCCATTCTTTGGTTATAAATTGGATTTCACAATCGACTTTAAGCACCCGGCGGTAGATAAGACAGGTCAGCGTTTTGTCGTAGATTTTGCCGAGCATGCCTACCGGAGTGAAATTGGTCGCGCACGCACCTTTGGTTTTGCCCACGAGGTTGAGGCATTGCGAGAAATGGGCTTAGCGCGCGGCGGAAGTTTGGACAATGCGATTGTGCTCGATGAGCACCGTATCTTAAATAATGAAGAGCTACGTTATGAGGATGAGTTTGTTCGCCACAAGATTTTGGATGCCATTGGGGATCTCTATTTAGTTGGGCATCCTATTGTTGGGTCCTATGTTGCTGAAAAATCTGGGCATGCCCTCAATAACGCCCTTTTACGCAAACTATTAGAAGACCCCAGCTCTTACGAGATTAGTAGTTTTCCAGAAAATAAGGCTCCTGCCGCCTATTCCAAAGAGAGTCAACCCCTCTTTTTCTAATACTTTCTGATGAGAGTTTTCCTGGCTTTATTTGGGTTTGCTTTGCAATAAGCGCTCAACTGCCTTGCGTAAGTCGGAATCCGGGGCTAATTTTTCGACCAAGGCCTCCCACGATGCTCTCGCTACCGCATTAAATCCCTTTGGCCTCATGCTTGCTGGATGCCCTTCTCTAGGCTTCACTTCCCAGGCTAGCGGTGCAGGTTTCAAACGCACCTTGATGGCTGTGCAAACCACACCTTTTTTACCTAACTCATTGATTAGGCTAGGTAAAACCTGTTGAAGGCGAGTGGCAATACTAGCCCCACTCACCAGCAAAAACAGTTCATTTTGGCTGCCAGAGCGCCATCCAGCCTCAATTTTTGGGGCTAAGTTATCCAAATCCAGCTCAAGCAGGGCTGCTTTTAGGGCAATTCTGAGTTTGGCTAGATCTTCTGTTTTTGCCAAAATTCCCCCAAGTCCCTCGGAATCACGCAGATAGTCCAGCCACTCATGGGCGGCTTTCGTACGATTGGGTTTAGAGGCGAAGTTCATATAAAAAGCGGGTGCGGGTGATAAACTCAAGGTCTTAATTTACTTCAATATCCCATGGTAATCGGTCTTCTTAAAACCCTGGTCGGCAGTCGTAACGACCGCCTCTTAAAACAGTATCGCAAAGTGGTTGCCAAAGTTAGCGCTTTCGAGTCTAGCCTGCAAGCTTTGGATGATGCCGCACTGCAAGCAAAAACTGCTGAGTTCAAGTCACGTTTGGCTGCGGGTGAGTCATTAGATGATCTGGCGCCAGAAGCTTTTGCAGTAGTTCGCGAAGCCAGCTCGCGCGTCATGAAGATGCGCCATTTTGATGCGCAGATGATGGGCGGTCTTGCCTTGCATCAGGGCAAGATTGCTGAAATGGGTACTGGTGAAGGTAAAACATTAACTGCAACACTCCCCGTGTACTTAAATGCATTGAGCGGCAAGGGTGTTCATGTCATTACCGTAAACGATTACTTGGCTCAGCGTGACGCCGAGTGGATGTCAACGCTTTACAACTTCTTGGGTATGAAGGTTGGCGTGAATCTATCGCAGATGGATCACACAACTAAGCAAGAGGCTTATGCTGCTGATATCACCTATGGAACCAATAATGAATTTGGTTTTGATTATCTGCGTGACAACATGGTTCAAGATTTGGGTCAGCGCGTACAGCGTGGCTTAGCTTATGCGATTGTTGACGAGGTGGATTCCATCCTGATTGATGAGGCGCGTACACCATTAATTATTTCTGGTCAGGCTGAAGATCATACTGATCTCTATATCAAGATCAACGCATTGCCTGCTTATTTAGAGCGTCAAATCGGCGAAGAAAAAGCCGATGGCACTGGTGTTGAAAAGCCAGGCGATTACTGGGTTGATGAAAAATCCCAGCAAGTGTATTTAACAGAGCGCGGTCATGACAAAGCTGAGACAGTATTAGTGGAGCTTGGCGCTTTAAATGATGGCGATTCTTTGTACGCGCCGCAAAATATTACCTTGATGCACCATGTGTATGCCGCCCTTCGTGCACACACTTTGTACAGTCGTGACCAGCAATACGTAGTGCAAAACAACGAAGTCATCATTGTTGATGAGTTCACGGGACGCCTCATGCAGGGACGTCGATGGTCAGATGGCTTGCATCAAGCGGTTGAGGCTAAAGAAGGCGTGCAGATTCAGAACGAGAATCAGACGCTAGCCACCATTACCTTCCAAAATTACTTCCGTATGTATGGCAAGTTGTCAGGCATGACTGGTACTGCTGATACTGAAGCCTATGAGTTTAAGGAAATTTATAACCTTGAGACCGTAGTCATTCCACCAAACCGCATTAGTCAAAGAAAAGATCGTCAAGATCAGATCTATAAGACTTCACGCGAGCGTTACGACGCAGTGATCAAAGACATCGAAGATTGCTATAAGCGTGGTCAGCCGGTGCTGGTTGGAACCACCTCCATTGAAAACTCAGAGTTAATCGCTGGTTTACTTGATAAGCGTGAGTTACCGCATCAAGTGTTGAATGCAAAACAACATGCCCGCGAAGCTGAGATCATTGCTCAGGCTGGCAGGCCGAAGATGATCACCATTGCTACCAACATGGCTGGTCGCGGAACAGATATCGTGTTGGGCGGCAACGTTGGTAAACAATCCTCCTTGATTGAGGCAGATGCAGAACTTTTGGATGCAGATAAATCTAGCAAGATTAAAACTTTGCAAGATGAGTGGCAAAGTCTGCACGATCAAGTCTTGACTGCTGGTGGCTTGCATATTATTGGTACAGAACGTCACGAAAGTCGTCGTATTGATAACCAATTGCGTGGTCGCGCAGGTCGTCAAGGTGACCCTGGCTCTTCCCGTTTTTACCTTTCCTTAGATGATTCTCTATTGCGTATCTTTGCTGGAGATCGTCTGCGGGCAGTCATGGATCGCCTCAAAATGCCAGATGGAGAGCCTATCGAAGCAGGTATGGTGACTCGTTCTATTGAGTCTGCACAGCGCAAGGTTGAGGGCCGTAACTTTGATATTCGTAAGCAGTTGTTGGAGTATGACGACGTTGCTAATGATCAGCGCAAAGAAACCTATCGCTTAAGAAATGAAGTGCTGGAAAGTGCTGATGTTGGTGATTTAATTGCCAATTTACGTGAAGACGTCTTGCGTACTATTTGCGCCTTGTATGTTCCTCGCGAATCTATGGAAGAGCAGTGGGATTTAGTTGGCCTTGAGAATGCATTGGCTAGTGATTGGGGTTTAACTGTTGACCTAAAAAATTGGGTTGAAAATGCTGCGTCTATGGACGATGAGCAGATTGTTGAGCGCGTATTAGCGACCGCAAAAGAGGCCTATGACGCGAAAGTGGAGCTCTCCGGCCGCTCTTCATTTGCTGGATTTGAGCGCTCTGTTTTGCTTTACAGCTTAGATACCCATTGGCGCGAGCATTTGGCGGCCTTGGATCATTTGCGTCAAGGTATCCATTTGCGTGGCTATGCCCAAAAAGATCCAAAACAAGAATATCGTCGTGAGGCGTTCGAGTTATATGGCGAATTGCTGAATGTCATTAAGAATGATGTTGTGAAAAGCATTATGACAGTGCAAATTCGGAGTGCAAGCGAGCTGGATGAAGCTTCTGAATCTATGAATGAAGATTTAGCAAGGCTCTCTGACGTGCAGTATCAGCACGCAGACGCAGACCTCGAAGTAGCAGGATCAACTGGTGATCGCGGTGCGGCAATTGAAATTAATCCCGCCCCATTGCGCGCTGGACCAAAGGTCGGTCGCAATGATCCTTGTACCTGCGGCAGTGGCAAGAAGTACAAGAACTGCTGTGGCGCGCTAAGCTAATTTACATACCTTGTAAAAAGAGCTGCCTGATCCGGCAGCTCTGCAAGGCCTCATCTACAATTGTCAGACTATGACAGTTAACCTACCACTCCCCAAAAAAGACCAACTAAAACCTGTAAAAGGTTTTCAGATGGGTATAGCAGAAGCCGGTATTAAAAAGGCGAATCGCAAAGATCTTCTGGTGATGACTTTAGTCCCGGGCTCCCAGGTTGCAGGTGTCTTTACCCTAAATCGTTTTTGCGCTGCACCGGTTCAGGTTTGTCGAGAGCATCTAGCTCAGGATGGCGCTAAGGGTGAGATTCGTGCTTTGGTGGTCAACACGGGGAATGCGAATGCAGGAACGGGTGAGCAAGGTATGAAAGATGCCTTAGCAAGCTGCGATGCATTAGCAAAAGCGTTGAAGTTGAATCCTGAGCAGATTTTGCCTTTTTCTACAGGCGTGATTTTGGAGCCACTGCCGATTGCTAAGTTGATTGATGCTTTACCTAAGGCAGTTTCAAATTTGGGTGAAGATCATTGGTTTGATGCCGCAGAGGCCATCATGACGACCGATACACAGCCTAAGGCTACATCTGCCATTGTGCAAATGCCTGCAGGCGAAGTCACCATTACCGGTATTTGCAAGGGTGCTGGAATGATTCATCCCAATATGGCGACCATGCTGGGCTTCATTGCCACAGATGCTGGTTTTGCGCCGGGTCTGCTAACTTCCTTGACTCGTGAGGTTGCTGATCTTTCATTTAACGCTATTACGATTGATGGTGATACTTCAACCAATGACTCTTTCATCATCATGGCTACGGGCCAATCATCCGTGCAAATTGCATCAATGGATGATCCAAGCTATGGTCTGCTTCGAATTGCTCTGATTGATTTAGCCCGCAAGCTGGCGCAAATGATTGTCAGGGATGGTGAGGGTGCGACTAAATTTATTACGATTGACGTACAGGGCGGAAAGACGGAGCAAGAGTGCCGCTTAGTGGCGGAGGCAGTAGCCCATTCCCCTTTGGTGAAAACCGCCTTCTTTGCTAGTGATCCTAATTTAGGTCGGATCCTTGCAGCTATTGGCTATGCTGGCATTACTGATCTCGATGTTGGAAAAGTGCAAATGTGGCTTGGGGATGTGTGGGTCGCCAAGAATGGTGGTCGTAATTCCGAGTATCAAGAGGCGGATGGCCAAAGAGTAATGCAGGCAGAAGAAATTACTGTCAAAATTGATTTGGGCCGTGGATCGGCGCAACAGACTATGTGGACCTGTGATTTATCGCATGATTACGTTTCCATTAACGCTGATTACCGCTCATAGGAACTCGTAAGATGAATGAAAAACTAGAACAACTTCTAAATCACCTGGAAACATTTTTACCAAAGCAGTTAACTGAAGAGCAGTGGAAGTCTTCGACCGCCTTTAGATGGCGCCGTCGTGACAGCATCTTTGGAAGCATTGGATTTCTGCAGCCGGTCAAGCACGTGGCGGATATTAGTTTTGACGATCTGAAAAATATCGATCGTCAACGCGATGCCATTCGTGATAACACGAAAAACTTTATCCAAAAGAAACCAGCTAACAATATTTTGCTAACAGGTGCGCGTGGCACCGGAAAGTCCTCGCTGATTAAGGCAAGTTTGCATGAGTTTGCTGTTCAAGGTCTGCGCTTAGTCGAGGTTGAAAAAGAACATTTAGCTGACTTGGCTGACATTACTGATTTGCTGGGTGATCGGCCAGAGCGCTTTATTATTTTTTGTGATGACCTTTCATTTGAAGATGGTGAGTCTGGTTATAAGGCTATGAAGTCAGCATTGGATGGCTCTGTTTCAGCTCAAGTCGACAATATTTTGATTTACGCTACCTCGAATCGTCGCCACCTTTTGCCTGAGCATATGAAGGATAACCTGAGCTATTCTCATGGTGATGATGGCGAGATACATCCAGGTGAAGTGGTAGAGGAAAAGATTTCTCTATCGGAGCGCTTTGGATTATGGCTTTCTTTCTATCCACCAAAACAAGATGAGTATCTTGAAATCGTTGCCCATTGGTTGCGCCATTTTGGTTTGAATGATGCGCAGATAGAAAGTGCACGAGCTGAGGCATTAGTTTGGGCCCTGGAGCGTGGCTCACGTTCTGGCCGTGTGGCTTGGCAGTTCGCTAAGCATTGGGCGGGTACACATACTGCTTGAGCAGTTAACCTTTGATGAATGAACTCAATCGCCCTGTTACTGAAGTTGCCGCTGGAATTTTATTAGATGCAGACGGACGCTATCTTTTGGGTCAGCGTCCAGAAGGTAAACCTTATGCGGGCTACTGGGAAGTTCCGGGCGGAAAAATTGAGAACGGCGAATCTGTATTTGAAGCGCTTAAACGCGAGCTACAGGAAGAGCTGGGAATTGATATCGAGTCTAGCGAAGAGCTAGTTGTTTTGGAGCACGACTATCCCCATGCTTATGTGCGCTTACACGTCAGCATCATTCGGAAATGGAGTGGCGTACCTCAAGGGTGTGAGGGTCAGGCTTTGTCTTGGCAATTGCTCGGAGATGCAATTCCAACGGTGAAACCTTTATTGCCAGCGGCATGGCCAATGCTGGAAAAACTCAGACTACTGAAGGTTTAGAGTTGGCAGAGGGTAAGTCTAAAGGGCACATCCTCATTGAGGATCTGAGGTTTTTTATCGCGATCCGCCTTTAGAAAACGAATAGATAGTAAGTACTTATTAGCGCTGATCTCAGAGAAGAGGGTGTCATCCTCTATAGCAATGCGCATTAATTGATAAACCTTGCCGGATGGCGCTTGTTGATAAGCGCCTTGATGCGCAACAACATCTTTAGCTTCGCCAGATTGACGCAATAAGCGCAAGAAAATTTGACAAGCCTCATGCCATGGTAACAGTGGCGCCACGTATTTTTCTAATAGCTCTCTGCGTTGAGTCGAGGGAGTATTTTTCCAAGCATGGTAGCTCGGTAAATCAATTGGACTTGTTCCACCGGGAATGTTTAATCGAGTACGAATGGCATTCAGCCATTCGCTTTCACTAATGATTGCATTGGGCTTGCCCATGGACTGATTAATATTGAGTGCGGCCTTATCAATTTCAGCTAGTGTTTGTGAGAGCGCCTCTTGGTCTACTTTTTGGGATGACTTTAAGCCATTTAAAGTATATTTTTGACGCTCGAATTCTTTGAGCAATAAGGACTTAATGTCGCCTCGAGAACCAATATCACCTAAATCAAACAACATGGCAATCGCATTATGGTGTAGCTCGGGATCGTCGGATCGAAGGAAGTGGTTGAAGCGGGCGAACAAATACTCCAGCCGAAGCATGCTTCGGACTAATTCATTGAAGGGGTATTCGTAGACAATCACAAGCCTATATTCTATGACGAACTCAGAGGCTCTTCCTGAATTCTGAGTATTTGTTGGTGCAGATTTAAAACCGCTGGTTTGAGGTCGTCCAAGTTGCCTTGATTTTCAATCACAGCATTAGCTTCGGCCAGGCGGGTACTTCGGTTGGCTTGCACTTTAAGAATATTTTCTACCTCTGGGCGAGTCATATTGTTGCGGTGCATTACTCTTTGTATTTGGGTTTCTTCCGGACAATCCAC
Source organism: Burkholderiaceae bacterium (assembly GCA_947450605.1). Lineage (GTDB taxonomy): Bacteria > Pseudomonadota > Gammaproteobacteria > Burkholderiales > Burkholderiaceae > Polynucleobacter. The sequence continues at coordinate 13,950 of CANFWB010000027.1, forward strand.
CACCACAAGATAGTCAATGAGATTTACCCATGAACCCGATTCAATCAATAGGGGCACAACAAAAACAAGGTAAGGTACCCCCGAATTCGCTAGCTCGGAAGCCTGTTTGGCAGTTTCTTGCTGAATCAAGGGGTGGGTAATTTGCTCCAAGGACTGCCGAGCCTTGGGGTCCGAAAAGACCAAGGTACGCATTTTGGGGCGATTCAGGGCCCCTTGGGGGTCAATAAATTCAGCCCCAAATGTCTTGGTAATCAATGGAATGGCTTTACCCCCAGGCGCGGTAATTTGATGAGAAATCAGATCAGTATCGATAATCCCGGCCCCGAGTGCGCCCAGCAAGTCACTGACTGCGGTCTTGCCAGACCCAATGCCACCAGTTAAGCCAACCAAGGGTATTACCCCTTTTAAAGCCTTTAGGTCAGCCCGGGCGGGATCAAGGTTTGAATGAGTTGAGGCCATAACAACTCAATGATGCCAGCAATAGCCAAAAATGGGCCAAAAGGAAAAGCTGTATGGAGTTGGTGGCGATTCCATTTGAGCCAGGCGATGCCACCGAGCAGTCCCGTGATGGAGGCGATGAGGAGAATGCTTGGGAGGGCCCCCCAACCAAAGCAAGCGCCCAATGCTGCTAAGAGCTTTGCATCGCCCATGCCAATTCCGTTGCGGTGCTTGACTAGGCGATAACCAGCATTTAATGCCCAGAGTGATCCATACCCTAAAGCCGCCCCAAGGATTGCGGAAGATGGCGATGTAAAGCAGAGCTCAGAGACCCAGTTAAAAGTGATGCCCAAGATGATCAGGGGGAAGGTAATGACATTGGGCAGGCGAAACGTACGCCAATCTATGTAAGCCAAGTAAAGTAATACCAATATCAAGAGGGATTTGATTATCCAGATGCTTGCCTTGGGATCCACTAAACGATTTGTCCTAAATTAAAGATGGGTAGATATAGGATGATGACTAAGCTTCCAATGATAGCTCCCACCAAAAGGATGAGAGCGGGCTCCAGGCTTTGGCTCAAAGTATTCAGTTGATTGCTGAGTTGTGAGCCCAGGATGGTGGCGCGCTGATTTAGCATCTCGGCTAATGCACCACTTTCGGCGCCGATGTGAAGTAGTAATAATGTCTCTAAATCCAACAGCTGTGACTTGGGGTCTGCGCGCTTGAGGGACTCCCCCAAGGGCCAGCCTCTAGTGAGATGTTTAAATATTTCAGCGCTGAAGTCATGGCTCACCCAGTGATTGGAGGATTGTGCGCTTACTCTCAGCGCATCAGGAAGCGGCAATCCAGCGTCCAATAAATGACCCAAGGTTCGACACCAATGACTGAGGGTTGCCAGCCTAAATAGATTTCCAAAAAACGGTATTCGCAACATGAGGATGTCACAGTACTTTTGGAGCGAGCTAGATTTGAGCCACGCATACAAAAATCCAGAGGCCGTTATGAGAACTACTGCGAAGATTTCAAATAAGTATTCTTGGATCCCTGTGGAAAGGGCAATCAGTATTCTGGTGGGTGCCGGCAACTCTGCCCGAAAATTGCCAAAGACTTCTTTAAAAACAGGTACAACCCAGACCATCATGACCAGTACCAGCAAAAAAGAAGTTGCCAGGGTGATTACGGGATAGGTCAGGGACTGTTGTACTTTTCTGCGCAATTCAATTTGGGCTTCTAGTTGTTGAGAAATCGTCCGCAGCGCCAAACTAAGATCACCAGATCTCTCGCTGACCCTGATGAGATTTGAAAATTCTTGGGAAAATTTTCCATCTTGCGCGCTTAAGCAGAAGGAAAGGCTATTCCCTTTTTGAAGAAGAGTGCGAATATCCTCCAGCCAAACTTGCCAAGATTTCGGTGCGGACTGAATTAATAGTTGAATAGCATTGAGCAGGGGTAGCCCAGCTTGAAGCAGGGCGAGCATTTGCCCAGCAAAATGCAGTTGCTCAGATTTACTCAGTTTTTTATTGAAAAACATACTGATTAATGCCAAGTGCCAAGCTCAGACTCCAGGGAAGTCTGATCAATTAAGCCAGACCTCACCAATTGCATGCCTGCCGTGTGGATATCTAGCGGTTGAATTGATGCAAGCAATTGTTTACTGCCTAAAACTTCATGTACACCAATGCGACCAAAGTAGCCTGATCCTTTGCATGAATGACAAGCAGTTTTACTGGAAGTCTGATTACATTGTTTGCAGCGTTTACGAACCAGCCTTTGAGAGCTGACACAGCGAAGACAAGATTCAATCGAATCTTGATCTATGCCCAGACTTTTAAGTCGACTTAAGGCGCCGATTGCATTGCGTGTATGCAAAGTGCTAAGCACCAGGTGGCCTGTTTGCGCAGCCTGAATCGCAAGCTGTGCACTTGCGGCATCGCGTATTTCACCAATCATGATGACGTCAGGATCCTGCCGCAGAAGGGCGCGAATAATCGTTGGAAAGTCTAAACCTGCTTTGGGGTGATAGGCCACTTGGTTCACGCCGGGGAGTCGGATTTCAATCGGATCCTCTACAGAGCAAATATTACGTTGTACTTGATTCAGCGCACTTAAGCAGCTATACAAGGTGCGTGTTTTTCCACTTCCCGTTGGGCCGGTCACCAAAATTAAGCCATTGGTTTGATGAATGACATTTTGGAATATTTCCAGTTGCTCTGGTAGTAGGCCAAGCTGATCTAATGCCAACTCTTCCAGGCGGCTTGGCAGAATACGGACCACTGCTTTTTCACCATGCAGAGTAGGAAGAATAGATACCCGGCAATCGATATTAGGGTGACTGAAGTCGTGGCCAACAGCAAGGCGTCCATCTTGGGGCAAGCGTTTTTCTGCAATATCTAGGCGTGCCAGGATTTTGATGCGCGTAATTAAACGCTCATGTAAATCAATGGGGTATTGGTTCTGCAATGTCAGGCGACCATCTATTCGCACGCGCACTACTGTTTCTTGAGATCTAGCCTCAATGTGGATATCCGTAGCCCGAGTGTTTAATGCATTAACAGCGATTTCATGCCAGGTTCGAATAATATGAGAGTCATGCAGTGGCTCGCTCAATCTTGATGCAGTTGGCCAATAGGTCGGTATAGCTTGACGGTTTTTACACCATGCTCATCAAACTGAACGATCTCCATGACTACGCCGGCAATCCGAATGCTGACGTCGTAATCGGGGATGGCTTCTAGTTTTTCCAAGATAAGACCGTTTAAGGTGCGCGGGCCTTCCAGCGGCAGATCTAGCTTGAGGAGGCGATTTAAATCTCGTAGTGAAGCAGTTCCACTGGCCAGATAAGTTCCATCAGCTAGCCAGCGGGGATCAGTGGAGAGATTGGAGAAGGAGGTTGTGAATTCGCCGATCAATTCTTCGACAATATCTTCAAAGGTGACTAGCCCAAGCACTTCGCCATACTCATTGACTACTAGACTTAAGCGCTGTTGGTTATCTTGAAAAAATTGCATCTGTTGTAAAACAGGAGTTCCGCTTGGAATGAAGTAGGGTTCGTTTAGCAAGGATCGAAAGTCTTCATGGAGAAGCTCTTCATTGCCCAGCAATGAGAGTACTTTTTTTACAGACAGTATTCCAACAATCCGTTCAGAGTCACCATCGCAGACTGGTAACTTATTGTGATAACAAGTTTCCAGTTGCTGTACAACCTCATCAATCGGCCTGGAGAGATCGAGCACTTCAATCTTTGATCGAGGCGTCATCACATCATCAACCAAGATATTTTCTAGATTAAATAGATTCAGCAGAATATTGCGATGGTGGGTCGAGACAAAGCGATTGGATTCAAGAACCAGGCTACGCAATTCTTCTTTGCTCATCACCCTATTTTCCGTGGACGTCTGCAACCCAGACACCCTCATTAAATTAGAGACAAAACTGTTAATGAACCAAAGCAGAGGTTTTAGTACGAAGGTGAGGGGGAGAATGAGCCAACCAACATTACTGGCAATTTTTTCTGGAAAGGCTGCTCCAATGACTTTCGGTGTGATCTCACTAAAAATGATGATCAGCAAGGCAACCACTAGGGTGGCGATCGATAGCACCAGGCCGCTATCTCCAAAAATATGGAGGGCAATGCCAGTGACCAAAATGGGCAGGATAGTATTGATGAGGTTGTTAGAAATCAGCAGTACTGATAGCAGTGAATCAATACGCTTTAATAGTTTTTCCGCAAGTGCGGCTCCAGCATTCCCGCCATTGGCCATAGCGCGCAGGCGATGGCGATTGGAGGACAACATGCTGGTTTCGGCCATAGAAAAAAAGCCCGATAGTGCGAGTAAAAATAGGACTAGTGCGACTTGCCCAATAAAAGGCCAATCATCAAAAAAAGTGTCCATTAGTTATGCCTACAAAGAATAAGGAGCAATCAATATAGCAAAGTGCGATTTCACTAGCTATAGCTATATTGGAATCTCGTCAGAATGCATTCTTTAATCTATGTCAGAATCTCCTGTATGCCCATCCCTCAATCTATTGAATATTGCGTGATTAAGGCTCCTTTTGGCTACCTAGGTGTGCAAACGGAGTTAGTGGACGGCAGCTTGATGATCTCAAAAATTGATTATTTACCCCAAAATACCGTATTAAACCCTCCGGGAAATCATTTGGCGAAGGCGTTTTTAAAGCAGTGCGAGCGCTATTTCAAAAACGCCTCTTCTGTTTTCGATCTTCCGCTCAAGCCTGCTGGAACAGCGCATCAGCAAAAAGTGTGGAGTGCTGCTCAAGGTATTAAGTTGGGCACTACTAAGACTTATGGCGAGATTGCAAAGATGATTCAGAGTGGGCCTCGCGCTGTCGGGACTGCCTGTGGCGCCAATCCCTACCCTTTAGTTACTCCATGCCACAGAGTAGTATCCGCACAAGGTCTTGGGGGCTTTATGAAGGAAGATGGCCCTGGTTTTTATCGCCAGATCAAGCTTTGGCTTTTAAAGCATGAAGGTGCGCTTTAGCTGTGTACTAATGCAAGTTTTTTTAAGTGAGTAGAGGCGGTGTAAAAAAATGATTTCATCAAGAAGTCATTGCTGGTAGCTAGCTTGGTAAAGCCATAGAAAATCCAAACCGTACTTCTAGAGAGTTTCACGTCAGCTTTATTGCCAAACTCTTTTCTAGTGGCAATTTTTTCTAGCGTCATGACTGCGAGACCAAATGCTAGAAAGCAGAAACGTCTGATGCCGATCTCATTTGCTGGAATCAGAAGAATATAACTAAGGGAATCCTGTAGTTTTTCGTAGGCAATCTTGAGAAGCTCAGCCTGGCTCATTTGCGCAGGCTTCCAGGACACTCCCCGTGCGTGGTCCTCTGGCGAGTCTTTGAGGATATTGGTCATTTGCAAGGCTTGACCAAAGGCTAAAGCGAGGCGTTCATGTCTGTGGATGTCTTTGGCAAATTGAGGGGAGTGGTAGCTAAAGATCGTTGTGAGCAATTCTCCAACGACTCCTGCCACAACATAGCAATAGTCTTCAAATTCAGCGAGGTCTTTAAGCCCCTCTTGCGTTTGTCGATTGTGAAAATGTGACATACCTTCAGACATGATCGAAACACAACGACTAATGGCCTCTTGATCTCTGCTAGGAAAGGTATGAAGAATTCGAAGAACGATTGGGGTGTGAGCAATTAAATCGAGCTCATCGATATTCGAGTAGCCCCTTAAGGCATCTAGGCAGGGTGTTACAAACGACGCCACAGGAATGGTGCCAAGAACCGCATCTAAAAATAGCTTCGATAAACTTTGCTTCTCTGCTGGACTGAGTTCAGCTGCATCCTCGATTGTGTCGACGATGCGACAGAGTAAATAGGTGTTGCCAACCACTATTTCAATAGCAGGAGGAAGCAGGGGAATAGTAAGTGCAAAAGTACGCGATACAGAACCCAAAATCGCCTTTTGATAGGCTAAATCAGCGTTTGGGTTCTCTATGATGGAATTCACCCATGAATTATGTCAGACAGACTTGCCCAAATTTGGCTCCTATTGATTAAATGACATAAGTAACAAGGCCATATAATTTGTGCAAATTCCTGAAGGAGAAATTGGGCGATGCTGATTTGGTTTGTCATCATCTATTGGGTGGTATCCGTAGGCATCGGTCTTTGGGCCGCACTACGGGTTAAGAATACGGCCGACTTCGCTGCGGCTGGCCACAGTCTCCCATTGCCGGTGGTGACCGCTACCGTCTTCGCTACCTGGTTTGGCTCTGAAACGGTGCTGGGTATTCCGGCCACCTTCTTAAAAGAAGGGCTTGGAGGAATTGTTTCTGACCCTTTTGGTTCTTCAATGTGTCTGATTTTGGTCGGACTCTTTTTTGCGCGCCATTTGTACAACCGCCGCATGCTCACTATTGGTGATTTCTTTAGAGAAAAATATGGCCGTACGGTAGAGGTTTTAGTGACGCTCTGTATTGTGGTTTCTTATTTGGGCTGGGTTGCTGCGCAGATCAAAGCCCTGGGCTTAGTCTTCAATGTCGTTTCTGAAGGGGGTATTTCACAAACTGGCGGTATGTTGATTGGTGCAGGCAGCGTACTGATCTACACCCTCTTCGGCGGCATGTGGTCAGTAGCGATTACCGACTTCATTCAAATGATCATCATTGTGGTGGGGATGCTCTACATTGGTGGTGAGATGACAGCTCAGACTGGTGGTATTGGTGTGGTGCTGGAGCATGCAGCTGCTGCTGGGCAGTTTTCCAACTTCTGGCCAGACATGAACCTCGCTTCCATCTTAGGCTTTGTGGCTGCCTTATGCACCATGATGTTAGGTTCGATTCCTCAGCAGGACGTTTTTCAACGTATCACCTCATCTAAGAATGTCAACATTGCAGTGCAGGCGGCCTTATTGGGTGGCGTTCTGTATTTCATTTTTGCTTTTGTCCCGCTTTACTTGGCTTACTCAGCCACCATCATTAGTCCGGATCTGGTGAAGCAATATTTAGATACTGATCCGCAAATGATTTTGCCGAAATTGATCTTGAATCACGCACCACTGATTGCTCAAGTCATGTTTTTTGGCGCTTTGCTGTCGGCCATTAAGAGTTGTGCCAGTGCGACTTTGCTCGCACCTTCCGTCACCTTTGCTGAAAACATTGTGAGGGGTTTTTTCAAACACCTATCAGATCAAGACTTATTGAAAGTGATGCGGATTACAGTTTTGTGTTTTGCGGCAATAGTCACATTCTTTGCGATTAACTCCCATTTATCGATTTTCAAGATGGTGGAGAGTGCTTATAAGATCACACTGGTCGCAGCTTTTGTGCCACTGGCATTTGGTATTTATTGGCCCAAAGCCAATTCCCTCGGAGGCTTATTGGCAGTTTTGGGCGGCCTTACTGTCTGGATTGGTTGTGAAACATTGGCGCCTCACGCCATCCTGCCCCCTCAATTGGCTGGACTTCTCGCTAGCATCGTAGGCATGCTTTTAGGTGGGTTAGTGCCCAGAGCCCAATTACGTGCAAATTAATCGATACATAGCCTCATGAGTGCCTAAAAATTAGGCACCAATATTTTGTTGCACTGCAAAATATTCTCCTCTAATATGACAGTAATTCAAAATTTCTTATCTTTATGGAGTTCTTATGAAAATCTGTGTGATCGGTGGAGGAGGCGCTATTGGCGGTTACCTTGCTGTCATGTTGGCACGGGCTGGTAATGATGTCACTGTCGTTGCTCGTGGTGCTACTTTGGCAGCGATTAAAGAACGTGGTCTGGCATTAATCATGAATGACCAGCCTGAGCCTTTGGTAGCAGAGGTAAAGGCAGTTGAGAAAATTACAGATGCTGAAACTCCAGATGTGGTCATTCTGGCAGTGAAGGCGCACCAGGTTGAGCCCATCATTGACGATCTTGCATCCATCATGGGCCCAGACACGATTTTGATTCCAATGCAAAACGGCATTCCTTGGTGGTACTTTCAGAAATTGGGTGGCGATTATCAAGATCACTCGGTTGAGACTGTGGATGCTGGCGGTGTTGCCAAGAGGGCAATCAACCCAAACAATATTATTGGTTGCGTAGTGTATCCAGCAACCTTTACTCAAGCCCCCGGTGTGATTCGTCACGTTGAGGGCAATCGCTTCCCATTGGGTGAGCTCGATGGCCAGTCAACAGAGCGTATTCAGAAGATATCGGAGATGATGGCCGCTGCTGGATTTAAATCTCCAGTCTTAGACGATATCCGCTCTGAAATTTGGTTGAAGTTGTGGGGCAATATGACCTTCAATCCAATCAGCTCACTAACCCACGGTACTTTGGAAGGCATTTGCCAGTACCCACTGACCAAGGAGTTGGCTCGTAACATGATGGCCGAAGCGCAAACGATCGCCGAGAAGTTGGGCGTTATTTTCCGTGTAGATATTGAGCGTCGTATTGCTGGCGCTGAAAAAGTCGGCAAGCACAAAACATCTATGCTGCAAGACTTAGAAGCAGGCCGTAGTCTGGAGATTGATGCGTTATTGGGCTCTGTGATTGAGCTGGGTAAGATTACTGAAACACCAACACCTTGTTTGAATACCGTCTTTGCATTAACAAAGTATCTGGATGAAAATGTTCAGGCTTCCAAAGGCAGCCTGGCATTGCCATCCGTTTCAGGTTACTAAAAGACGTTTAGTGAAGTTTTTAGCTTCAATATTTCAAATGCTGAGGTATTAAAAAACCCTCACCACTGTACATGGTGAGGGTTTTTGTTATTGTAGTTTTAGCTTGGCAGTCTTACTGGCTTATTCAAAGCGATTATCTAAGCGCCCAACGCCATCAATAATGATGCTGACATTGCTGCCTGATTTCATAGAACCAACACCAACCGATGTTCCGCAGGCGATGATGTCACCAGCTTGTAATGGCACATCTTGAGAAATTAAGCTAACCAATTTTGCCGGCGGGAAAATCATATCGGCGATTGGGTAGTTCTGGCGCTCTTGATCATTCAGGATTGTTTTTATGGTGAGCTTGCTTGGATCGATATCTGTAGTGATGTAGGGACCAAAGACACCAAAGGTATTAAAGCTCTTAGAGCGCGTCCACTGAGCATAGCCTGGATCTCGATTCAAAATCTCAATAGCGGTCACATCGTTAATGCAGGTGTAGCCAAAAATTGCATTGGCTGCTTGTGCCTCATCTGCTTCATGACAGGCCTTGCCAATCACAATGCCAAGCTCCCCCTCATAAACCACTTTCCCGGAGTATGACTTGGGAGTGCGAATGACTTGATTGGCAGCTAAGAACGAATTATTTCCTTTAAGGAAGTACAAAGGCTCGGCTGGCACCGCGTGCTCTAGCTTGGTGACTAGTGCGTGAAAGTTATCCACCATGGCAACCATTTTGGATGGGGTGCAGGGGATATCGATAGTGACATCAGACAGGTTGAATGTTTCGCCAGTAGCTTGGGGGTTGCTAAATAGATCTCCTCTGTAGACGGCAATCTGCTCACCTTGCACCTGCCCTAAACCGGGTTTGCCTTGATGATGAAATCTGAGCCACTGAGCCATAATGCATTCTCCTAGTATTGAATAAACAATATCTTACAGGGATGGATTGATGACCAAGAATTCTGAATTGATATTTGCGTCTGAACTGGATCAGCCAGTTCGCTATATCGAGCGTACCCGAAATTACTACCTCGGCTTGGGATATGAAACGCCCTATGTCTGGGCACATTACAGTGATGTTCCCTTTGCTCTGCTAAGCAAACCACTCAATCAATCTGTTTTGGCTTTGGTGACCACTGCCGTTCCTTTTGATGCGAGCAAGGGGCCTCAAGGGCCTGGTGCGCCATACAATGCAGGCGCTAAGTTTTACGAGCCATATAGCCAATCCATTGATGAAGAGATAGATTTGCGTATTGCACATGTGGGCATTGATCGGCTTAACGCCAATATGGAAGATGAAAATTGTTGGTTTCCGCTCAATGCGGCAAAGCGAGCCGCAGAAGCTGGGCGCATTCAATCCCTATCAAAACACTTTTATGGCTTGCCTACCAATCGGAGTCAGCGCCACACCTTAGAAATAGATGCGCCATTACTCTTAAGTAAGATGCGTGCAGATAAGGTGGATGTTGCTGTGTTGATTCCGAATTGCCCCATTTGTCACCAAAGCCAAAGTTTACTGGCGCGTTATTTGGAGGAGGCAGGGATCCCAACCGTCATCATGGGGGCAGCCAAAGATATTGTGGAGTACTGTGGGGTGCCGCGTTTTTTGTTTAGCGATCTCCCATTGGGTAATGCAGCGGCTTTGCCTGGCAACCCCCAATCACAAGATTTAAACTTTGAATTGGCCCTCCGCCTTCTAGAGAGCGCTGCAGGCGCACGAACCACCATACAGTCGTCTTTGGTGTGGTCGCGTGATCCCTCTTGGAAATTAGATTATTCCAATCTAGACCGACTTTCTCCAGAGGAAATATTACGTTTGCGTAAAGAAGCCGAGGAAGCGCGCATTACTGCACGTGAGCTTAGAGTGAAAAGCGTTGGTACTTAGGTTTGTCTAGACAGCGAATACTGGCACAAGGCATGTAATGCTGCCGTTGCTTCGTTTTGCGGGAAGTCTTTGAGGCACTCCAACGCAAGATCGACTTCACGTTTGGCTGCTGCCTGGGTGTAATCCAAGGCGCCTGAGTTTTGCACTGCACTGAGAATTTGTGCAAAGACGTCATCTGGTAAATCTTGATTTTGTTCAATGGCGGCTCGAACCAATAGACGCTCTTCAGTGCTGCCATTCTCGAGAAGATAAATGAGTGGAAGTGTAGGCTTACCTTCCCTTAAGTCATCGCCAGCGTTTTTCCCCATCTGGGATGCGTCGGCGGTGTAATCCAGAAGATCATCCATTAATTGGAAGGCAGTGCCAATATGGCGGCCGAAAGCAGCGGATTGCTCTCTTTGCTTGCTGTCGGTGCCAGCCAAAATAGCCCCAAGCTCTGTAGATGCTTCAAACAATTTGGCAGTTTTATAGCGAATCACCCGCAGATAGCTTGCTTCATCTACTTCAGGGTCATTCATATTGAGTAGCTGTAGAACTTCACCTTCAGCAATCGTGTTGGTTGCATCGGAGAGAATTTCCATGACCCGTAGGTCACTGGGTCCAATCATCATCTGAAAGGCTCTGGAATACAGAAAGTCACCCACCAAAACGCTGGCGGCATTGCCAAACGCAGCATTTGCTGTTTCTCGACCCCTTCTGAGGGTGGATTCATCGACAACGTCATCATGCAGAAGGGTGGCTGTATGGATAAATTCCACTACGGCAGCTAGCTCTAGGGCATGGGGGGTGTCTTTGCCATTCGCTAAGGCTTTACTGACAAGCAGTAACAGGGCTGGACGTACCCGTTTGCCACCTGCCTGGATGATGTAAGTGGAGATTTGGTCAATTAAGGCGACTTTAGAGGCTAGGCGCAGACGGATAACCTCGTCTAAAGCCTTGAAATCTAAGGAAATTGGGGCCAAAATTTGGCTTAATTCATTGGTTTTGACACTGGTCGACATGCAATATATAATAATGGGCTTAGCTCATCCAGGGTGGATTAGCTTAAACGTAGAATTAATTTGAGGTTTCACACCATGTACGCGGTCATAAAAACCGGTGGCAAA
>CANFWB010000028.1 GCA_947450605.1 Burkholderiaceae bacterium
CATGCCTTGGGTATCTCGACATTAGCTGCGGGACATAAGACTCTGGTACCTGCCATCATTGCTGAACTGAAGAAGCAGGGCTCAGATGACATTATCGTATTCGTTGGCGGCGTAATCCCGCGTCAGGATTACGACTTCTTATATGAAGCTGGGGTTAAGGGTATTTATGGCCCGGGCACACCGATCCCGGCATCTGCAAAGGATGTACTTGAGCAGATTCGCAAATCTGCGAAGCCGCAATAATCCAAGAAGAGTGAAGAGCTCATCAGCATGCTAAATATTGTTGACCAAGGCTTAGTGGATGACCTCACTGGCGTGCCTTCGTCAGCGCAGCGCCGGGCTTTGGCTAAGATCATCACCTTGCTTGAATCCACGCGCATGGATCACCGTAAGCGTGCAGATGATGTGCTCAATACTTTGTTGCCAAAAACGGGCAAGTCATTTCGTCTTGGGATCTCCGGGGTTCCTGGTGTTGGGAAATCCACATTAATTGAAACTCTTGGTTTGTTTTTAATTGAAAAAGGCCATCGTGTTGCCGTGCTGGCAATTGATCCCTCTTCAAGCTTATCTGGTGGCTCTATTCTGGGTGATAAGACCCGGATGGAGAGGCTATCTGTTTTAGATAATGCATTTATCCGCCCAAGTCCATCTTCTTGCACCTTAGGTGGTGTCGCTGAAAAGACTCGTGAAGCCATGTTAGTTGCCGAAGCTGCTGGATTTGACATCGTGATCGTCGAAACGGTGGGTGTTGGTCAAAGTGAAATTGCTGTTGCTGGCATGACAGATATGTTCTTGCTAATGCAACTGCCGAATGCAGGCGATGATCTTCAGGCGATTAAGAAGGGTGTAATGGAAATTGCCGATCTGATTGTGATCAATAAGGTGGACATCGACCCCGATGCTGCCATGCGTGCGCAATTATTTATTACCAGCTCTTTACGGCTTTTGGGTTTCCAGGGAAATCCTGACCATGCCTCTCATAACCAAGAATATTGGCACCCCACCGTGATGACTCTCAGTGCTTTAGAGGGAAATGGCGTACCCGAATTGTGGGAAAAAATTCTGCATTTTCAACAGCTGCAAAACGCTAATGGCAATTTGCAAGCGCGTCGCAAACAACAATCGGGTGCCTGGATGTGGGACCGTATTGATGCGGGCCTTAAAAATGCGTTTCAGAATCACCCTACCGTACAAACACTGTTACCTAGCTTGAGTGCCGAGGTTAATCAGGGAACCATGGCCGCTTCTGTTGCTGCGAGAAGATTGCTCGAAGCAATGGGGCACGAATTTTTCTAAGGAGTAGTTATGAAGGAAATCATTCAACAGCTTGAAGCAAAGCGTGAGCTTGCGCGATTAGGTGGCGGGCAAAAGCGTATCGCTGCTCAACACTCCAAGGGTAAACTCACGGCGCGCGAGCGTATTGAACTCTTATTGGATGCCGGTACTTTTGAAGAGTGGGATATGTTTGTAGAGCATCGTTGCCACGACTTTGGTATGGCCGATCAAACCGTTCCTGGTGATGGCGTTGTAACTGGTTATGGCATGATTAATGGTCGTCTAGTATTTGTGTTCTCACAAGACTTTACCGTCTTAGGCGGTTCACTTTCTGAAGCACATGCTGAGAAGATTTGCAAGATCATGGATCAGGCGCTTAAAGTTGGCGCCCCTGTTATTGGCCTGAATGATTCTGGTGGAGCACGTATTCAAGAGGGCGTTGCATCATTGGGAGGTTATGCAGAAATATTTCAGCGCAACGTAACTGCCTCGGGCGTAATCCCACAAATTTCTTTAATCATGGGCCCATCTGCTGGAGGTGCCGTATATTCACCGGCCTTAACTGACTTTATCTTCATGGTGAAAGACAGTTCGTACATGTTTGTGACTGGTCCGGAAGTAGTAAAGACAGTGACGCATGAAGATGTAACTGCTGAAGAGTTGGGTGGGGCTATCACACACTCCACCATTTCAGGTGTTTGTGATTTGGCCTTTGATAATGACGTCGATGCCATCATGATGCTCCGTCGTTTCTTCAATTACCTTCCGCTATCTAATCGCGAAAAGCCGCCCATGATTAATGGGGCGATGCGCACTGAAGAACCTGATTTCTCACTGGACACCTTGGTTCCAAGTAATCCAAATCAACCTTATGATATGAAAGAGTTGATTGGAAAAATTGTGGATGATGGTGAGTTTTTCGAGTTGCAGCCAGATTACGCTAAAAACATCTTGATCGGTTTTGCTCGCATGGAAGGCCGCTCGATCGGAATTGTTGCAAATCAGCCGTTAGTATTAGCAGGTTGTTTAGATATCAAGGCATCAATTAAGGCTGCACGTTTCGTGCGCTTCTGTGATGCCTTTAATATTCCTGTAGTGACTTTGGTAGACGTTCCAGGATTTATGCCGGGAACTTCTCAAGAGTACGGAGGCATTATTAAGCATGGCGCGAAATTGCTGTACGCCTATGCAGACTGTACCGTGCCTAAGGTTACCCTGATTACTCGCAAAGCCTATGGTGGTGCTTATGATGTGATGGCCTCCAAGCATTTGCGCGGTGACGTTAACTTCGCCTGGCCTTCAGCAGAAATCGCTGTAATGGGCCCTAAAGGCGCTGTGGAGATTATCTTCCGAGAAGAGAAATCCGATCCTGAGAAAATTGCCGCTCGCGAAGCTGAATATAAGGCTAAGTTTGCCAATCCTTTCGTTGCAGGCCGTCGCGGCTACATTGATGATGTGATTTTGCCTCATGAAACTCGGAAACGTATCTCGCGATCTTTGGCGATGCTCAAAGATAAAGAGCTCATAAATCCACCGCGTAAACACGGCAATATTCCTCTTTAAGGCGCCGATACATTATGACTACGAAAATGTTTAAGAAAATTCTGATTGCTAACCGCGGTGAGATTGCTTGCCGTGTTATTAAAACAGCCAAGAAGATGGGCATTAAGACAGTGGCCGTCTTTTCTGAGGCGGATAAAGAGGCGCGTCACGTTCAAATGGCCGATGAGGCAGTTTGCATCGGGCCAGCACCATCGCGTGAATCTTATTTAGTTATGGATCGCATCATTCAGGCCTGCAAAGATACTGGCGCTGAAGCTGTTCACCCGGGTTATGGTTTTCTTTCTGAGAATGAGCAATTTGCACGTCGCTGCGAAGAAGAGGGCATTGTATTCATCGGACCTAAACATCAGTCGATTGCCGCAATGGGTGACAAGATTGCCTCTAAAAAATTAGCGATAGAGGCCAAGGTCAATACGATTCCTGGTTTTAATGAGGCAATTGATAAGGCTGAAGATGCCGTGAAGATTGCTCAAGATATTGGTTACCCAGTCATGATTAAGGCGTCAGCGGGCGGTGGCGGTAAGGGCCTGCGCGTTGCTTTTAATGACAAAGAGGCGTTTGAGGGATTTACAGCTTGTCGTACTGAAGCGCTCAACAGCTTTGGTGATGATCGTGTCTTCATTGAAAAGTTTGTCGAGGGTCCTCGTCACATAGAGATTCAGGTGCTAGGTGACTCGCAAGGTAACGTGGTGTACCTAGGTGAACGGGATTGCTCTATTCAGCGGCGCCATCAAAAGGTGATTGAAGAGGCACCATCCCCATTTATTGACGCGGCCACACGCAAGGCAATGGGTGAGCAAGCTGTTTCTTTGGCTAAGGCTGTTAATTATCAATCTGCTGGAACGGTGGAGTTTGTTGTTGGTAAAGACAAATCTTTCTACTTTTTGGAGATGAACACCCGCTTACAGGTAGAGCATCCGGTAACCGAGGGTATTACTGGACTTGATTTAGTGGAGCAGATGATTCGTGTAGCTGCTGGTGAGAAATTGGCATTCAAGCAGGAAGATATCAAACTCGATGGCTGGTCTATGGAATGCCGCATTAATGCAGATGATCCATTTCGTAACTTCCTACCATCTACTGGTCGTTTAGTTAAATATCGCCCCCCAGCTGAGCTTGATGGCGTGCGTGTAGATACGGGTGTCTACGAGGGTGGTGAAATTCCGATGTATTACGACTCCATGATTGCGAAGCTGATCATCCATGGTAAGGATCGGACTGAGGTAATAGAAAAAATGCGTTCTGCATTAAATGATTTTGTGATTCGTGGCATTTATTCCAATATTCCATTTCAGGCAGCCTTATTGCAACACCCCCGTTTTGTATCTGGTGATTTCACCACCGGCTTCATCGCCGAAGAATATCCGGATGGTTTCAAAAAGGATTCTGTCCAACCGGCTGACCCCAAGCGTTTGGCAGCACTCGCAGCCTTTATGCGCTATCGCTATCTCGAGCACATCCAGATGATTGATGGTCAGCTAGCGGGTCATGAGATGACAATTGCAAAGAAATTTGTTGTTGTGACTGGCGCGCGTGTTGGTTCAAGCGAGGACATCAAAGAAATTCCAATTCGGGTAGAGCTAAAAGACGGCGTGTATTCGGTTTACATCGACGAAGAGGATGATGTAAGTCGTTACAACATCGTCAGTAATTGGCGCCCAGGTGAGCTGTGCTTGCGGGCAACCATCAATGGCACTCATAAGATTACTGCGCAAGTAGAACGTAAGGGCGTTAAGTACGCACTCGTTTTAGATGGTGCACATTATGAATGTATGGTTTTAAGTCCATTAGGCGCAGAACTCCAGCGTCGTATGCTAGCGAAAGTTCCACCCGATACCTCTAAATTAGTTATGTCACCGATGCCGGGCCTTTTAACCAATGTTTCCGTCAAGGTTGGTGATGCGGTAACTGCTGGTCAGAAATTAGCTGCGATTGAAGCGATGAAGATGGAGAACACATTGGTTGCAGCTCAAGATGGCGTGGTAGCTGAAATTTGCGCTAATGTAGGCGAAAGCTTAGCAGTAGATCAATTAATCATCCGTTTCGAATAAGGCGCAATATGACTAAGCCATTCAAGATTTTGGGTATTCAGCAAATAGCGATTGGTGGCGAGAATAAAGATCGCCTCCGAAAGCTTTGGATTGATCTATTGGGTTTTGAATATAAGAGCACTTTTGTATCCGAGCGTGAAAACGTCGATGAGGACATTTGTGCAATTGGTAAGGGCGCACATGAGATTGAATTAGACCTGATGCAGCCCCTTGATATCGACAAGAAGCCTGCTGTTCATCAGACGCCACTCAACCATATTGGCCTATGGGTTGATGATTTGCCGAAAGCAGTTGAATGGCTATCAGATCAAGGTTTACGCTTTGCACCTGGCGGCATTCGTATGGGCGCTGGTGGCCATGAAATTACCTTCGTGCATCCAAAAGGAAATGAAGAATTTCCATTTTGTGGGGAAGGCGTCTTGATTGAACTTGTCCAGGCTCCACCAGATATCATTGCGGGTCTGAGTTCATAAGTTATAAGAGAGTCCAAATTGACCCGTATATTGGCCATCGACACCTCTTCAGCGTGGTGTTCGGTGGCTTTATCTTTAGACGATATAGCGCCATTGTTCCGACACCAAAAAGTGTCGGCTGGCGCTAGCCAGCTCTTGTTGCCATGGGTTGATGCGCTACTGAGCGAGACATCTAGCGAACTTGCTTCGCTCGATGTTATCGCGGTAGGTGTTGGTCCTGGAGCCTTTACAGGTGTTCGCTTGGGTGTGGCCGTTGTTCAAGGTCTAGCAACTGCAGCCAAGCTTCCTGTGCTTCCTGTGGCCAGTCTGGATGCTATAGCTAGCCAACTGGTATTTAAGCCTAGATTTATTAGCGCTGGTGCCCAATCATTTGTTGTGGCTGTTGATGCTCGTATGGGCGAGATCTACTGGGCAAAATATCAAGCAATCCCCAACCAAGTGCCTCAGCGCCAAGGCGAGATTCAATTAAGCTCTCCTGAGTTGCTTGATTTAAATAATATCGACTATCTCGCTGGTAGCGCGATTACAGAGTTTGGTGACCGCCTGTATTCCTCAATTCAGAGCCCATTTCCTAGTAGTCATCTAGATGCAGATATTGGCGTCGATGCCATCGGCGTACTAGCCTGTGCGCAGGATCTTTGGCGTAAAGGCTTGCAGCAAGATATTCATCTGTTAGAGCCACTCTATATTCGCAATAAAGTGGCTTTTACCTCTGCGGAGCGGAGCCAACAACATGGCTGAAAATATCAATTCATTGCAATCCAACACAGAAGGTGTATCAGAGCTTTCTTTTTTGCCGATGACCATCGCAGACTTGGATTCGGTCTTAGTGATTGAATCTCTCTCACACATACATCCATGGTCTAAAGGTAATTTCTCCGATTCAATAGCAGCCGGGCACTGGGCTTATTGCGTCAGGCCGCAACCACAAGATGCAATCCAGGGAAGTTATCTTGATCCTGACATCCTCTGGGCCTATTGCATATTATTTCCGGCTGTTGATGAGTTGCACCTTTTAAACATCACCGTATCGCCAAAGTTACGTCGATTAGGTATTGGTGCCAAAATAATGAATGCGATTGAAGGCGTAGCTGCTCAGCAAAGGATGCCTCGGATCATTTTGGAGGTGAGGCCAAGCAATCTGAATGCGCTACAGCTCTACCAGAGTTTGGGATACGAGCAAATTGGTTTGCGCAAAAATTATTACCCCGTTGATGCTGCCAGCGGATTGCGAGAGGATGCATGGGTTCTTGCGAAATCGATTAAGCTTGAGGCATGAATATGAGTACAAATTCTGCTTTTTTAAAAGAAATGGGCATTACTGAGTGGACTGCACGTGATGCTTTGCCTCAGACTGCTCAAGGTCCAGTTGCTGCTGAAGTAGTAGCGCATCAGTTCGTAGATTCGGGAGGCGTAAGCCTTGGGGCAGCTGAACCAAAAGAAAGGGCCGTATCAGGCATCTGGTGGTTTTTTGGCAGTAAACCTCAGGGCGATGCAGAAATTTTTTTTCAGAACATCATTCGTGTACTTGGCTTAACCCCTCAAGAGTGGTCATGGAAAAATCCTGCTGACAAAGTAAATCCAGAGCAATTGCCTCAAGACGGCTCACCAATTGTCGCACTAGCATTTGGCGGCGCTGCGGCACAGAAGTTATCTGGCGAACGTGATGGGCTTCAGGAACTTCGTGAAACCGTTCTAGCTGTTAATGCCGATGGGGCAGAAGACCTGCCGCTCATCGCTACTTTTGAATTAAATCAACTGATTGCAAGGCCGAAGGACAAGGCCTTATTTTGGCAAGATCTATTGCTCGCAAAATCGGTACTGCAAAACCTCTAATAGCTGAAAAGCCTAGTGTTTGTGTTCGCCAATTAAGTGCATTGAGTCATATTCAGCTTGATTGGCGGCATGACGTTTAATCACTAGCCACATGACGATGCTGACCGTAACGCCAAACCCAATAATCACCACCTGAACTGGTGCGTCCAGCCAAATTAATCCAGAGTAAATTGCCAGCATCATCAGTACAGAAATATTTTCATTGAAGTTCTGCACTGCAATGGAGTGACCGGCAGACATGAGTACGTGACCGCGATGCTGCAAGAGTGCGTTCATTGGCACTACAAAATATCCGGCTAACCAGCCAACCAAGATCAGCAGGAAATACGCTGGCAACAAATTAAGTGAAATCTCAAATTTAGCGATAGTCAAAATGGTTACATTGGGCAACATATCTGAGCTGTAGATTGCTAAGACGCAGACGACAAGACCCATAGCGATGCCATAAGGGAGAACTTTGAGGGAGCTGCGAAGGGGTACTCGCCAAGCTGCCCAAACAGCGCCTCCAGCAACCCCAAATGCTGAGATAGCCTGAAGAATGGCGCCCTGCGACAAAGTCATGTGGAGCGCGACCTGAGCCCATTTAATGACTATGAATTGTAAAGTCGCCCCAGCACCCCAAAACAAAGTGGTGACTGCTAATGAAATTTGGCCGAGCCGATCGTCCCAGAGGGTCTTAAAGCAGATCGCAAAGTCTTTCACCAATTCAATTGGGTTAGTTTTTTGCGATACATAGCGCGCCCCAGTATCCGGAATGCGTAAATTAATCAGTGCTGCTAGCACGTAAATCATCATGATGATGAGAATGGCGGATTCTGCGGCGGTATCAATGCCGGTTTCTAAGATGGGCAAATCAAGGCTAAGCAGGCTCTGGGAAACGGTTTTACTAATGAGGACACCGCCAAGCACGGTACCCATAATGATAGAGCCAACAGTGAGACCCTCGATCCAGCCATTGGCTGCCACCAGTTTTTCCGGGGGGAGTAATTCAGTGAGGATGCCGTACTTAGCGGGGGAGTAAGCAGCTGCGCCTAAGCCGACGATGGCGTAAGCCAGTAAAGGGTGGCTACCAAAGAGCATCACTACGCAACCAACGAATTTAATCGTATTGGTAATGAACATCACGTTGCCCTTGGGGCGGGAGTCTGCAAAGGCTCCTACAAAGGCTGCCAACACGACATAGGAAAGAACGAAGAATAATTTGAGTAAAGGAGTCATCCAGGCCGGAGCGTTAAGCTGGACCAAGAGGGCGATTGCTGCGATCAGCAATGCGTTATCAGCAAGCGACGAAAAAAATTGCGCCGCCATAATGATGTAAAAACTGCGGTTCATTCGTACAATCTAGTCATTAATGTAATTAAAACATGAAAGGAGGGGTGGATATGATCTCATCAGCTAATCGCTTGATTAATAGACCAATTTTGGCAACTATACACACTGACGCCTTTCGCCATAATTTAAGTCGAATCCGTGAGCTTGCTCCCGAGTCCAAGATTTGGTCGGTTGTGAAGGCCAAGGCTTATGGGCACAACCTAGAAGCGGCCCTTAAGGGGCTGGAGTCTACCGATGGATTTGCACTATTGGATATTGCAGACGCCCAATCCTTAAGAGACAGCGGCTGGGGCGGACGTATTTTGCTGTTAGAAGGGCTCTTCTCCCATGATGAGCTTGAACTGGCAATTCAGCTGAAGTGCGACTTAGTCGTTCACAGCCAGAAACAGGTCGAATGGCTCGAATCCTATCAAAACCATTCGGGACATCCGATTAATGTCTTTCTGAAATTAAACTCCGGAATGAACCGCCTGGGTTTTCGGCCAGACCAATACCGTACTGCCTACCATCGCCTCCATTCCGCTGGTTACCGCCTGCATCACATGACCCATTTTGCAAACGCCGATCAAGTTGAGCGCTCGCCATCGGTCGGTCAGCAATTGGAATGTTTTGACAAGGTCATCGAAGGTTTGGATGCGCCGACCTCCCTGGCCAATTCTGCGGCAATTCTGTGGCATCGGAATGCGCTGGGGGATTGGGTCCGCCCTGGAATCATGTTGTATGGAGTTTCACCAACTGGGGTGCATGCCGACATTGTGAGATCTGAACTGCAAGCCGTCATGCAGTTACGCAGTGAAATTATTGACATTCAAGATCTAAAGCGTGGCGATCATGTTGGTTACGGTGGTCGTTATCAAGCACCAGAGGACATGCGTATTGGGGTGGTTGCTTGTGGATATGCTGACGGCTATCCCCGTCATGCGGAAGATGGGACGCCTGTTTGGATTGATGCTGGTAACGGGCAGGATGAAGGCGTTATTTGTCCTGTTGTTGGTCAAGTATCAATGGATATGTTGACTATAGATTTACGTGAAGCGCCTAATGCAAGAATTGGTAGCATCGTAGAGCTTTGGGGTGGCGAGGTGCCGGTAGATGATGTGGCGCAAATGAGTGGCACGATCGGCTATGAACTGATTTGCGCTTTAGCACCAAGGGTGCCAGTAGTAATCAAGTAGTCAGTCTGATCGACTTGCGTCGCTACTTAATTACTCGGGAGTGAATTACTTATTCCAGATTTGCCACCAACGGCGCTCTTTTTGAACTCGTTGGCCAGTCAGCAACATTTGACTATCCGGGAAGTTCAATTGAAAAACGCGCGCCGCATCATTACTCAAATCGGTCATACCCAGCTTCTCGTACGACTTCACAAGAATATAGAGTGCCTCTTCAACTGCTGGTGCGCGATCGTAATCCCGAATAACCAGTTGCGCTCTGTTGGCAGAGGCGAGATAGGCGCCGCGTTGGAAGTAGAAGCGCGCCACAATGACATCGGCCTCGGCCAAAGAGTTCACGATATAGCGCATGCGGTCCAGAGCGTCTGGCGCATATTTACTATCAGGAAAACGCTCAACAACCACCTTGAAGGATTCAAAAGCTTCTTTAGCAGCCTTTGGATCTCGTTCGCTAAGATCTTGGCCTGTAAATTTACCAAGCCAGCCTAAATCGTCATTAAAGCTAATGAGGCCTTTAAGGTAGTAGCCGTAATCCAAATTGGGGCTACCTTGATGGAGCTTAAGAAAGCGATCAATCGCAACCAAGGCTTGTGCTTGCTCTTGGGCTTTCCAATAGCAATAAGCCGCGTTGATTTGTGCTTGTTGTGAATACGGGCCAAAAGGGAATCGTCCTTCTAGCTTATCAAAGTACTTGCCGCACTTTGCGTAATCAGCATCATTTAACCTATCTGTTGCCTCTGAATACAGCTTAGTCTCAGACCAGATATCGGTATCGTCTTTTTGACCATCACTACCAGCACATCCACTCAGCAATAGGCAGGCAGCGCTTGCGCCAACAAATAAGGAGAGAAGGGATTTTCTGGAAGATGACCCAACAATGGCAGCAAGCCTTAAACTGGCGTCTGTAATAACGTCCGACATAACTAAAAGGCTCTTTAAGCGTGGCATTGCCGCATACTCCCGATTCGAATCCCATTGATTATATCGATGATGAGGATTTCATAGCCCTAGAAGTTCCCCATGACGTGAGCGGGGAGCGTTTGGATAAATTTCTTGGGGGTGCTTTACCCGATTATTCCCGTAACCGCCTCAAATCCTGGGTTGAGGCCGGTGCCGTGACGGTTGATGGAAAAGTCACTAAGGTACGCCATTTACTCCGTGGCAGCGAAAGTATTAAGGTGTTTCCACAGGAAATGCCTGAACAGTTCGCCTTTGGACCCGAAAATATCCCTTTGGATATTGTCTTTGAAGACGATTCCATCATTGTGGTGAATAAGCCTGCCGGGCTGGTAGTTCATCCCGCCGCAGGCAATTGGACTGGAACACTGCTCAATGGCCTGTTATATCGCTTTCCAGAGCTAAAGCTGCTGCCTAGAGCCGGGATTGTTCACCGTTTGGACAAAGATACCTCGGGATTAATGGTAGTGGCACGCACCGATATAGCCCAAACATCCCTGGTTCGACAGTTACAAGAGCGTACGGTTGGACGACGTTACCTTGCCTGGGTTTGGGGCGACGCCCCATCTCAGGGCAAGGTTTTGGCTACCGTGGGTCGTGACCAGCGAGATCGGCTAAAAATGGCCGCAGGATCTGCCCAAGGCAAGCCTGCCGCCACCTTATTTCGTCGACTGGCCAAAGGAATTTTTTCTGAGAGCCCTGTTGCCTTGCTGGAGTGCCGTCTAGAAACTGGACGAACACATCAAATTCGGGTGCATTTGGAGTCCCTGGGCTTTCCTTTGCTGGGAGACCCGGTTTATCGCAAAAGGACACCTGGAGTGGCCAAAACCCTGCCATTTCAACGTCAAGCATTGCATGCTTACGCCCTCAGCTTGCAGCATCCATCAACCCAAGAAATTATGACCTGGTTCAGACTGCCACCTCAGGATTTAATTGATTTGCTTCCTTTGGTAGGTATGAGCGAGCTGGATCTGCCTAGAGAAGCGGCTTTATTGGCTTCCATTAAAAATGATCAGCAGTCATAAAAGGGTAGAACCAAGCTGGGAAGTACCTCGGTCTATTCAGGCCTTCTGCAGCACTAGAGTTGGAGGCGTTAGTCAACCACCATTTGATAGTCTGAATCTCGGGCTTAATGCGGGTGACGATTGCGCAGATGTTATGCAAAACCGAGCCTTACTGCGGTCAACCCTTCCGTCCGAGCCAATTTGGCTTAAGCAGATTCATGGTGTGACGGTGAGCACCCCAGCCCTGCGGAAATCTAGCGGCATTGGTCCAATTGAAGCCGATGCCTCAGTCACCAATATCCCCCATGAAGTATTAGCAGTGCTGACCGCAGATTGCATGCCAGTGCTATTTGCCAGTTCAGCTGGGGATGTCATTGGCGTAGCCCATGCTGGCTGGCGAGGTCTCAGTAGCGGTGTCTTGGAGAGCACTGTCCAAGCAATGTGTACCCTATCTCCCGGCCTAACGCCCCAAGATATTTCTGTTTGGATGGGTCCAGCCATCGGGCCCGCGGCCTTTGAGGTGGGTGAAGATGTTTTGCATGCATTTTCAGGGCAAGACCATTCTGCTTTATCGCCAGCATTCGCCCCTATCATTGGTCGTCCGGGCAAGTATTTAGCTAATCTCTACCTCCTTGCTAAAAGCCGCTTAAGCTCCTTGGGTCTTACTCAAATTACTGGCGGTGGTTTTTGCACCTACACCGATCAAGAGCGTTTTTTCTCATATCGACGGGATAAAGTAACGGGGCGTTTTGCTTCTATGATTTGGATTTCTCAAGGCAAGTAATCTTGGGGTTATTACCAGCCTAACTCTAGGGCTAGGGTTAGTGCGTATAACCCTTCCAGCCTTATACATGGAGAATGGTCGCAATAACTTTAAGAGATCATTATGTTTGCAGGCATGAATTCAGGTGTTGCGCCATCCTTGGCTCCACATCACATGGCATTAATTCCCCCAGAGCGTTTATCGGAAATTCAAAAAGAATATTTCTCTGAGTTCGCGCATCTTGCAACCAATCCTGAGGCAATCGAAGTAAAGGATCGTCGCTTCTCTGGTAAGGCATGGCATTCCTCTTGGAGCAAGATGATTGCAGCAACCTACTTACTCAACTCCAAGCATTTGCTTGCCCTCGCTAAAGCGGTAGAGGCTGATGAGAAGACCAAGGTCAAAATTCTGTTCACAACAGAACAAATGATTGATGCTTTATCCCCATCTAATTTTATAGCGACCAATCCAGAAGTCCTTGAAAATATTATTAGCTCTCAGGGGCAATCCATACAAAACGGGATCGTGAACTTATTGGGCGATTTAAAAAAAGGCAAAGTATCTCAAACAGACGAAAGCGCTTTTGAGGTAGGCAAGAATATTGCCACCACTGCCGGTCAAGTTGTATTTCGCAATGATCTCTTTGAGTTAATTCAATACACGCCCCTAACTGAAACAGTATTTGAGCGCCCGTATTTAATGGTGCCGCCTTGTATTAATAAATACTACATTTTGGATTTGCAACCAGATAACTCTGTTGTCCGTTATATGGTGGAGCAGGGCCATACCGTTTTCTTAGTTTCTTGGAAAAATCCGGACACCACAATGTCAAAGGTAACCTGGGATGACTATGTTGGCGACGGTGTTATTAAGGCTATTGAGGTTGTTAAAGCTATTGGCAGCACCGACCAAATTAATGTCTTGGGTTTCTGTGTTGGCGGCACCTTAACCGCCACCGCATTAGCTGTATTGGCAGCGCAAAAAAAGGATTATGTTGCCAGTCTGACCCTGCTCACCACGCTCTTGGATTTTGGTGACAGCGGTATTTTAGATGTCTTTATCGATGAAGGTATGGTGAAGTTGCGCGAGAGCACTATCGGTGGAGAGGGTGGTAATTACGGAATGATGTCTGGTCTTGATCTGGGCAATACATTTTCTTTCTTGCGCCCAAATGATTTGGTCTGGAACTATGTTGTTGAGAATTACCTAAAAGGTAATTCACCACCACCATTTGATCTTCTCTACTGGAATGGTGACTCAACCAATCTGCCGGGTCCGATGTATTGTTGGTATTTACGCCATACCTACCTACAAAATGAATTGATCAAACCCGGCAAGCTCACCGTGTGTGGTGAGCAGGTGGATCTGGGCAAGATCACCATTCCGACCTATATCTATGCCTCACATGACGACCATATTGTTCCTTGGAAATCCGCTTATGAATCCACGCGGATCCTGAAAGGTAATAATCGATTTGTCTTAGGCGCATCTGGACATATTGCTGGCGTGATTAATCCACCAGCAAAAAATAAGCGCCATTATTTTGAAAATAATAAATTAGCAAAAACTGCTGATGAGTGGTTAGCGGCAGCCAAAGATATCAAAGGCAGTTGGTGGCCTAATTACGCCCAGTGGTTAGAGCAATTTGGTGGCAAGAAAATGAAGGCTAAGAAAACGTTTGGTAATACACAGTACAAAAAACTAGAAGCGGCGCCTGGTAAGTACGTGAAAGAAAAAGTAAGTGCAGCTGCTCAATAATATTTTCATAAGGGGAACTACATGTCTCAAAAGATTGCATATGTAACTGGTGGTATGGGTGGAATTGGTACCGCCATTTGTCAGCGCCTCGCTAAAGATGGCTTCAAGGTCATTGCCGGTTGTGGCCCGAATTCCCCGCGCAAGGATCGCTGGATTGGCGAGCAAAAAGCCTTGGGTTATGACTTCATCGCCTCTGAAGGCAATGTTTCCGATTGGGATAGTACGGTTGCCGCATTTAATAAGGTGAAAGCCGAAGTGGGCCGCGTTGATGTGCTCGTGAACAACGCAGGCATTACCAAAGACAGTGTGTTTCGAAAAATGACTCCAGATGCTTGGAAAGCGGTGATTGATACCAACCTGAATTCATTGTTTAACGTCACTAAGCAAGTAGTTGATGGAATGGCCGATAACGGCTGGGGTCGCATCATCAATATCTCTTCAGTCAACGGTCAAAAAGGCCAATTTGGTCAATCTAATTACTCAACAGCTAAGGCTGGCTTACACGGATTTACGATGGCCCTGTCGCAAGAATTGGCCTCTAAAGGCGTCACGGTTAATACCGTATCTCCTGGTTATATTGGGACTGACATGGTTAAGGCTATTCGCGAGGATGTACTTGAGAAGATTGTGTCTGGTATCCCAGTTAAACGTCTTGGTACTCCCGAGGAAATCGCTTCCATTTGCTGCTGGATTGCTTCCGATGATGGCGGCTATGCAACTGGAGCTGACTTTTCCTTAAATGGTGGCTTGCATACGGGTTAAATCGCCTGAAAAAAAGCTTTTTTTGTAGTGAACTCATCGGCATATTTACCTTCAGGTCAAACTAGAGATAAACTATGCCGATGTTGCATTGCAGTATCGAGAGTTAGGAAAAATACATGGCCACACGTTCCAAAAAAGCCGGCGATAGCCGCTTGATCAAGAAATATCCGAATCGTCGTTTATACGACACACAAACTAGCGCCTATGTCACGCTGGTCGATATCAAAAATTTAGTGATGGCTGGCGATGCTTTTAGCGTCTTGGATGCCAAAACCGAGGAAGACCTGACTCGCAATATATTGCTGCAGATTATTTTGGAAGAAGAGGCTGGTGGTGCACCAGTATTTTCTACCCAAATGCTTTCTCAGATTATTCGCTTTTATGGCAATTCGATGCAGGGGCTGATGGGTAGTTATCTAGAAAAGACAATGCAGTCTTTTGTCGATATCCATAACAAACTTGGTGATCAAACCCAGGGATTGGGTGCCGGCAGCACTCCAGAAGCTTGGGCGAAAATGCTTAACCTCCAAAACCCATTGATGCAGGGGTTGATGGGTAACTATATGGAGCAAAGCAAGGATTTATTTGTAAAAATGCAGGAGCAAATGCAAAACTCACCAACCATATTTAGTGGTTTCCCGTTTCCGGCGCAAGCCAATAAGACAGAAAAAGAATAGTTGTGGCTGGCAAAGTAGGTTTTATTTCCTTGGGTTGCCCCAAGGCATTAGTGGATTCCGAGCTCATTTTGACGCAGTTAAGTGCTGAAGGTTACGAGACGGCTAAAGATTATTCTGGTGCAGATCTCGTGGTCGTTAACACTTGTGGATTCATTGATTCTGCCGTTGAGGAGAGCCTGGCTGCGATCGGTGAGGCGCTCTCAGAGAACGGTAGGGTCATTGTCACAGGTTGTCTTGGTGCCCGTAAGAATGCTGATGGTAGCGATCTCATTCAGAGCATTCACCCCAAAGTCCTGGCTGTTACTGGTCCGCATGCCACCGAAGAAGTGATGCAGGCGATTCATCTGCATCTTCCCAAGCCGCATGACCCCTTTACAGATTTACTGCCGCCGATTGGTGTGAAGCTAACGCCTAAGCACTATGCCTATCTCAAAATATCTGAAGGCTGCAATCATCGCTGTACTTTTTGCATCATCCCAAGCATGCGTGGCGATTTAGTATCGCGACCAATTGGTGAGGTGCTGATGGAGGCTAAGCGATTATTTGAGTCCGGCGTGAAAGAACTGCTGGTTGTCTCACAAGACACTAGCGCCTATGGTGTCGACATTCAATATCGAACTGGCTTCTGGGATGGCAAACCTGTTAAGACTCGCATGTTTGATCTGGTGAATGCGCTTAATCAAATTGCTAGAGAACATCAAGCATGGGTGCGACTCCATTACGTTTATCCCTATCCACATGTCGATGATATCTTGCCTTTAATGGCAGAGTTTTCGGATCATGGCTTCGGTGTCTTGCCTTATCTAGATATTCCATTGCAGCATGCGCATCCCAATGTGCTTAAGCGCATGAAGCGTCCAGCAAGCGGCGAGAAGAATCTAGAGCGCATTCAGGCGTGGCGTGAAGCATGTCCCGACTTGGTGATTCGCAGTACCTTTATTGCTGGTTTCCCTGGCGAGACTGAGGAGGAGTTTCAATATCTATTGGATTTCCTCGATGAAGCTCAAATTGATCGCGCTGGCTGTTTCGCATACTCACCAGTTGAGGGCGCCACTGCAAATGCGCTGGATAACCCGGTTCCGGATGCGATTCGTGAAGATCGTCGTGCTCGGTTTATGGCCAAGGCGGAAGCAATCTCTACAAAGCGACTTGCTAAAAAAATAGGCAAACGCATTGCAGTTCTCATTGACCGCGTCGATGATTCTGGTGGAATCGGTCGAACTTCGGGCGATGCTCCTGAAATCGATGGTCTGGTGAGGGTTTTACCTCCTAGCAAGCCGTCGAAGCGGTACCGAGCTGGTGAAATCATCAAGGTGACAGTAACCAGCTCCCAAGGGCATGACCTAATAGCCGAAACTTGACTATTAGAATAAAAATAGGATCTGGACCTGCAACTGAGGTCATTCATTTGTCTAAAAAGGCATAGCAAAGGGGATTGATATGAGTCGTGATGTCGTCGTTTTAAGCGCTGTACGTTCTGCAATTGGTAGCTTTGGGGGTTCACTTAGCAGCCTAGAGCCCTGTGAACTTGGCGGTATTGTGATGAAGGAGGCGGTAGCGCGCTCCGGTGTAGATCCCGCCTTAATTAACTATGTCACCGTTGGCAATACTATTCCGACAGATAACCGCTATGCCTATGTTGCTCGGGTAGCCTCTATCCAGGCCGGCCTTCCAATGGAATCTGTAGCGATGGCTTTGAATCGCTTGTGTAGCTCAGGCTTACAGGCAATTGTCACGACAGCTCAAGCCATTATGTTGGGTGATTGTGATTATGGTGTTGGTGGTGGCGTTGAAGTGATGTCACGCGGTATGTATGGCTCCCCAGCAATGCGTAGTGGCGCTCGCATGGGTGATACCAAAATGCTCGACTTAATGGTTTCTGTTTTGACTGACCCATTTGGTGTTGGTCACATGGGCGTTACCGCTGAAAACTTGGTTGAAAAATGGAATTTCACACGCGAAGAGCAAGATGCGCTTGCAGTGGAATCTCATCGCCGCGCAGCACATGCAATCAAAGAAGGTCGCTTCAAGTCACAAATCGTTCCAATCACCATCAAATCTCGCAAGGGCGATGTGGTGTTTGATACTGATGAGCATTGCAAGCCAGAAACCACAATGGAAACTTTAGCGAAGATGAAAGCAGTCTTCAAAAAAGAAGGTGGTAGCGTGACCGCAGGTAACGCTTCGGGCATCAATGACGGTGCAGCATTCTTTGTTTTGGCAGAAGCCGAAGCAGCTAAGAAGGCTGGTCATAAGCCAATTGCTCGTTTAGTGTCTTATGCTATCGCTGGTGTACCTAACCACATCATGGGTGAAGGCCCGATTCCTGCGACCAAAATTGCTCTAGAGCGCGCTGGCCTGAAATTAGATCAAATTGATGTGATTGAGTCTAATGAGGCGTTTGCCGCTCAAGCGCTGGCCGTAACTAAAGGTTTGGGTCTCGATCCTGCCAAGACAAACGTGAACGGCGGGGCTATTGCATTGGGTCACCCAATCGGTTGCTCTGGTGCAGCTATTGCCACTAAAGCCATTCATGAGTTACAACGCGTTCAAGGAAAATACGCTTTAGTTACGATGTGTATTGGTGGTGGACAAGGTATCGCAACGATTTTTGAGCGCCTCTAATCCTTGCTCACTTACTGCTCTGCCGGCTAATTAGGCGATCAGCAGTAATGCAGCATCCAAGCCGACCTGGTCAAAAGCCGCGTCGGCTTTTTCTTTGACAATCGGCTTTGCGCGATAGGCGATGCTAATGCCAGAGCCATGCATCATTGGCAGGTCATTGGATCCGTCACCCATGGTGATGGCATTCTTTTTGTGGCAATGCATTAGGGTGCAAGCATCGTCGAGATAGGCAGCCTTAGCGGCGCCATCAACGATGTCACCGATAACCCTACCGGTGAGTTTGCCGTCAATAATTTCAAGGGTATTTGCCTGCGTTTGCTTAAAGCCTAACTCTTGTTGCAGTTTTTCAGTGAAGAAAGTGAAGCCACCTGAAACGAGTAGGGTGTAGAGTCCGCTGTTATTTGCTCCAGCGAGCAATTCCAGTGCACCCGGGTTGGGGCGCAAACGCTCTCTGTATACAGACTCCAATACATTGGCTGATACACCAGCCAAGAGAGCCACGCGACGGCGCAAGCTTTCCTTAAAGTCCTTGATCTCGCCCCGCATCGTAGCTTCGGTAATTTCAGAAACAGCCACCTTCTTTCCTGTGAAGTCAGCGATTTCATCAATACACTCGATATTAATCAAGGTGGAATCCATATCCATTGCCAGAACCTTCACTTCGCTCGGCTTAAATCCGGGGGATAAAAAAGCTAAATCAGCATCGTGTGCGGCCGCGATATCACGCATCGCAATTCGAGCCTCGGGCATGAATGCCTGACTACTAGTCCAGCGATCGGTAAAGTATTTTGAATGCGAGAGGAATTTTTCCTCTTTGGCGATATCAATGCCCAAGACTTTTGCATGCTCAATAAAAGCAGTATTTAATTCGCTGGGAATTGGCTTGTTTGAGAGCGCTACAAGAGTAAGGTGACTAGACATGGGTTGCAAACAATTAGTTGACTTGAACAGTGTTGAGCATGGCAGATTCGTTCAGACTTCTGAGTATCTTCCGGATATGGTCTAGGCGTTGCTCTAGCTTCTCAAAATCCTTCTCTTTTTGGGGAAGAACCTTCAGTTTATCTTGGCCATTAAGTTGAATGTACTTTGATGACTGAATCAATTGAATGATTCTCATTGGATCAATGGGTGGGTTAGGAATGAACTGAATCTGAATAGATGTCGGAGTGGCATCAATTTTCTTAATGCCAAAGCCAGTCATTTCTAGGCGCAGGCGATGAGTTTCATAAAGTGATTTAGCTTGATCAGGCAAGTCACCGAAACGATCTACCAACTCCTCACGTAATCCCATTAACTCTGAAAAGTCATTTGTGCCGGCAAAGCGCTTGTACATGGATAGTCGCTCATGTACATCTGGGCAGTAGTCATTTGGAAATAAGGCAGGGACACCCAGATTGACGTCGGTCGTAGCCTGTAATGGTGACAGGAGATCTGGCTCTTTGCCGCTCCGCAAGGATTTAACTGCGCGATTGAGCATTTCGGTATAGAGCTGAAAGCCGATCTCATGGATTTCACCGGACTGCTTATCACCCAGCACTTCACCGGCCCCACGAATTTCTAAGTCATGCATGGCTAAGTAAAAACCGGAACCCAATTCTTCCATAGCCTGAATAGCGTTTAAGCGGAGTTGCGCTTGCTTACTTAGCGCCTCTGGATCAGGGACCAGTAAGTAGGCATACGCCTGATGATGCGAACGACCAACACGACCACGTAATTGGTGTAACTGTGCCAAACCAAACTTATCAGCTCGATGCATGATGATGGTGTTGGCTGTGGGGACGTCAATACCGGTCTCAATAATGGTAGTACACAACAAAATATTGGTGCGCTGCGTAACAAACTCGCGCATTACCGACTCCAATTCACGCTCATGCATTTGGCCGTGAGCAACGCTAATGCGCGCTTCTGGGATCAGTTCTTGTAATGCATGTTTGCGGTTCTGGATGGTCTCTACTTCGTTATGTAAGAAGTAGACTTGTCCTCCGCGCTTAATTTCGCGTAAAACTGCCTCACGAATAACGCCATCACCTTCGCGTCGAACAAACGTTTTAATGGCTAGTCGTTTCTGTGGTGCCGTTGCGATGATAGAGAATTCACGCAAACCTTCCATAGCCATTCCCAAGGTTCTCGGAATAGGTGTAGCAGTCAATGTCAAAATATCTACTTCAGCACGCAATGCTTTGAGCGCATCTTTTTGTCGCACACCAAAGCGATGCTCCTCATCCACGATCACTAAGCCCAAGTTAGCAAACTGAGTTTCTTTGGATAGTAGCTTGTGAGTGCCGATGATAATGTCGGCCTCGCCCTTAGCAATTGCTTCTAGGGCAGCATTAATTTCTTTGGTGGTTTTAAAACGGGAGAGTTCAACAATGCGAACCGGCCAATCAGCAAAGCGGTCTTTCCAGGTTGCCACGTGTTGTTCGGCGAGTAGGGTGGTTGGGGCCAAAATGGCAACTTGCTTGCCACCCATCACGGCAACAAAGCTGGCGCGCAGTGCAACCTCAGTCTTACCAAAGCCTACATCTCCACAAACCAGCCGATCCATTGGTGCACCGCTAGTCATATCGCCAATCACTGCAGCGATCGCATTAGCTTGATCCGGTGTTTCTTCAAAACCAAAGCTTTCAGCAAATGCTGCGTAATCATGGGCTGAGAATTCAAATGCATGGCCTTTGCGAATGGCTCTTGCGGCATACAGGCTTAAGAGTTCAGCGGCCGTATCTCGAATTTGCTGTGCGGCTTTACGTCTAGCTTTATCCCACTGGCCAGAGCCTAATTGATGCAAAGGTGCCGAGTCTGGATCGGATCCTGCATAGCGCGTTACCATTTGCAGTTGCTGCACAGGTACATACAGAGTGGCATCTTTGGCATAAACCAAGTGCAAAAATTCCTCAAAGATTGGCGCCTCTTTGGGCGGGGCTAAATTGAGTAGCACTAGACCTTGATATCGACCTATCCCATGATCAGAGTGCACAACAGGATCTCCAATTTTCAGTTCGGATAGATCCTTGAATAGCATGTCCGGATCAGCGCTCTCGCTTTCTTTGCCTTTTCGTCGTTGGCGGGCTGTCGTAGTAAAGAGTTCAGCTTCGGTAACAACAATGAGGTTTTGAGAAGGCCATGTGAAACCGTTGAAAAGTTGGGCTGTGACCAGACCAAAAAGAGCATCACTCTTAATAAAATCGGCAACGCCTTCAAAACCATCTGGTTTTAATGCATAGAGTGGTTTACCGTTCTGGCCCGCAACTGAATTACTTTCCTCAAAAAGTTGGCGAATAGATTCTTTACGGCCATTACTATCGCTGCAAATTAGTACTCGAACTTTTTCTTGTGAAACTAATGCGCGCAGTCGATTTATTGGATCTGCATCACGTCGATGAACAGCAAGATCTGGGACTGCCAAAAATTGCGGCGCCTCTTTTGCTTCTTTACTCGCTTCTTTATCCAATGCCAATCGTGCATTAGGTTTGGTTGCGGTAAAGAATTGATCGACATCGAGAAATAATTCGGCCGGGGTAAGAATGGGGCGGTCTAAATCATGCTTTAAAAACTCGTACCGAGAAAGCGTGTCTTTCCAAAAGCTTTTGATGGATTCTTCAACGTCACCAATGCTCACAATCCATACGGGATCGCCTGAGCGTGGAAAATAATCAAAGACAGTAGAGGTCTCATCAAAGAAGAGCGGTAAGTAAGATTCAATACCAGCACTAGGGATGCCTAAGTTCGCATCCTTATAAATGGAACAACGTGTTGGGTCACCCTCAAACACTTCCCGCCAGCGACCGCGAAAGGCGGTTCGTGAGGCATCATCAAATGGAAACTCATGGCCAGGTAAAAGCCGAACCTCTTTTACTGGGTATAGGCTGCGCTGAGTATCTGGATCGAAGGCTCTGATTTGCTCTATCTCATCCCCGAATAGATCTAAACGATAGGGGAGGCTAGAGCCCATCGGAAAGAGGTCGATCAAACCCCCGCGAATACTGTACTCACCAGGACGCATCACAGCGCTGACAGGATCATAGCCAGCCTGTTGAAGCTGAAGCTTTAGTGCGGCCTCATTGAGTTTGTCGCCTTGCCTAAAGAAAAAGGTATGACCAGATAGAAAGTTTGGCGGGCCCAGTCGTTGGAGCGCAGTAGTGATAGGCACCAAAACAATATCGCAACTACCGTTTAATAACTCATACAGGGTGGCTAAGCGTTCCGAGACTAAGTCTTGGTGGGGCGAGAAATGGTCATACGGCAAAATCTCCCAATCTGGCAATAGGCGCGTCTTGAGTTGCGGCGCAAAGGCGGGGATTTCTTCTAGAAGACGCTGCGCTTCTTGTGCCTGTGCACAAAAAATGACCATGACCGAAAAATCAGAGCGGTAGCGTAGAGCTGATTGGGCAATTACAGCGGCATCCGCAGAGCCAACCAAGCCTGAAAAGGTAAAGCGCTGCCCAGCCCGCGGTGCAGGTATGGGGGTTGCAAGTTTTAATGCATCAGACATCTGCGCTCATTATAGAATTAGATATGCCAACTGGAATTGAACCCTCATCACCTTTACCTCGATGTCACGCATTGCTACCTACTGCTGGGACGGGATCAAGACTTGGTGGACCTTTACCAAAGCAGTTTCAGGAACTGGCAGGTCGTCCAATGCTAGCTTATGCACTTGGGGCCTTTGCAGCCACCCCGGAGATTGCCTCCATTTGGGTTGGGGTTAGCCCTGGCTTTATAGATAACCCCATCCTCAGCTCGCTTGCCGTCAACTCTCCATTGGTTCGATTTCTACCGAGTGGTGGACCCACCCGGCAAGAAACCGTTAGAAATACTTTGGCCGCCATGCTTAACGCAGGAATTCCTGAGAATGATTGGGTATTAGTTCATGACGCAGCCCGTCCAGGCATCTCGCCAGCACTGATTCAAAAACTGATTGCTGAAGTTACTCATATGGGCGAGGGTGGTTTATTAGCAATGCCTTTGGCTGATACCTTAAAAATGGCTGATGCTAATTCCGCCATAGCCGGCAATCCAATACGATCATTAAGAACAATATCCCGCGAACATCTCTGGCAGGCTCAGACACCTCAAATGTTTGGCTTAAGGCAGTTGCATGATGCGATTGAGGGGGGTATTCGCTTGGAGGCGGATATTACCGATGAAGCCAGCGCCATGGAGCTTGCTGGGGCAAGTCCATTGCTAGTGGAGGGTGCAACACGCAATTTCAAAGTAACCCATCCCGCTGACTGGGAGCTAATGCATGCTATTTTGCAAGTATCAGCAAAATAATCACCTTTAGACGACTTCTATAAAATCCAATGACCCAAAGTAGCCCTCATATTCCTCAGTTCCGAATCGGTCAAGGCTATGACGTACATGCCTTAGTGGCAGACCGTAAATTGATCTTGGGCGGCATTCACATTCCCAATGAAAAAGGTTTATTGGGTCACTCTGATGCAGATGCCTTGTTGCATGCCTTGACTGATGCCCTCCTAGGAGCTGCGGGCTTAAACGATATTGGTCAACTTTTTCCAGACACAGACCCTCAGTTTAAGGGCATGGATAGTCGTATTTTGCTCAGAGCGGCCCTACAGAAGGTCCAGGCTGCAGGTTTTCAGGTGGGTAATGTGGATGCAACTATTATTTGCCAAAGCCCTAAATTGGCCACTTTCTTGCCAGACATGGTCCGTAATATTGCAGCAGATTTGGCTGTCACACCCAGTCACGTCAACCTCAAAGCCAAGACAAATGAATCCCTGGGGCACCTCGGTCGGGGCGAGGGCATTGCGGTCCATGCCGTAGCTTTGCTCTACAAGGCCTAAATATCCTCCAAAACCGCTAAGCATTGTAGAATTACGGTCTTTAGAGTGAAGTCTAGGCTCGGTAGTGTTTGCGGAATTCGCGCGAGGATGGCGAAATTGGTAGACGCACCAGGTTTAGGTCCTGACGCCAGCAATGGTGTGGGGGTTCGAGTCCCCCTCCTCGCACCACAAGATAGCTACTTGGCTTGGGCTTCATATATTCTGATTTTCAATTA
>CANFWB010000029.1 GCA_947450605.1 Burkholderiaceae bacterium
AGACTTCAACTGAAGCAATTACCCCCAATGCTACCGGCGATCGCGTTGGCCACATCCGCTTTAAAGGCGGGCTTGAGATCCCGGCAGACTTGGTAGTGATGGCTGCGGGTATCAAACCCAATACTGCATTAGCAGAATCAGCAGGACTGCATTGCCAACGGGGTATCGTTGTCAATGACACCTTGCAAACTTTTGATCCTAGAGTCTATGCAGTGGGTGAGTGCGCAAGCCACCGCGGTACTGCGTATGGCTTAGTTGCCCCCTTGTTTGAGCAGGCAAAAGTATGTGCAAACCACTTAGCCGAGCATGGTATTGGACGCTATCAAGGGTCAGTTACTTCGACAAAGCTCAAAGTGACCGGCGTCGACCTCTTTTCTGCTGGTAACTTTATGGGTGGCGAAGGTACAGAAGAAATTACACTTGCTGACCCGATTGGCGGCGTTTACAAAAAACTCGTACTCAAAGATGATCGCTTAATTGGCGCGTGTATGTTTGGAGATACCGCAGACAGTACTTGGTATTTCAAGTTGATGCGAGATGAACAAAGTATTGCAGAAATTCGTGACACGCTGATGTTTGGTGAATCCAATATTGGAGACGTAGGTCACCAAGGTCACAATAAAGTTGCCGGTATGACAGATGCAGATGAGGTCTGTGGCTGTAACGGCGTCACCAAAGGTACGATTGTCAAAGCCATACGTGAGCAAGGCCTTTTCACCTTAGATGAAGTCAAGAAATGCACTAAAGCTAGCAGTTCCTGCGGCTCCTGCACAGGCTTAGTTGAGCAAGTATTGATGAACGTGCTCGGTACAGATTACTCAGCTACTCCAAGGAAAAAATCGATTTGCGGATGCTCTGACCTTTCACATGACGAAATTCGTCAAGCCATACGCACAGGCCATTTAATTTCCCAGGAAGAAGTTCGCACAGAACTTCACTGGAGAACGCCAAATGGTTGCGCTACCTGTCGCCCCGCTTTGAACTACTACCTCATCTCTACTTGGCCACATGAAGCTAAAGATGATCCACAATCTCGCTTTATTAATGAGCGTGCTCATGCCAATATTCAGAAAGATGGCACCTACTCCGTTATTCCACGGATGTTTGGTGGATTAACTACGCCTTCGGAGCTGCGCAGAATTGCAGATGTTGCAGAAAAATACCAAGTGCCAACAGTAAAGGTGACTGGCGGACAACGGATCGATTTACTCGGCATCAAGAAAGATGACTTACCTGCAGTCTGGAAAGAATTAGACATGCCATCAGGCCATGCCTATGGAAAGTCTATTCGTACTGTGAAGACCTGCGTGGGTGATGAGCACTGCCGCTTTGGCACCCAGTCCTCCATGAAGATGGGTGTGGATCTAGAGAGAATGCTCTTCGGGATGTACGCGCCCCATAAAGTGAAGCTTGCGGTATCTGGCTGCCCACGGAACTGCGCTGAAGCTGGCATTAAAGACGTTGGCATCATTGGCGTTGAATCTGGCTGGGAGCTGTATATCGGCGGTAACGGCGGAATCAAAACGGAAGTAGCGGAATTCCTCTGTAAAGTGAAAACGGATGAGGAAGTTCGCGAATACTCCGGAGCCTTTTTACAGCTGTACCGCGAGGAAGCATGGTATCTAGATCGTACCGTCCATTACCTAGCTAGAGTTGGCATGGAATACATCAAACAGAAAGTCGTTGAGGATGCAGAAAGCCGCAAAGCCCTGTACGAAAGACTGCTCTTTGATTTGAAGGATGCTCCAGACCCCTGGAAAGATTTCGAAAGAGCCGGCGTCGATATTCGTCAATTTAAAACTATTCCAATCGTCGAGGTGGGCAATGTCTAATACTTCACCATCACTAGATTGGCAGAAAATTACCACTGTTGAAGAGATTCCGGTGCTTGGCTCGCGCGTTATTCAAGCGCCTGCTGGTCAAATCGCGATTTTCAGAAACTCAGAGGATGACGTATTTGCCGTACTGGATCAGTGCCCGCATAAAGGCGGCCCCCTGTCACAGGGAATCGTTCATGGCAAATCAGTAACCTGCCCCCTGCACTCCTGGAATATTGATCTTTCTACTGGTTGCGCTGTTGCACCTGATGAAGGCTGTGCCAAATCTTTTGCAGTCAAAGTAGAGTCTGGCGTGGTGTGGTTAAACCGCGAGGAATTGCAAGCGTCTCATGGCTGAAGTTAAAAGCACCTGTTGCTACTGTGGTGTTGGCTGTGGTGTCATTATTGAAACTACGCCATCAAGCAATGGGAAATTAGAGGTAACCGGGGTTCGTGGCGACCCCGATCATCCCGCCAACTTTGGCAGACTCTGTAGCAAAGGGTCCACTCTTCATCTGACCGCCAATCCTAGCCTACAACAACAAGCGCGTTTAGGATCACCAGCCATCAGAACCTTACGAGGTGAGGCGCCAACTGATATCTCATGGCCTGAGGCGATCCAAACCGTTGCCAAGAAATTTGCTGACATCATCCAAGAGCATGGCCCAGAGTCTGTGGGTATCTATGTTTCTGGACAACTACTTACCGAAGACTATTACATCTTCAATAAGTTGATGAAGGGCTTAATTGGTTCGAATAACATTGATACCAATTCACGCTTATGTATGTCCAGTGCGGTAGCTGGCTATAAGCAAACCTTGGGGATGGATGCGCCTCCTTGCTCCTACGAAGATATCGACTCTGCATCGACCATCTTCATCACAGGATCCAACACTGCTTTTGCACACCCTATTTTGTACCGTCGCCTCGAGGATGCTCGTAAAAAGAATCCTGATCTCAAGGTGATTGTGGTGGATCCTAGAAAAACAGATACCGCGAAAGAGGCCGACCTGTATTTACAGATTCAACCTGGTACTGATGTCGCTCTGTATCACGGCATGCTATACATCATGCTCTGGGAAAAATGGATTGATGAGTCCTATATTAAGGCGTATACAGAGGGATTCGATGCGCTTCGAGATCTGGTCAGGGATTTCACACCCAAGGCAGTAAGTGAAATTTGCGGCATTAAAGAAAAAGATCTCTATCAAGCGGCGCAATGGTTTGCCACCTCCCCTGCAACACTATCAATGTACTGCCAAGGACTTAACCAATCAGCCTCAGGCACAGCCAAGAACGCCACCTTAGTGAACTTGCATTTAGCTACTGGGCAAATTGGTAAGGCTGGGGCCGGCCCCTTCTCTCTGACTGGTCAGCCGAATGCGATGGGTGGCAGAGAGGTGGGTGGATTGGCTAACCTACTATCAGCTCACCGCGATCTTGCCAATCCAGAACATCGCGCCGAGGTTGCCAACTTATGGGGGATACATTCCGTCCCTGAAAAACCTGGGCTTAGCGCAATCCCCATGTTCGAGGCATTGCGTACTGGGCAACTGAAGGCGATTTGGATTGTCTGCACAAACCCCGCACAATCCATGCCTGACCTCAATGCCGTTCATGAGGGGCTTAGCAAAGCTGAGTTTGTTGTCGTTCAAGAAGCCTACGCACATACAGCAACCACGCTCTATGCAGATGTACTCTTACCAGCAACGACTTGGGCAGAAAAAGTAGGCACGGTGACGAATTCAGAGCGCCGAATCTCTAAAGTAAATCCTGCAATCGATCCTTATGATTCCGCTAAACATGATTGGCAAATTGCACTAGAAATTGGACGTGCATTAGAAGCACTGCTACCCGGCAATAGAAAAGAAGGAACGGCTACGCTCTTTCCTTATGCTGGACCAGAAGATATTTGGAATGAACATCGCGAAAGTACTGCAGGTCGAGATCTCGACATTACCGGCCTGAGCTACGATATTCTTGAAGAGCGTGGCCCACAACAGTGGCCTATGCCAAAAGGTTCCTACTTCGGCAAGAAGCGGCTTTACGAAAATGGCATCTTCCCCACCAAAGATAAAAAAGCCCACTTCATTGCCGCCCCCTATAAAGCAACTGCTGAGTCTGTAGATGCTCGCTACCCCTTTGCTTTAAATACCGGTCGCTTGCGAGATCAATGGCATGGCATGAGTAGAACTGGCACCGTTGGGACTCTCTATGGGCATTCTCCCGAGCCTTGCGTAGAGCTCTCTCCAAAAGACGCTGGCAGAATGAATTTATCCAACGGTGATTTAGTTCATGTCACCAGCCGTCGGGGGAGTGAGATTTTCCCAATCAAAGTATCAGAAGATATTGCATCCTCACAAGCTTTTATTGCCATGCACTGGGGTTCGGAATTTATTTCAGGCGCCGCGGGCAAAGCACCGGGCCGCGGAGTCAATGGCCTCACCTGTAACATGATTGACCCCGTATCCGGTCAGCCAGAATTAAAGCATTCAGCCGTCAAAATTTTGCCGGCAAATCTTCCATGGCAACTTGTGGCATTTGGCTTGTTTCCCAAAGCGGAAGCATTCACTGTTCAAAAGAACTTGCGTAAGCTCCTGACTCAATTTGACTCTGCCCAATGCGTCTTATTTGGCAGAGAACAGGATGGTGACCTGGTTGGGGTTTCATTTAAGGCCGCCCATCACAATGACCCGCTTGAAGAAGTGGAATCGCTTGCTGCGCAGGCCTTAAAGCAAGTGACGCAAAGATTCGAACTAGATGAAGCCTCAGGAGAGCCTGTGATGCGCTACAGCGATAAACGCAGGGGTGTTGTACGGCTGGTGCGCGCGCGCGATACAGTGCTATCTGCGATGCTGACAGGCTCTATTGAGAGTTTGGCGAGCACCGCGTGGCTTAGAGAGTATTTAGAGAGTGGGCTAGATGCGAAGACACTCGGCAGATCTCTATTAATGCCTGTCAGCAAGCCCCCGGTTGAAATTAAAGCTAAGGGTAAGGCGATTTGTAATTGCTTCAATGTTTCTGCAGACATGATGACAGTTCAGCTGGCTAAAATGCCGGTAGGAAGTAGCCCAGATGATGCAATGGCCTTTCTTCAATCTGAAACTCAATGTGGCAGCAATTGCGGCTCCTGCAAACCTGAAGTCAAGCAAATTATTGCCAACTTCCTCATCAAATCTGAAGTCCCTGCATAATCCCGCAATGAGTATTAGTTCTTTCTTAAAGGTCATTGGCCGTGGTAGCAAGGGTGCTGGCGATCTAGATCGCAATCAGGCCAAAGAAGTCTTCGCGCAAATTCTAGATGGCAAAGTCAGCGATCTTGAGCTGGGTGCCTTTTGTATTGCCATGCGCATTAAAGGTGAATCCGTCTCCGAGCTCATGGGCTTTATGGATGCTTTAGAGCCCCATCTCAGCTTACTCAATACAGGATCTCGCCCTACGATTATTTTGCCAAGCTATAACGGTGCGCGCAAACAAGCAAACCTCACACCGCTTTTGGCGGGTCTGCTTTCTAGCCAGG
This sequence comes from Burkholderiaceae bacterium, assembly GCA_947450605.1. Lineage (GTDB taxonomy): Bacteria > Pseudomonadota > Gammaproteobacteria > Burkholderiales > Burkholderiaceae > Polynucleobacter. The sequence continues at coordinate 5,338 of CANFWB010000029.1, forward strand.
GATTTACCGTTCTGGTTCAAGGAGTAATAAAGGATCAAACTAGAGTAACAAGCTATGCCATTTTTGAATCTCTCGGTTGGCCTATCCTCAGCGATGCCCAGCAATTTAGCTCGCTCCTGAACTCAAACAAGCCCATATTTTGTCCTCTGCGCGTTATTTCACCCGCACTCCAAAAATTATTGGATGTCAGGGAGCAAATTGGCTTACGTAATACTGGGCATGTACTAGCCAAACTCATTAACCCAAGCACTCAAAATGCCTGGCAAGTTTCCAACTACACCCATCCAGAATACCCAGAGAAATTAAGAGAATTTTTTCAACTGCGCTCAGCAAACGCTATTTTGATGAGGGGAAGCGAGGGTGAGCCAACGGCTTCCTTGCAGAGGTTACCTGAAATGCACTTTCTATTTTCTAAGGGCACCGAAGCCACGAGCCCAGAAGAGCGCTTTACTGATTTGAACCCATTTACAGCTATTGATGCGCAGTCGACAGCCCTCGTCACCTCAAAAATGTTATCAGAGGAGATCCTCTACCCCAAATCCATCTTAAAGCAGACTCATGAAATCGCCAGAATGGCAGGCTTAATCTAACCCCATGCTGAGAACGACGATGCGACTACTGTGGGTTTCATTGGGTGCCACGATTGCCCTGGGCCTAGCCTTACTGCTTACAAAACCACCGACATCACCCTTGCTGCTTGCATCCCTAGGCGGGTCTACGATATTTCTGTTTGGTCTCACGGGCGCACCTGCGGCACAACCCAGAGCGCTATTTGGTGGACACCTCATTAGCGCCCTGATTGGCATCATTTGTTATCAGCTTTTTGATGATGCTTTATGGGTTTACTTGCTGGCAGAAGTGATGACTCTGGGAGTCTTATTGCTCACCCAAACAGTGCACCCACCAGCAGGCGCTAATCCGCTCATCATGATTCAGGCCCACGCTGGATTTGGCCACCTCATCCTTGTGGTGCTGGTAGGCGTAACTATTCTTGCTCTTGTTGCAGCAATCTGGAGTCGACTCACTCCTGGCAAAGCCCTACATTACCCAGTCAAGTGGAATGAGCCATCACCACAATCGCACAACTGGAGCGTGTGGGGATAATTTGAGCCCAAAGCGATACATCACTTCTAAATAGAGATCATCATGGAACAAAAACTACCATTACCTCCCTTTACTAAAGAAACAGCCATTCAAAAGATTCGGATGGCTGAGGATGCCTGGAATACACGTGACCCGGAAAAAGTCTCGCTGGTATACACGGAAGATACGGTATGGCGCAACCGGTCTGAATTCCCCAAAGGTCGAGAACAGGTCAAAGAGTTTCTCCAGCGCAAATGGGCTAAGGAGCTTGACTACCGCTTGATTAAAGAGCTCTGGGCCTTTACAGATAACCGCATCGCCGTGCGCTTTGCTTACGAATGTCGCGATGACTCTGGCAACTGGTCACGCAGCTTTGGCAATGAGAATTGGGAATTTAATGAAAATGGTTTCATGATGAGGCGCTTTGCTAGCATCAATGATTTACCCATCAAAGAATCCGATCGCCAATTCTTTTGGCCCCTGGGTAGAAGGCCAGATGACCACCCAGGATTAAGTCATTTTGGTTTCTAAGTCCTCGGATACGCTGGGTGATTTTGCAAATGCGCTGATTCATAGTCGCCAACATGTCTCGCCAAAAAGATTAATTGCGCCTGGCCCCACCCTATCCCAGAAATTAGAAATTCTCAATGCAGCTGGTGCTGCGCCCGACCATGGAAAGATAACCCCTTGGCATTTCTATGAAGTCAGCCCTGAAGGTCGCAACCAATTGGGCGCTTTATTTGCGGCAGACCTAATGGAAAGGGATGTCAATGCCACGCCAACTCAAATTGAAGAAGCCAAACAAAAGGCGTTTCGGGGCCCTTTACTATTATTAGCCACGGCTAAATTAAATGGTGATCTAGGCCATATTCCAGCACAAGAAAAACTGATTTCTGCCGGATGTGCGATTCAGAATATTTTGCTAATGGCCAATGCCCTTGGATTTGGCTCTGGACTCTCCAGCGGTAAAGCGCTTTATAGCCAAAAGCTGCGGGCATTATTCTCCTTGGCGGAGCAAGAGAATCCACTGTGCTTCATCACCATCGGCACAATTTCCATTCATAAGCCCAATAAAGCTAGGCCCGATGCGAGCTCCTATAGTTCAGTGTTGTAAAAATAGCGGCCACTGACTACCCCGTTCAATCTACCCAAACTGGGTACTTGTGCATGACCGTATGAAATAACTCAGATTCAACATGTTGGTTTAACCATTGCTTAACTGATGCAAATGGCAATTCTTCAAACTGTTGCGGATTGACCATCGAAAACTGTCTCATGAATGGGAAGATGGCCACATCGACCCAAGTCATTCTATCTCCCACTAGATATGGGCTTGACTGCAGGGCAGCTTCCATGGGTTTTAGCATCAAATCTATTGTGGCACTCAATACCGCCTCTGGATTGAGATCAGGATGTCGATTCGGATATTTATATTGATCTAAAAGCGCTTTAAATGGTCCATCATTTTTTTCAATCCAAGACTGGGAGATGACTGCATCAACTACGTCCCAGCCGTCAGGATCAGATTTTCCCAATGCCCAACGCATGATGTCTAGGCTTTGGTCCAAGATAAAACCGTCGGCGCATAAAACGGGCACGGTTCCCTTGGGCGATGCTAGCAGCAGGGATTGCGGCTTATTGCGCAATTCAATCTCCCTATGCTCAACTAGAATGCCCGCATACTCTAATGCCATACGCGCCCTCATTGCATAAGGGCATCTTCGGTAAGAATACAAAATTGGCATCATTATTTAATAGTCCGATAGGACCCTGGTTTCCAGCACCTTTAGCAATGCACAAAGCGCATGGCTGGCTTATTGAGATACTAAATGAAATATCCTCAGAGGAGGATTTTGGACCTGATAATGAAGCAAATCTATTTATCTAAAAAATAGATCACTAATATCTAAATTAATCATTATCCAAATCAATAAATAGCCTCTAGAATGGTCTCTGTTGTGAATCAACTATTTCATTTTTTACAGGAGAAACCATGTCACTAATCAACACAGTAGTTCCACCATTCAAGACCCAAGCTTTCCACAACGGTAAGTTTGTCACTGTTTCCGATGAGACTCTCAAAGGAAAATGGTCTGTACTCATTTTCATGCCAGCAGCGTTCACATTTAACTGCCCAACAGAAATTGAAGACGCAGCTGATAACTATGCTGAATTCCAAAAGATGGGTGCTGAGGTATACATCATTACTACCGATACACATTTCTCACATAAAGTGTGGCATGAAACTTCGCCTGCAGTAGGTAAGGCGAAGTTCCCATTGGTTGGCGATCCAACTCACACACTCACACGTGGTTTTGGTGTTCACATTGATGAAGAAGGCTTGGCATTGCGCGGTACATTCATCATCAATCCAGAAGGCGTTATCAAGACAGCTGAAATTCACTCAAACGAAATCGCTCGCGATATCTCTGAGACATTGCGTAAGCTCAAAGCTGCTCAATACACAGCTGCTCACCCAGGTGAAGTTTGCCCAGCGAAATGGAAAGAAGGCGCAGCAACATTGACTCCATCATTAGACCTCGTAGGCAAGATCTAAGCTCGGAAGTCATTCTTTACTAGTAATCAATAGACTCTCTTCGGAGAGTCTATTGGGCAGGATAAGCAACAGAGTCCCTGCCCAATAGACTCATCAAGATTTAATACAGGGAATGCATCATGTTAGACAGCAATATCAAATCGCAACTGAAGGCTTATTTTGAAAGGATAGTTAATCCTATCGTTTTAGAGGCTACTCTAGATGACAGCGCCTCATCCGCCCAAATGCTGGAGCTACTAAATGAAGTTGCTGAACAATCTGACAAGATTATCGTTAAAACTGCCGGCACCAGCAAAAATATCCCGAGCTTTACTGTCAGCAAGGTAGATGAAGTAGCTCGCATTGCATTCTCGGGCCTACCAATGGGTCATGAGATGACCTCCTTCATCTTGGCTATTTTGCAAACGAGCGGCTACCCTCCAAAAGTTGAGCAAGCAGTAATCGATAGCATTAAGAGTCTTGAAGGGAAGAAGCACTTTCAGACATTTATCTCCCTGTCATGCCACAACTGCCCTGATGTAGTGCAGGCCCTGAACCTCATGGCTGCACTCAACCCCAATATCGAACACGAGATGATTGATGGCGCACTCTTCCAGAGTTTGGTAGATCAATACCAAATCATGGCAGTGCCGACCGTGATTCTGAATGGCGAAGTTTTTGGCCAAGGTCGTATGAGCGTTGAAGAAATCGCCGCCAAACTCGATACCAATTCCTCTGCACGTGACGCAGAAAAGATCAGCGCTAAAGCACCTTATGATTCATTGATCATTGGCGGTGGTCCTGCTGGTGCTTCTGCAGCAATTTACTCCGCACGTAAGGGCATTAGAACCGGTATTGTTGCTCAACGTTTTGGCGGTCAAGTTGCTGATACCGTGGGTATTGAAAACTTCATCTCCGTTAAAGAAACGGAAGGTCCTAAATTGGTCATGGCGCTTGAGCAGCACGTGAAAGAATACGAGGTTGATGTCATGAACCTACAGACCGCCAAGAGCCTGAGCAAAACTGGTGATGAACTCCAAATCATCCTAGAAAATGGCGCCATCCTCAAAAGCAAGACTGTGATTCTGAGTACCGGTGCGCGCTGGCGTGAAATGAATGTGCCAGGCGAGCAAGAGTATCGCGGCAAAGGTGTAGCTTACTGCCCACACTGTGACGGCCCTCTTTACAAAGGTAAACGCGTTGCGGTGATTGGTGGCGGTAATTCTGGGGTTGAGGCTGCCATTGATTTAGCAGGCATTGTGAGCCACGTCACCTTAGTTGAATTCGATACCAAGTTACGTGCTGATGCAGTACTCCAGAAGAAACTGCATAGCTTGGCTAACGTTACCGTAATTACCAACGCCCTCAGCAAAGAAGTCTTGGGTGCTGATGGAAAAGTAAGCACCTTGCGTTACGAAGATCGCGCCAATAATCAGATGCATGAGATTGCACTTGAAGGCATCTTTGTACAGATTGGCTTGCTACCGAATACAGATTGGCTTAAAGGTGTGATTGATCTATCCCCTCGTGGCGAGGTCATCATTGATCAAAAGGGTGAAACATCCATGCCTGGCGTGTTTGCTGCTGGAGACTGCACCACCGTACCTTACAAACAAATTATCATCGCCATGGGTGAAGGTGCCAAAGCCTCACTCTCTGCTTTTGATTATTTGATTCGCTCGTAAACTCCAGACCATGAAAAAGACTTGGCATATGATTCAGTGCCATTTCTTTTATGGCATCACGGCAATACCTCAATAAGGTGATCAACATGTTGCGTAGCATCTCTTTTTCTCTGGCAATCTTATCCGCCGCCCTTAGCGCACCTGTATTAGGGCAGCAGACTAACTGGCCATCTTCCCCGGTTACCCTAATCGTGCCTTATGCACCAGGCGGATATTCAGATACGCGCATGCGTCTACTGGGTCGGAAGCTGACCGAGAAGCTAGGTCAGCCCGTAGTCATTGACAATAAAGCAGGTGCCGGCGGCATTATCGGTACAAACTTAATTGCAAAAGCTAACCCAGACGGATATACGATTGGCTGCGGGAGCTTTGCCCCGCTTGCCATTAACCCGACGCTGATGAAAAGCATTCCTTATGATGCGGCAACGGATTTGGCGCCAGTCATTTTGCTAGAGACCAGCCCTTTAATTCTCAGTGTTTCTGCGCAATTACCAGTCAAAAATTTAGCTGAATTAATCGCGCTTGCGAAAAAGGATCCCAATAAGCTAACTTATGGATCATCCGGTCAAGGGGGTGCGCATCACCTATCAGGAGAAATGCTTAAAGCGGAAGCAAAAATTGAACTGACGCATGTGCCTTATAAGGGTGGTGCGCCAGCAGCAACTGATCTGATGGCCGGTCATCTCGCTATGATGTTTGAGATGGGTTATGCGGCCCTACCCTCAATCAAAGCAGAAAAGATTCGACCAATTGCGGTAACTTCACTGAAACGCTTGGCTGCACTACCCAATGTACCCACTATGAGTGAAGCGGGGCTCCCTGGATTTGAGTCTTATAACTGGCAAGGAATTGTAGTTCCGGCCAAAACCCCCAATGCAATTGTGCTGCGTTTGAATAAAGCAATTAATGAAATTCTGCAAGATCCAGATATGGCAAAGGCAATCGCAGACGGGGCCAGTCAACCTGTGGGCGGCACCCCAGAAAGCTTCGGAAAGTTTATTAAATCCGAGCGCGAGAAATGGGCCAAGGTTATTAAAACTGCGAACGTTACTACAGAATAAATTCTTAAGCTTCAGGCACCCAGACCTCGCCCGTCATTAAGCGACGGGCGCTTCTACTCATTAATGCCTTAGTAATTACCCACTCACCAGAAGTATTGCTTGCCTCCGCGCCCACGCCAAGAGTGCCTGATGGGTGGCCAAACTTCACCTTTGCCTGAGATTTACCGCCGAGAACAATATTCACAATAGTCCCCGGTATCGCACTGGCAACGGCAATTGCAATCGCCCCAGTACCCGTCATTGCATGGTGCAGCTTACCCATCGACATGATGCGGGCAGCCATATCAATCTCTTGTTCACTCACCACCTTGCCACTTGAAGCGATGTATGAACCCGCACTCGATACAAAAGATAGTTTAGGGGTGTGGGGACGCTTTTCAGTTGCCTCTGATGGACTTGTTGCTAAACCCATAGCCACAGTGGCATGCGCACGAATTGTTTCTAATTTTTTAAGCAAGTCAGGATTGTTATTTACATCCTCTTGCAACTCAACACCAGAAAATCCCAAGGATTTAGCGTTTATGAAAATAATAGGGTTACCGGCATTCATTAACGTAGCTTCAATACTTCCCACGCCTGGAATATCCAAGGTATCGACAAAATTACCCGTTGGGAACATGGCGCCACCATCTGAATCTTCATCAGCTCCAGGGTCCAAAAATTCCAATTGGACTTCAGCGGCTGGAAATGTCACCCCATCAAGCTCAAAATCACCCAATTCCACTACCTGACCATTCTTTACAACAACATGAGCAATGATCTTTTTTCCTAAATTGCTCTGCCAGATGTGAACCGTTTTGAGCCCGTCTGGACCGGCATCTACCAATCCTTCCTGAATGGCATAAGGACCAACAGCAGATGACAAGTTTCCGCAATTACCACTCCAATCGACCACGGGAGCATCAATTGCCACCGCACCGAATAAATAGTCAACATCACAGTCCTCGCGGTCACTTGGCCCAATAATGACCACCTTGCTAGTGCTTGAGGTGCCATTACCCATGCCATCAATTTGCTTGCCGTAAATGTCTGGACTGCCAATGACACGCAACATGATCTTGTCACGTTCAGGGCCTGGATTCTGTGCTTGCGGAGGTAAATCTTTCTGATTAAAAAAGACACCCTTACTGGTGCCGCCGCGCATATAGCTTGCACGAATTGGAATTTGTTTTATAGAGTTCATTATTTCATTAATCAATTTTGAGGTTATTATCTTTTGCAAACTTCTGCCAATAAGTTATTTCTTGCTTAAACGATTTTTCAAACTTATCGGGCGGTGTCGCCACAATATCAAAACCTTCCTCGCCAAATTTTTTACTGAGCTCTGGACCAGCCAAGACTTTATTGATTGCCTGATAAAGACGATCAATCACGGGTTTAGGGGTTTGTGGAGGGGCAAAGATGCCAAACCAATTGTTAATGTCATAGCCAGGCAAAACCTCAGAGATACTCGGCGTGTTTGGAAGGGCTGACATTCTTTGGGCACTAGACACCGCAATCGGGATCACCTTACTATTTCGAATGTGCTGCATTAATCCTGGCGCAGTTCCAAATGACATATTAATTTGGCCGCCAATCAAATCCGCCAATGCCCCACCACTTCCCTTGTAATGCACCATGATCATTTCAGTGCCGCTAGATTTTTCGAGTAATTCAGCTGCCAAATGAGAAATCTGCCCTGCTCCCGCAGTCCCAATCGTCACCTTGCCAGGATTGGCCTTTGCATAAGCCAGCATCTCTTTCAAATTTTTAAAAGGGGCATTGGGATTTGCAACTAAGAGCTGCGGTGCATTAGCCACCCTGGTAATAGCCACCAAGCTTTGGGTATCAAAAGGTAACCTAAAGAATGTTGGATTACTAGTGATGGCGCTATTCGTTAGTAGTATGGTGTATCCGTCTGGAGCAGCCTTTGCAACAGCCTCGGTACCAATAATGCTGGATGCGCCAGGCTTATTCTCAACGATCACTGAGACGCCTAGCTCGTTAGACATCTTTTCAGCCAGTACACGCCCCAATACATCTGAACCGCCACCAGGTGCAAAAGGAATGATCATGCGAATAGTTCGAATTGGATAGTCTGCAGCTTGTACGGTAGAAGTTAGCTGCATCAACAATGCAAAACAAAAGGCAATCAGTGCTCTCATAGTGGTCTCCTAAACTTGTTTTCTAATAGCCTGACAAGTAATATTATTGTTCTGCACCTACTATAAATTAAAAATTCATTGAGACATCAAATTCTGCTCTCAGATCCTCAATGACACAGGATCTGGGCACACACCACCAGACTATGACAACTACACCAAAATATATTAATTCAGAAGACCTCGTTCAATTTGCGCAAGCTGTCTATGAAAGTGCGGGAGTGCCATCTGAAGATGCCCATTTAGCTGCAGATACATTAGTTCAAGCTGATTTATGGGGACATCAGTCACACGGCTTATTAAGACTAGCTTGGTACTACGCCCGTCTAAGGTCTGGGGCCATGAAAGCCAAAACCGAAACCACCTTGGCTGTTGACTCCAATGCGATTGCCGTCATGGATGGTGGAGATGGAGTAGGTCAAGTAGTTGCTAAAAGAGCAATCGAAGAATCGATTCAACGCGCTAAAAATCATAGCGTTGGAATCGTCTCTGTCAGAAACTCAAACCATTTTGGCACCTGCATGTACTTCACCAGAATGGGCGCAAAAAATGGTTGCATCACCATCCTCATGAGTAATGCAGGCCCCAATATGGCTCCGTGGGGTGGGCGCCAAAAGAAAATTGGCACGAACCCTTGGTCGATTGCGGTCCCCGGCGGAAAATATGGGGAAGTAGTCATGGATATGGCGAATTCTGGGGTGGCCAGAGGAAAAATTTACCTTGCCCAGAAGCGTCGCCAACCCATTCCCAATGACTGGGCAATTGATAAAGAGGGTCGACCCACCACCGACCCGCAAGCCGCCATTGAGGGCTTCATTCTCCCTATGGCAGGCCACAAAGGCTATGTGATGGGCGTGATGGTCGACATCCTTTCTGGCGTACTTTCTGGAAGCTCATTTCTAGATCAGGTCCATGGGCCCTACGACCCAGTCAACCGAAGTGGTGCCGGCCATCTAGTCATCTCGCTCAACGTAGCTGCATTCCAACCACTTGCCGAGTTTGAGCAGCGTATTCATGAATACATACACTCGCTCAAAGATGTGCCATTAGCAGAGGGACACAAGCAGGTGTACTTCCCCGGAGAAATGGAAGCGCAAGCAGATATTGAGAATCGCCGTCAAGGCTTGCTACTTCCCGAAGACACCTTGCTCAGCCTACAAGAAGTAGCTATTGAATCTGGGCAAGAAAGATACCTACCCTTTTAGAATCTTCTGACTGTGCTGGCCCAGAGTTGGGGCTGCAAAAGGCTCTGGGGCTGGAGTGCGACTAAATTTAATAGGGTGCTTAAAACCTTTATATTTTCCAACTACAGGGTGCTCAAAAGAAGTAATCATGTCCTCAGCTAACACCTGAGGAAAATCAAACATATCTTCAATTTGACGGACTGCTGCACAAGGCACCTCTTCACCAAAAATCGACTCCCACTCTAAGGCAGACTTCTTACTCAAGGCCTGCCTCAGCAGCGGCACAATTACACCCTGTTCAGCCGCCCGCTTCTTTACAGAATCAAATCGCTGATCACCCGTCAGATTACTCAAGCCAACTTTTTCACATAGGGCCCTCCAAAAGTGTGGCGTATTCGCAGAGATATAAATATGGCCATCTTGAGTTGGATGGATGCCGGTAATACCTCCCGAGCGCATATCTCTACCTACATCACGAGACTCATTTTCAGCCCAGATCATGCGTGCTGACTGCATGGTGAGCGCAGTTCTCATGAGTGATACGCCAACATATTGGCCTTTGCCGCTTTTTTCTCGCTCATATAAAGCCGAAGCAACACCGGTCGATATCATTGAAGCAGCGTAATAATCAACAATAGAGCCATAAAGAATTTCAGGTGGCCCATCCTTCTTTCCTTGTAATGTACACATCCCAGTCATCGACTGCAGAACTTGATCGTAGCCAGCCTTATCCTTCAAAGGACCCGTTTCACCGAAACCAGTAATGGCGCAATAAATTAAACGCGGATTTACCTGCTCTAATTGCTCATAGGCAATACCAAGCCTAGGCGGCACACTAGGTCTAAAGTTATGCACAAGCACATCAGCCTCTTGAATCAACTCAAAAAGAGAGTTAATACCTTCGGCAGTTTTAAGATCTAAAACAAGCCCAAGCTTACTTCGATTTACCCCCAAGAAGGCCCTACTTTCAGAAGGTAATGTCGAGGGATAGTTACGCAAGTTATCCCCTGCTGGAGATTCAACTTTAATGACCCACGCACCTTGATCGGCCAATAAGGAACACCCATATGGCCCAGCAATATAAGCACTGAGATCCAATACTTTTACACCGTCTAACGGACCACGATTAACGCCAGATAGAAATTGATTTGAAAAATACATTGTTATTCCGCCGTAATATTTTGACGCTTAGCAACTGATTTCCAACGCACAATATCGCCACTCACCCTGGCCGCAAATTGTGCCGGCGTTTCTGGGTTAGCCTCAGCGCCCTCTCGCAATAAAGCAGCTTTAATATCAGGGGAACTGAGAATCTTATTAATCTCGCGATTTAAGAGATTGACTATATCCACAGGCATTCCAGCTGGGCCTAAAATCCCCCACCACAATTCAAATTCGTAGCCCGGAACTACTGTCGCTATTGGAATTAAATCTGGCGCAATTAGACTGGGCTTTAGACTGGTAATGCCAATCGCACGAATACGGCCATTTCGCACCTGAGGTAATAGCGAAGGTCCGCTTGCTAACAAAATTTGCGTTTGACCACCAATCAAATCAGTAGTTGCTGGACCCATGCCTCGATATGGAATATGAAGAACGAAAGTGCCAGACATAACCTTTAACAACTCAGTGGCAAACTGATTACTGCTTCCAGTACCTGAGGATGCATAGTTAAACTTCCCAGGGTTTGCCTTGATCAGAGTAATCAATTCGGCAGGATTTTTAACCGGAAAATCATTATTAACCGCAACAATAAATGGCCCTTTCGCCAACATTGCAATTGGCGTCAACCCTGTTGCAGGGTCAAAACTCGTTTTAGCCTGAATAGCCGCGTTAGTTGTCATGCTCGATGAAACGGCTAATAAGGTGTAACCATCCGGCGGCGCCTTTGAAACTTGTGCAGTTCCTGTGCTGCCACTGGCCCCAGGACGATTATCAACTACAACAGATACCTTTAATGCATCCCCCAAATTCTTTGCTATCAGTCTTGCAAAGACGTCATTCGAACCACCAACAGGGTAAGGCACCACCAAAGTAATTGGCTTGCTAGGATACGCTGATTGAGCATTCAAGACCCCCGAAACGCAAAAACTAGCTAGCAATAAAAATAATTTATTCATCAAATTTTTTAATTTAATAACCCAAGTTGCTGCGCCATTTTTAAGATTGATCGGGCTCGATTCGCGAATGGGGGATCAATCATTTTTCCATCTACAACGAAGGCGCCAACCGAATTTAATTGCGCATTATTTTCAGCTTCTATGACCTTTAAAGAGAAGGAGATCTCCTCATCGCTAGGCCGATACACTGCATTGGCGATATCAATTTGACTTGGGTGAATACAACTTTTTCCAATATACCCAAGACTATGTGAGAGTCGAGCTTCTTGTTCATAACCCACCTTATCTGAAATATTTGCATACGCACCATCAAACGCAGCAACTCCAGCCTCATGTGCTGCCATGGCCATTGTGAACATTGCTTGCTGCACCGCTACTACCTGTGTTCGGTTAATTGCATAAGGTTCAAATAGATCTCCAAGACCTAGTTGCAAGCCCATCACCCGAGGGTCTGCAACTGCCAACTCATGTGCCAGACGAAGGGATTTTGGGGTCTCTATATTTACCAATAAGCGAACAGGTGACTGGCCATTCAAGTTGAGATTGTGTCGTTGCTCAACGACTTCGACAGCTTTGGCAGCCGAAACTACTGCCTGACCACTCTCCGCTTTGGGAATATTGATAATTTTGATGCCGCTTGCCACTATCGCAGCAATATCATCAATAAAGTACGGCGTATCGATTGGATTGACGCGCACAATCATCAATTTCTTGCTTGCAGTAACCTCATCAGACTTTAGAAACTGTGCAAGCGTATTTCTGGCCTCATATTTTTTATCCTCGCGCACCGAATCCTCGAGATCAAAAGATAGACCATCAGCTTGACTATATAAAGCTTTAACAAAGAGCTCCGGTCTAGAGGCAGGGACAAATAACTTACTTCTCATGAATCTCCGATATCTCTATATTTTTGTTTTAATTTATTTTGATACTAAACATATCTCTTGAGCTACTCATGGACAGATGGAATCCCCGCTTGCAAATACCTTTGCAGACTCCACCCCCTTCTCCGGAAAATGTCAACATTACCCTTCCTAATCAATCATTTCACGGCCAATATCAGCCAAAACAGGGGACGCAATCAATCCATTCCTATTTCAGCGCATCCAATACTGCTTTAGCCATAGAAGCAGTATTGCCTGTGCCATTGATATCTCCAGTGCGAGCATTCGCATCAGAGAGGGCGATAGTAGTCGCCTCTGACATTGCCTTAGCCATTGCAACTGCCTCTGGGATATTGCGGCTATGTCCAAGCCAATCGAATAGCATGCGAGTTGACTCAATCATTGAGTAAGGATTGGCAATACCCTGACCAGCAATGTCTGGAGCAGAACCATGAGTGGCTTGAGCCATGACCACATCACCATCGCCAATACAAAGACCCGGAGCCATACCCAATCCACCAACCAGTCCTGCAGCCTCATCTGAAAGAATGTCGCCAAACATATTAGTAGTGACTACCACATCGAAGTTTTGTGGATCCCGGATCAATCTCATTGCAAATGTATCCACAATGACATCATCCACTCTCACATCAGGATATTCAGCTGCTAATTTCTTACACTCTTCAACAAACATCCCGCAACCTAACTTAAATACCGTATCTTTGTGTACATAAGTTAAGTGCTTCTTACGCTGACGCGCTAACTCAAAAGCGGCTTGCGCTACACGACGACTTCCAGTGCGCGTAATCACGCGTACGGATAAGGTCATCTCATCACTCGGTCGAAATTCGCCATTGCCCAGCAGCATATTTCTGTCTGGCTGAAAACCTTCATTATTCTCACGAACTATCACCAGATCAATATCATCACGAATGCAGCCAATATCCGGATAGGATCGAGTGGGCCTCACATTAGCAAATAAATTAAATTGTTTACGCAAAATTGGATGCGGATTGATTGCGTTCACTTGCTTAGGGTAGGCGCGATGTCCAATAGGGCCCAAAATCCAACCATCCAAAGTTTTGAGAGTTTCTAGAGTTTCAGGTGGCAAGGTAGACCCATGTGTATCCAAAGCCCTTCTTCCGATGGGCAAGGGAACCCATTCAATATCGACACCATGTAACTTTGCGGCCGCTTTAGCTACCTCAACTGCAACGGGAACAATTTCATGGCCAATATCATCTCCCTCCAATATACCTACACGTAATTTTTTTGACATCGTTCATCTTTCAGTAAAACTATCTATTAAAAATACTTACATCACTCTTCGAGGCGAATATTGCGGGCCTTAGCTAGACCAGTCCAGCGTCTGTTTTCATCTCGAATATATTGAGCAAATTGTTCGGGACTCATCGGCATCGGCTCTACCGCCTCAACGGCTAATTTCTCGCGCATCTCCGGTAGCTTTAAAGTAGCAATCTGCGTTTCATTCAATCTCTTGACGATGTCAGCGGGCATACCAGCGGGACCTACGGTACCGTACCATTGCATAGCATCAAATCCCTTAAAACCCAACTCTTCCATGGTGGGAACATCTTTAAGAGCCGGACTACGCACTGGGCCCGTTACTGCCAAGGCGCGAACCTTACCTGAGTTAATAAACTGCAGGGCAGCCGCTAACCCAGGAAACATTGCCTGGGTTTGACCACCAAGCAAATCGTTAAATGCCGGCGCAATTCCCCTGTAAGGGATGTGCAAAATATAAAGACCCGTTTCTTGCTTAAATAACTCCATCGTCATGTGAGTTAAAGAGCCCTGTCCAGCAGTCCCGTAGCTCAGCTTGCCAGGATTCTTACGAACATAGTCAATGAACTCCTTCATGCTCTTAGCAGGAACTGCATTATTAATGACTAAAACATTGGGGGTAGCCCCGATCATGCCAATAGGCGTAAAGTCTTTGATCGGGTCATAACTCACTTTACGAGTTGCTGGCGTTGTCCCATGAGTAGCAACATATCCTTGCATCAAGGTATAGCCATCGGGTGCAGCCCTCATCACATTCTGAGTGGCGATCACCCCGCCGCCGCCACTTTGATTCTCAACAACAAACGTTTGGCCAAGCATGCGTCCCCAGCGCTCTGTCACTACGCGTGCAATCATGTCGTTACCACCGCCAGCAGCGACAGGAACAATATAGCGAATTGGTTTATTAGGAAAGGATTGGGCAACCCCCAATGAAGGCATGGCGAGAGCTAAGGAAGCCCCTAAAAATTCCCGACGTTTCATCATCATTCCCACTTACCGAAAAAGAAAAAGTTGACGCGACCAAGCTGATTATTCAAATCCCATCAATAACTAGTCATTACAAGGATTTCTAAGATATTAGTACAAAAGCTTGGATACAACTGATTTTCTGATGAACGGTGATTGATAGGCACAAAAGTATTATAGAAATCCCCCAGAATTCATCCGGGGGATACCGAGCCACCTACTCGAGAAGTATCTTACTGGGCTTGATGAGCCATCTGTAGCAACTCAGCCAAATGCTTGACCTTGCGACCAGTCTCTTGCTCAATTTGCTCACGACAGCTAAAGCCATTCGTGAGAATGATGGTTTCTTGATCCGCAGATCGAATAGCTGGGAGCAATACCAGCTCCCCTACAGCTTTTGATAGCTCTACATGCTCAGGATTAAATCCAAATGAGCCGGCCATGCCACAACAGCCACTATCAATGTAATTAGCCTTTGCTCCCAAAGCACTCAGGAGCGCTACATCGCCCTTCGTACCAAACAAAGATTTCTGATGGCAATGCGAGTGAACCAAAATATTACAGTCCAAGGGTGGTGGCACATAACCCTGCTCATGCAAGAAATCACCCAACAAATAAGTACTGGATGACAATAACTTTGCTCTTGGGTCATGAGGGAAGAACTTTAATAATTCATCTTTAAAGACTGACATACAGCCAGGCTCAAGACCAACCACGGCAATAGGTGAATCATCACCCGTACCAATCTGATCGCCAATCGCATCTAGAATTTTCTCGAGCTTTTGCTTGGCGAGATCAAGGTAACCGAAGTCATATAAAGGACGCCCACAACACAAAGGTGTTTTCGGTAAGGTAGCTTCAAATCCTGCATGAGCAAGGACCTCGACTGCGGCATTTGCTACCTCCGGATGGAAGTGCTCGCAGAAAGTATCTACCCAAAGAATGACTTTTTTGTGGCCTACGCTTGCACCGGTGGATTTTTTGAACTGCTTCCGAAAGGATTGACTTGCAAACTTGGGTAGACTGCGCTCTTGAGCTACACCACCAACCCATTTAGCAATACTAGAAAGGATTGGTGTTTGCATGACACCATTCATCAACCAAGCAAACTTGCTAGCTAGCGGTGCCCAGTCACCAATGCGGCCCATAGTTAAGGCCTGGCGAGGCCTGCTATTAGTCTCGTGATAGTGAGACAAGAACTCAGCCTTATAAGAGGCCATATCGACGTGGACTGGGCAATCGCTTTTACAGCCCTTACAGGAGAGGCAGGTATCCAGGGCGTCTTTCAGCTCCTTGCTTTCCCATCCGTCGGTAATGACTTCGCCTTGCAGCATTTCCCAGAAGAGTCGTGATCGGCCGCGGGTGGAGAAGCGCTCTTCTTTGGTGGCGCGATAACTTGGACACATCGTCCCCACTTTTTCACTGCGGCACTTGCCCATACCAACACAGCGCTCAACCGCTCTCTGGAAACCATTGCCTTCTTGACTCAAGAAATTGAGCCTAGTATTGATGTTGACGACTTTATATTCTGGGCCCATGCGCAGGTTTTCATCTACGCGATAAGGGTGAACCACTTTGCCTGGATTGAGCTTATTTTGCGGATCCCAAATGCGCTTGAACTCATGCATAGCGCCCATCAACTCTTCACCAAACATAATCGGCAAGAATTCTGCTCTGGCTTGGCCATCACCATGCTCACCAGTTAAGGAGCCACCAAACTCCACAACCAAAGTCGCAGCATCTCGAATGAAGGATCTAAATTTAGCAACACCTTCTGCCGTCCGGAAGTTAAACGTAATACGCGCATGGACGCAACCGTCGCCGAAGTGACCATAAAGAGAGGTCTCATACTCATAGGAATCGACTAGCGCCTGAAAGGCTCGCAAGTAGTCGCCTAACCGCGATGGATCCACTGCTGCATCTTCCCAGCCCACTACTGGATCAGGAGCATTGGGGTCAATCGAGAGGTGGGTGGCAGATGCGCCATTCTCACGAATCGACCAAATGCGTTTTTGTAGTGAGGGATCGGGCACTAACCATGTCGATGGCTGAGGACCTTTAGTTCTTGTCTTGAAATACTGTTCCGCTTTTTCAGCCTGAGCTACTGCACCTTCGACCGTGTCATCACCAAACTCCACCACTACCCAAGCGTTTCCAGGTGGCAATAAGTCGATTTCTGCCTTAGCTAAATTACGCTGCTGTAAGCCTCGAATAATCTTGTAATCCAAACCTTCGATTGCGATCGGATTAAAGGATTGGTATTCAGGTACAGCATCTCCTGCTACATAGATGTCCTCAAAACCCAATACCAATACAACGCGTTTAGCAGGACTCTTCACGAGTCTGACTTTTGCGGCTAGCGTTAAAGCACAAGTCCCCTCAGTACCGACGAGTGCGCGAGCAACGTTGAAGCCATTCTCAGGCAATAACTGGTCTAGGTTGTATCCCGAGACGCGGCGCTTGATATTCGGAAAGCGAGCACGAATTAAGTCAGCGTAGCGATCACGTAAAGTCAGCAAATCTTGATAGATTTGGCCCTTGCGCCCTCCGGCGGCAATAATTTGCTCTAACTCTTGATCGGATGTTGGGCCAACCCAAAAACGCTCACCGTCATACGTCAAGATCTCTAGGGCTTCTGTATTTTCAAGCGTCTTGCCTGCCATCACGGAATGGGCACCACAAGAGTTATTGGCAACCATACCGCCCAAAGTACAACGACTATGGGTGGATGGATCTGGTGCAAAAGTTAAACCATGCAACTCAGCAGCATCACGCAAAGAATCGCAGATCACACCCGGCTCAACAAGAGCATTGCCGGCAGCGGGATCCAAGGCAAGAATATGATTGCAGTACTTGGAGATATCAAACACGACTGCATTATTAACAGTCTGGCCATTCATGGAGGTACCTGCACCCCGCATCAGCACTGGCGCTTTATTACGATGGCAGATCTCTATACCCTTTACAAATTCTTCGGTATTTTTGGGGGTAACCACCCCAATCGGAATTTGACGGTAATTGGAAGCTTCAGAAGCGTACACCGCCTGATGGGCTGTATCAAAATGAACGGAGCTGCCAAGAGCTGCTGTCAGCTCTACATTGAGCTGCTCCCACTGAGAAATACCACCCATATTTAATCCTTGTTAGCTACGATTACCCCTCTTGGGCACCATCCATTCTAACAATTTCTACTGATTTGTGATTCTTGGCGAATTGATCAAATATGGGGAATTTTCACTAACTTAAGGGGTGGACTTGGCAATAAAGAAGGCCTTGGGAACCTGCGTGCACCACACTACACCATCACCAACTTGGCCGGTTTGGCAAATAGCCACAATTCGATCCATGAAAATCGGCGCAACCTCGTCGTTGCAAACAATTTCAATCTTTACTTTTGCCGAATAGTCTGTGAGCTCATCTTTGATATTGGATTTGCTAGTCCGACTGGGGGCACTACATCCCTCGACCTTAGTGACAGTCATGCCAGGAAAGCCTGGGGTCTCTAGCAATGCCGTTCTGAGAGCCGCTAATTTATTTGGGCGAATAACC
>CANFWB010000030.1 GCA_947450605.1 Burkholderiaceae bacterium
AACTAGGCCCTGTATGGGTTGGTGCGGCTGGCAGGAATTGAACCCACGACCCCTTGGTTCGTAGCCAAGTACTCTATCCAGCTGAGCTACAGCCGCAACAGCCATAATTATGCCATGGAAGAGAAGAACTACATCACACCCGCTGGTCACGAGCGCATTAAAAGTGAGCTTTTACAGCTCCTGAACCTTGACCGGCCTGAGGTTGTCAAGGTTGTGCACTGGGCTGCCTCCAATGGTGATCGCTCGGAAAATGGGGACTATATCTATGGAAAAAAGCGTCTCCGGGAGATCGATCGCCGAATTCGCTTCCTCAATCAACGCCTAGAATTTGCCGTAGTAGTCGATAACCAAGCCCGAAAATCTGGTGATGCCGACTCCGAACAGGTCTTTTTTGGGGCTTCGGTGACCTATGAAAGTCTTGAGGGCCCAGATTTAGGTAAGCAGACTTGCATCACGATCGTAGGGGTCGACGAAGTGGATTTAGATTGTGGACACGTCAGCTGGGTATCGCCTATTGCTAAAGCCTTGATTAAGGCGCGCCTGGGGGATTGCGTCAAAATTCAAACCCCGACAGGCCCCACTGAAATTGAAATCCTAGACGTTCAATACCGCTAGTCTGGTTTAGTTGACCCGTGTACGGGTCACCCGCATGACATCATGATTGGCGCGCAAGCTGCGCATCACTTTAGACAAGTGGAGGCGATCCGATACCTGGATCGTAAAGCGAATAGTCACCGCATCCTCTTTATAGCGGTCATCCATCGAGACATTCATGATGTTTGAATCGGCAGCAGTCACACTGCTTGCCACCCTCGCCAACACCCCTTTACCTTGGCGAGTATCAATTGCCAGGTCAACCTCAAACTCCCGATTGACCTCTTTACCCCACTCCACTTCAACCCATTTATCACTATCTTTTGACAGCATTCTGAGGGCTACGGAGCAGTCGCTGGTATGCACTTGCAGACCCTCACCCTTGCCAAGGTAGCCAATAATGTTGTCGCCCGGAATGGGGTGACAACAACTTTGGAAGCTGATGGAATTACCTTCGCGCCCATCCACCAGGATAGCCTGACGCTGATGGTGGTGTGGGGCAATTTCTTGTTGCGAAGAAACCCAGTCGGCTGCACCCAAGCGCATTTGCTCAGTACCGCCTTCATCATCAATCAAAATCTTCAAACGAATGGCCAACTCTTGAGCGGATCTGCGCCCCAGCGCAATATTGACGCAAGCTTCTTCACGGGTTTTATCGCCAGTCCAATGCAGGAGCTTTTCCCAAATCTCTGGGGACAGTAGCCCAGCATCAACACCTTGCTGACGCAAAGCACTAGCCAAGAGTCGCTCACCCAATTGCAAGGATTCTGCGTAATGCTTAGTCTTTAATGAATGACGAATGGAGGCGCGTGCTTTACCAGTTCTCACAAACGCTAACCAACCTGGGTTGGGTTGAGAATTTGCGGAGGTCACCACCTCAACAATGTCGCCATTTTTGAGCTCACTGCGTAGCGGCAGTTGCATGCCGTTAATTTTCACAGCTACGCAAGTATTACCCAAATCACTGTGGATCGAATAAGCAAAATCAAGCGCAGTAGCCCCACGGGGCAATGCTCTAATTTGCCCCTTCGGAGTAAAGACATAAACCGCATCCGGGAATAAATCAATTTTGACGTGCTCTAAGAATTCTTGCGAGTCACCACTGCTATCCTGAATATCAATTAAAGACTGTAGCCACTGATGGGCGCGGTTTTGCACCTCACTCATATCGGGTGAGCCGTCTTTATAAGCCCAATGTGCTGCAACACCGGCCTCAGCAACAGCATGCATGTCGCCAGTACGTATCTGAAACTCTACTGGCACACCAGAAGGGCCTAGCAAGGTTGTATGCAAGGATTGGTAACCATTGAGCTTCGGAATCGCAATGTAATCCTTAAACTTGCCTGGCATTGGCTTGTATAAAGAATGTAATAAGCCCAAAGCGCGATAGCACTCGTCAATCGAGTGGACGGTAACCCTAAACGCATACACATCGAGCACCTGAGAAAAACTCAAATGCTTGCTACGCATTTTGTTGTAAATACTAAAGAGTGTTTTTTCTCGGCCCTGCAGGTCTACCTCGAGATTCGCTTTAGCAAAAGCCATCCGCGTATTCTGCAAAATCTTCTCAACCATCTCTTTGCGATTGCCGCGCGCGCGCTTCACTGCTCCCTCAATAACTCTGAAGCGCATAGGCATCGAGAAACGGAAACTGAGATCCTGTAAATCACGATAGATGATGTTGAGGCCAAGACGGTGGGCAATGGGAGCGTAGATTTCTATCGTCTCCGCTGCAACCCTGCGGCGCTTCTCCATAGGGACAGCGTCTAAGGTGCGCATATTGTGAGTGCGGTCTGCTAGCTTGACCAGAATGACTCGGACATCGCGCGCCATCGCCATAAACATTTTGCGAAAACTCTCGGCCTGCGCTTCCGCATGACTCTGAAACTCTAGCTTATCCAGCTTGGTTAGTCCTTCTACCAGCTCAGCGACTTTACTACCAAACTTACCCACTAAATCTGCTTGCGTACAACCCGTATCTTCAATCACATCATGCAATAAAGCAGCCATGATGGACGAGGCATCCAAACGCCATGTAGCACACAGCTCAGCGACTGCAACAGGGTGGGTAATGTAGGGCTCACCACTATGTCGATACTGACCGAGGTGGGCAGCATCCGCAAAATGAAATGCCTTCTTGATGAGGACCACTTCGTCTGGCTTCAGATAGCCTAGCTTAGAAATAAGTCCCTCAATAGAGACCACTTGATGCTTTAGGGGAAGTGTAGGCGCTGATGTAGGGCCAAACAAATGTCGACTCGATTGCGCCAACAGAGTGGCGATAATCGAGGACTTATTACTTTTAGCGATCTCTTCAGGCGAGACCCGACCTTTAGATTCCGATGTGTTTTGGTCGCCTAAGGGGAGCTCCACAACGGAACCCCTGAATTACAAAGGTACTTTGGTCAACATGTCACGGTCAGTTACACCAGCAGCAACTTCACGTAACGCAACAACAGTTGCTTTATCTCTGGCTTCGACGCGTGGGGAGTGACCTTGAACTAATTGACGTGCGCGATAGGTCGCAGCCAATACGAGCTCAAAACGATTAGGAATGGTTTTTAGACAATCTTCTACAGTAATACGGGCCATGCTGAACTCACTTAATTTAGCTTCAATACCTATAGGATAACTGATTAGACCCCAAGACGCCTTAAAAGCGCGGGGTTGCGAGCCATAATCGGGCCCGCACGGAGGCGACTAGCTGCAACTACGTGCCGTAAATCAATCAACGCCTGCTCAAAATCATCATTGATCACAATAAAATCTGCCTCATGGGCATGCTGAAGCTCGAGATGCGCAGCTGCCAATCGTCTCTGAATCGTTGCCTCATCATCCTGCCCTCTTTTGCGCAAACGCTCTTCTAGAGCCTCAAATGATGGCGGGAAGATGAAGATCCACTGTACCTCCGGAATCATTTGACGAATCTGCTGGGCGCCTTGCCAATCAATCTCGAGCATGACATCGCGCCCGGTTTTCATTTGGGTTTCGATCCAAGCGCGTGATGTGCCATAAAAATTGCCGTGCACTTCTGCATGCTCCAAGAAATGACCTTGATCCCGCTCAGCAACAAACTCTTCTCTGGCAATAAAGCGATAGTCCTTACCATCTACCTCGCCCGGCCTGGGCGCACGTGTCGTAGTCGACAGAGAAAGCTTCAGTGCTTGGTCTTCTTGTAATAAGGCATTCACCAAGGATGATTTACCAGCGCCCGATGGGGCAACGATCATCAACATGCTGCCCTGATAGGCAGGAGAAAGATTAGGTTTTGGTTTCGGGCTGGCCATGATGATTTATATAAATACCTATTACTCTAAATTTTGTACCTGCTCACGCATCTGCTCAATAAAGAGCTTGAGCTCTAGGGCTGCTTGCGTGCATTCTTCAGAAACCGACTTAGAGCTCAAGGTATTGGCTTCGCGATTCAACTCTTGCATTAAGAAATCCAAACGCTTGCCTACTGGACCTTTGCCTGCCAACGCAGAATCGACCGCCTGAAGATGGGTCTTGAGGCGAGCAAACTCCTCTGCAACGTCGATACGCACAGCGTAGAGCACTACCTCTTGACGAATACGCTCCATCAACTCAGTGCCGCCTTTAGACTGCTCCTGGCTAGCCAAGGCTTGAGCTAAGCGTTCAGTTAATTTTTCTTGATACTGGGCAACATAGACGGGCACCTTGGGCTCAATAGTTTTAACAATCTCCCGCATCTTGCTGGTGATATTACTTAAAACAGTGGCTAAGGCATTGCCTTCGCCATGACGGCTTTCCATTAAGGCAGCCAAGGCGGCGCGCCCCGCTTCAACGGTAGCGGCAATCCAGCCCTCTTCCTCGCCTCTGGGCTCGGAAACAATACCCGGCCAACGCAAAATGTCAGCCATGCTCAACGCTGGCGCATTGGGAAAGGCTGCTTGAGCGTGCTCTTGCAGGGTATACAAGGCATCTAAGCGATCTTTATTCAGGGCGCCCAAAGCATGAGGGTTGGCCTTTGCAGCACCAGCAGCGCCTGAATTGACTCGCCAAGCAGCACGGAACTCGACCTTGCCTCGGGAAAGGCTTTGGGTCGCCATTTCTCGTAAGGCAGGCTCAGCCCCGCGACACTCGTCCGGAAGACGAAAGCCCAAATCCAGAAAGCGGCTATTGACAGCCCGACATTCCACTTGCAGATCAGCAACTACGCCAGCTCCTAGGGAGACTTGGCGAGAAGCGCTGCCATAACCAGTCATGCTCGATATCATAGGGACATTGTAGATCTTTAGGAGCACACCCCATGACTAAGCCCAACATCACTCGCCCGAGTGGTCGCACCCCTACCCAATTGCGCCCAGTCAGTATTAGCCGCGCCTTTACCAAGCATGCAGAAGGCTCAGTCCTGATTGCTTTTGGTGACACTAAGGTACTGTGCACTGCCAGCGTCCTGGAAAAGGTTCCACCACATAAGAAGGGTTCTGGAGAAGGTTGGGTAACCGCTGAATACGGCATGCTCCCCCGCTCTACCCACACCCGCAGTGATCGCGAAGCAGCACGCGGTAAACAATCCGGTCGCACCCAAGAAATACAGCGCCTCATTGGTCGCGCCATGCGCAGCGTCTTTGACCTAAAGATTCTGGGGGAGCGCACCATTCATCTTGACTGCGATGTCTTGCAAGCCGATGGTGGCACTAGAACAGCGGCTATTACAGGCGCCTATGTAGCGGCTCGCGATGCCATCAATACCCTGCTGGATAGCGGCGTACTCAAAGCTGACCCGATCATCGATAGCGTTGCCGCAATCTCTGTGGGCATCTACCAAGGCGTGCCCGTACTGGACTTAGACTACCCAGAAGATTCCTCTTGCGATACCGATATGAATGTTGTCATGACAGGCAAGGGTGGCATGATTGAAGTCCAAGGTACTGCTGAAGGCGCCGCATTCTCCCGTCCCGAATTAAATGCCTTATTAGATCTTGCGCAAGAAGGCATCCGAGATTTAACTCAGCTACAAAAAGAAGCTTTCAAGTAAAAGGTTGACTGTGCAAAAGCTCGTTCTCGCCTCTAACAATGCTGGCAAGGTTCGTGAATTTCAGGAACTTTTGGCGCCATTCCATTTTCAGGTCATCCCTCAAGATGAATTAGGCATTCCGGCGGCAGAAGAACCCTATCAGACTTTTGTCGAGAATGCCCTTGCAAAAGCGCGCCATGCCAGCGCTGCCAGCGGTTTACCGGCACTGGCAGATGATTCCGGAATTTGTGCCCATGCGCTCAATGGTGAGCCTGGGGTTTATTCCGCTCGCTATGCTGGGATTGATGGTGACAATGCAGCCAATAATCAGAAACTCATTACAGCCCTGCAAGGGAAAGCCGATCGTGGCGCACACTATGTTTGTGCTTTAGTCATGGTGAATAGCGCCAATGATCCAGAACCAGTGATTGTGCAAACCCGCTGGTATGGCCAAGTGATTGATGAAGCTAGAGGCAATCATGGCTTTGGATATGACCCCCATTTCTTCTTGCCCGAGCTTGGTAACACTGCCGCTGAATTAGAGCCATCTGAGAAAAACCTGATCAGCCATCGCGGTCAAGCCTTGCGCGAACTCATTGCGCAACTCCAAAGCCGTGCTTAATTCACTCAAGCCTGTTCTGGCGACGCAACCAAAACTGAGCGCCCTGCCTCCGCTTTCTCTCTACATCCATTTTCCGTGGTGTGAAAAGAAGTGTCCTTACTGTGACTTTAATTCTCATCAGATCAAAGAAGGCAAGCAAGGCTTTGATGAGGCGCGCTATATCAAAGCCCTGATTACCGACCTAGAAACTGAGTTGCCTCGCATTTGGGGTCGGCAAGTACACAGCATCTTTATTGGCGGCGGCACTCCTAGCTTGTTATCGGCCAAGGGCATGGATGAGCTACTTTCCGCCATTCGGGCACGTGTCAATCTAGAGCCCAATTGCGAAATCACAATGGAAGCCAATCCAGGCTCAGTAGAGGCAGAGAAATTGGCCGGCTTTGCGAATGCAGGAATTAATCGCGTCTCTCTAGGTATTCAGAGTTTTCAAAATGAGCAGCTTAAAGCGCTCGGAAGAATTCATAACGGCGAAGAAGCCAAGCGCGCTATTGAAATCGCCTTACAACACTTCAAGTCCGTGAATCTGGATTTGATGTTTGGCTTACCAAATCAAACCTTGGAAGCCGCCAAAGCCGACATAGAAACGGCCCTCTCCTTTAAGACGCCACACCTCTCTTTCTACAACCTGACGCTTGAACCGAATACTTACTTTGCTAGCTTTCCACCTAAGCTTCCAAGTGAAGATGAGATTGATGCGATCTTTGAGCAAAACTTGGCGCTACTAGAAGCCGCGGGTTATCGACGCTATGAAGTATCTGCGTACGCCAAGAAAGATCAAGAGTGCAAACACAATGTGAACTACTGGCGCTTTGGTGATTACATTGGCATTGGCGCAGGGGCCCATGGCAAGATCTCCTTTCCCGACAAAATTACCCGTCAAGTGCGAGAACGTCACCCCGCAACCTACATGCAGGCCATGGAAACCAAAGGGAATGCTTTAATTGAATCAAGAGACATCCCCGCCAAAGACCTGCCATTTGAATTCATGCTGAATACCCTACGCCTGACTGATGGCGTCGATACCGTGACTTTTAGTGAGCGCACCGGCTTGCCACTGAATGTCGTATCCAAAGGGTTAGATGAGGCTAGCAAAAAAGGTTTGTTGGATTTGAATCCCAGCAAACTCAAAGCTACAGAACAGGGTCTGCGCTACCTCAACAACCTACAAGAGATGTTTCTCTAAATTAGAGTCAGAACTTATTTGCCGGTCCAGACGGGTGGCTTACCCTCCAAGAATGAGGTCACCCCCTTCTGGAAATCGTCACTGCCATAGCATTCCCGAATGAGATCACTGCAATCCGGTAGATTATTTTTGATCATTCGCGCAAGGGTTTGCTTGCTCGACTTTTGGGTGATGGGTGCTAACTTCATCAAACGTTCAGCCAGCTGATTGGCTTTACTCTCGAGATCTTCTGCAGGATATGAAGCCAAGAGAAAGCCTTGTGTAAGTAGCTCAGGCGCTGATACTAATTCAGCCAATAAGAGCATACGCTTAACAATATTCACCCCGAGGTGCGCAACAAGCCAGGCAACATTTCCTGGAGACAAGCAATTTCCCAAGGTTTTTGCAATCGGCACTCCAAAACGGGCATCCGGCGTGGAAATTCGGAAATCACAACAACTGGCAATAGCCAGCCCCCCGCCTACCGCCATGCCATCAATGACTGCAATTGTCGGGATGGGCAACATCGTCAAGGGGGCAAAATACTCATCAATACCCTCTTCATAACGTATGCCGTCATCCCCATTTTGGAAGCCTGAAAATTGGGCGATATCACTTCCCGATACAAAAGACTTGCCCCCTGCACCACGCAAAATAGCAACGCGCGCTGAGGAGGTCTTAGTCAACTCCTCACAGATGGCTTTCAGGCTTTGATACATGCCCACCGTCATCGCGTTGCGAGCAGCAACATGATCAAAAGTAATATGCGCGATGCCGCCCTGAAGCGCTAAGTGAACTTCGGCACAGCGATCGAGATCGGTATTTTTTTCTATTGTCATAAAGTCATTCCCTCTCTCATTCAGGAGAGAGGGATGTTAAATACAAAGCTCAATTAAAGAGATTGCAAGGGATATTGAATTACTCAGCTTTGATATTCAAGCTCTTTACCAAGCGCTGATACTTTGCTAGCTCTCCCGCCAAAAATAAACTGAAGGCTGCTGGTGTTGCCGGCCCTTCTGGTTGTAAGCCTTGGGAATCCAGAGTCTTTTTAATTTGAGGATCATTCATAGCTGCTTTTACAGCCTGATCAATCTTATTCACCGTGGCAACATCCATTCCCTTGGGCCCCATAATGGAATACCAATTAGTCACATCGAAGCCGACAATACCAACCTCACTAAAAGTGGGAACCGTCGGCAAGATTGATAAGCGCTTTGGGGTAGAGATAGCTAGGGCCTTGAGGCTACCATCTTTGATTTGCTGCAAATTGGGTGGCAGAGTATCAAAATTCATCGTAATTTGTCCGCCAAGTAAATCGATGATGGCCTGACCGCTACCTTTATAGGGAACGTGATTCATTTCAACTCCGGCAATCTTGGAGAATAAGGCGCCCGCTAAATGCTGAGTGCTGCCAATCCCAGAAGAACCGTAAGTCATCTGACCTGGGTTTTGTTTGGCTAAGGCAATCAATTGCGCAACCGAATTCACAGGCATAGAGGATTTCACTACCAGCACATTAGGAACATATCCAAGATAAGTGATTGGCGTAAAGTCGGTTGCCGCGTTGTAAGGAACGCTCCCAAGCACGAAGGGGGCAATAGCATTGGAGTTGGTGTGACCCATCAATAAGGTGTGTCCGTCAGCATTGGACTTGGCGACCAAATCCGCACCGATAGTGCCTGCAGCCCCAGATCGATTTTCCACAATCACACTTTGACCCAGGATCTCACTCATCTTTGGAGCGATAGCACGAGCGACGATATCAGTTCCACCACCAGGAGCAAAACCGACGATTAAACGAATGGGTTTAGTAGGAAAGTTTTGCTGAGCACTTGCAGAAATTGGCAATGCGCTACACACACCTAATGCTAGGTAAGCAAAGCTACGCAAAATCCACTTGGGGGATTTATTGATCATACGGTCTCCATTTTTGTTTTATATTCAGAGCTATCAATTAGCATTGCAATCTAAACATATAAAAACAATTGAGACAATGATGAAAACACCTATCAGCAAGCCTTTACCCTTGGCTGGCGTCAGAGTTCTTGACGTGAGTCAAGTAATGGCAGGCCCTTACTGCTGCATGCTCTTAGCTGACCTAGGTGCTGATGTCATCAAAATCGAGCCCCCAGGTACTGGCGATCAAACCCGCGGGGCAATGGGATTCAAGATGAAAGGTTCGGACAGTATGGGCTTTCTGAATATGAATCGCAATAAGCGCAGCGTAACATTGAATCTCAAAACAGAGGCCGGTAAAAAAGTATTCTTTGAATTAGTGAAGACCGCTGACATCTTGGTTGAAAACTATCGCCCAGGCGTCATGAAAAAGCTCGGGATTGATTACCCCGCAATTAAGGATATCAATCCTGGCTTGGTCTATGCCAGTATCTCTGGTTTTGGCCAAACTGGTCCGTGGGCAGATCGTCCGGGCTTTGATCTCATGGCGCAAGCCATGTCTGGCGTCATGAGTGTCACAGGCTATCCAGATGGTCCACCCGTTAAAGCAGGAGTTCCGGTAGCAGACATTGGTTGCGCACTCTTCGCAGTCTATGGAATTTTGGCGGCCTACATTGGTAAAACTAAATCAGGTGAAGGTCAGTTTATCGACGCATCCTTGTTTGATTCTGCGCTAGCCTTTTCAGTCTGGGATACAGCGCAATACTGGGGCACCGGAGTGGAACCATACAAGCTAGGAACCGCTAATCATATGAGCGCGCCCTACCAGGCTATGAAAGCCTCTGACGGTTACTTTGTGATGGGGGCAACGAATCAAAAACTCTGGAAATTCCTCTGTGAAAAAATTGCTCGCCCTGAATTATTTGAAGACCCTCTTTTTAGAACGAATCCACTGCGCCTGGCAAATCGTTTAATTCTGGCGGCAGAACTCGAGAAGACCTTCGCCACAAAAACCAGTGAAGAATGGGTTGATCTACTGCTAGCCGATGGCATTCCAGCGGGACCGATTAACACCTACCCCCAAGCATTTGATAGCGAGCATGGCAAACATCGCCAGATGCGTATGGAGATTGATCACCCCATTGAAGGCAAGGTTCCTAACATTGGTTTTGCAGTCAAAATGATGGGCACTCCGCAACAAGTCTCTAGACACCCACCGCTTCTTGGCGAACATACCAATGAACTCCTTCAAGAGTTGGGTATTGCCGGCGATGCACTGAAAGCGCTGGAAGCCGGTGGTGCATTTGCACCTTAAACGCAAGAGTAAGCTCTCCGAAAAATTGACTTACTCCCCAGCTGTAATTGCCAACTCCTGAGCCTCAAACGGATCCTTGTTCGGTTTGGGCGCCAGCTTCTTGGCCTTTGTGCCTGGTATTAATTCAAAATCCGGGGTGAATACTGTCAGAGTGCTCTTGAGTTGATCAAATGCCTTACGATCTCCTTCAAATTTGACTCTGCCTTCAGATAACAGCTTTTCAAACGTCGTTTGCCCGCCCATGATTTTTTCTAAATCACTGCGATTGATCACAATCGTCAACGTTGGGTTCTGAGCTTGCTGACCCTTGATGTTGGTTAAAGCGGAGTTGCTCATCTCGACTACAAACTTCTCGCCATTGTCGGGTGTGTCGAGGTTGATCGTAAATTGCATACCAGCGGCTTTTTTACTATCCATGCTAATCGCCAAAGAATTGAGCCACAACTCGGTTGTCATCGCTTTAATCATATCCGGGCCATTAGATTTTGGTGAAGCGCCGGATGGCATGCCATGACGCAATTCATAGGCCGCACCTAAAAAACTATTGCGTACGCTGGGGCTTTCTTTTTGATAGCCAATTTGCTCAAAGATGTCTGCGAGCAAATCTTTTGCGGCAGTATTGCTCGGCTCTGCATACACCAATTTATTAACGATCTCCATCGCTTGGCGATACTTGCCCTGCTGGTAGAGTTGCTTACCTTTGGCCATGATCTTGGTAGAGCCCCCCATCATCTCTACATACAGCGGCGCAGAATCACTTGGGGATAGGGGAATTAAAGTTGCGGGGTTAGCGTCCCAGTAACCTAGGTAACGGTTAATTACAGCACGACTGTTGTGCTCTTCAGAGCCATGGTAGCTGTGTGCGGCCCATTGAGACTTCAAGCTCTCTGGTTGCTTGTACACGTTATGCACTTCATTAATCGTGACGCCATTATTTGCCAAATGGAGCACTTCGTTATTGAGATGCGCATAACTATCGCGCTGTGTGCGCATGACCTCTTGTATACGCACATTACCCCAGCGCGGCCAGGAGTGCGAGGCAAACATGACTTGCGCCTCATTACCGTAACGATATAAAGAGTTGTTGATATTCTTTGACCAGGCCAATGCATCACGCACTAAGGCGCCGCGCAGGGTGTAAATATTATGAATCGTGCCGGTAATATTCTCTGCAGCCCAGAATGCCTTGAACTGCGGAAAGTAGGTGTTCATCTCTGCAGGGGCTTCGGTACCTGGCGTGTTTTGAAACTCCATCTCCACGCCATCCACCGTCATTTTTTCAAAGGGCTGATTGATGTAGACGTTAGGCTCGATCAGACCCAAGTTACCTGCTGCAGTATTTTTACCAATGGATTGGTCAACGTGTCCAAACGGACTGCGCGGCAATAAGACGCCATACTGGAAATACATCCGGCGCGTCATGGCATTGCCTGCATACACATTTTCAGCCACCGCATGATCCATAAATCCAGCCGGTGCAATCACCTTAACTTTACCGCTCTTCACATCAGCCTCATCGACCACTCCACGCACGCCACCAAAGTGGTCGCCATGGGAGTGGGAGTACACGACTGCCACCACTGGACGCTTGCCTAATTTTTCATTCACCAACTCCAGTGCTGCACGAGCGGTTTCTTTGGCGGTTAGCGGATCAAACACAATCCAGCCAGTATTGGTTTTAATAAAACTGATATTGGCTAAGTCAAAGCCACGAACTTGATAAATGGTTCCAGGCACAACCTCATAGAGGCCGTAACCCATATTCAGAATCGCCTGACGCTGTAAAGAGGGGTGCACACTATCAAAATCTTTGCCTTGTAGCAGGAAGTCGTAGCTCCCCATATCCCAGGCAACGTTGCCAGCATCGGCCATGATGGTTTTATAGCTAGGCGCCGCAATAAATCCTTTTTGAGATTCTTCAAAGTCACGTTTGTCCTCAAAGGGTAAGGTTTTACGCAACCCGTTTTGCAACTCCACCGTGAAAGTGGACGGGGCTTTTCCTTTGGGATCAAAGTGCTTTCCCTGCATAGCGCCAGGGTCAGCCACTACTCCACCACCGCCCGCAGCAAGCACTGGGTTTCCGCCAATCAGGGCAATAGCTAAGGCAAACAGGAATAGTGTAGTTTTCATAAAAAGCCTCAGAATCTCAACAGTTGGAGTGAATAGTGACCTTATGAATGTAAAGAGGGCTTCATCATTGGGCAATTAGCCTAAGAGCTAATACCCAAGAGTTTATTCGGAGGACTCGGGCAAGAAGACAGTAAATTGAGCGCCTCCGCCAGGGGCATCTTGATAAGAAATGCGCCCACCATGACGACTAATAATGTGCTCGCAAAGCCATAAACCCAAGCCCATGCCCGACTTTTTATCGCTTCCCGCTAGCAACTCAAATAAGTGGGATTTAGTCTCAGCAGGAATACCAGGGCCATTATCGATAACCAATAGCTCGATGCCCCCTGCTACATCGTAGCTCTCCACTTTGAGAGTTCGCAGCGCCACAGTCGAGATATCAAGTGCTTGAATTGCGTTGTTGATCAAATTGAGGAAGACTTGCTGAATTTCACCTCGATGGACATTCACCAGTGACTTTGATGAAAGCCTCAGGATTACTTGGATATTTTTTGATTGAATTTCTGGCTTAGTAATTTTGAGAACCGTTTCAATCAACTCCCCAAGCTCAACCTGCTCTATATCGAGCTTGCCATCAGAAAAAATAGAGCGCAAGGACCGAATGATGGTAGCTGCCCTTTGATTATCGGATAGCAGTGCCGCCAATACTTCCTGGTTTTGCTCTGCACTTAAACTTCCCTCTGCAAGCTTCTTTTGCAAAAATTGAATGTTCAAGAAGGAGGCGCCTAATGGCTGATTCAATTCATGGGCAATGGATGCAGATAAAGCTCCGGTAGCAGCGGTTTTATTCGCCTTGAGCAGCTGAGATATCAAGCTTTCACGCTCAGATAGCAGGGCCTTAATGTCATCGTTTTCACTCTTCGATTTTGTATTGGCTAAGGCAACCTTTTCTGCCCAATAGCCACCTAACGCAATGTATGAGAGTGTATTGATCACCAATTGAGCGATTGTCAGCAAAATCAACAATTGTGGAATTTGCTCAACTTGACTAATGGTAAGAGTAGTGGAGCCCAAAACCCCCAGACGACCTAATGCAAGAGATAGTTCAACTGCGGTTGCGTATTGCAAATACATGAGCTGCTGAGAAGGGGCTGATCTTCTCTTGTGCCGTAACATCGCAATTTGCCAGGAGAAGAATATGGCAGCTATTACACACATAAATGCCGTACGAATCTCATAGTTTCCGTAAGCACGAAGAAATTCAAAAGTCGCTACAAAAATAATGACGGAGAGCGCAAAACCATATTGCATACGCTGGCTAATAGGGCCGTTGAGAGATTTGCAAAATAGCAGCTGAAAAATAGCTGCAATATAGAACAAGGAATTGGCAACCGTGAAATTAAATTCAGGCCTTTCCAAACCCTGAATCACGAGAATGCCTCCACCAAAGATCAGCAAAGCGAGAATATTGGTCACTAAAGAACTCATCCAATATCGATTCGGCCTCAGATCAGTTTGAGAGCGGTGAAAGTGGTAAATGCCCAATAACAAGCCAAGCTGAATAGTGGCCAGAATAAAAAAATACAGGGCGATCAGAAGCTTCATGCTGTATATCGTACAACGCTAGTTAGCCGATAAGCTCTACACAAGGCAAAAATTGGCCTCTACTGCGTCAGGGCAGGCAAAGCACCGCTCAGAATGCGATAAAAGAAATAGAGGGCGCCAAGAAAAATCAGTGCACCAACCAGGTATTGCGGATAACGGATTGCTTGCTCTGGCATCCCCTGCTTTTTTCCATTCACCATAGAGCGTACTAGATTTTGCTTTTCCACCCAACTCATCACTATTGCCGCAAGAATATGCAGAATCACGACAGCCATAGCCAGACTAGCGACTGCCTCATGAGCATGCCCCGCAAAGTTACCCAAGAATTCTTTAACGGAGAGGTAGCCACTTAAGCCAATCACGAGAATCAATACCATCAGAGCAAACATCACCATACCACCAGCAGGATTATGGCCAATATCATGATGGGGGTTTCCGCGCAGCATGGCCATAAAATGCCCTACCACTGCCTTAGGACTTTTTAGAAATTGGCTAAATCGTGCATAACGCGTTCCAATCACCCCCCACACCAATCGAATCAGAACAAGCAAGCAAGCGGTATATCCGAACGCATAATGAATCATCTGCAGGCGCTCACTCTCGGAAGTAAGCCAGGCACCTGCAAAGCAGATAACCAATAGCCAATGAAACACTCTCACGGGTATATCCCACACTAAGATCATTTGTCTTAGTTTTCCAGTTGCACCGACTGAATCGCTCATTGATTTATTCATTTTCTCAATCATTTCATGACTCATTTCGCCGGGATCTGAATCTTGTTTTCGCTAAAGTTGCCTTTAGCAGCATCGATGTGACAAGCCCCACAGTTTGAGGCACTCTTGATACCCGCCCTCTTCCAAACATCAGACCTTACCTCATCATGCTTCCGAATAAACCAAGCAGTTTTAGTAATGCGATTGTCTGGGGCGGTCTCACTGTACTTCTGACGAGTGGTGGCGTTCTTCACCAGCCAGCCCGTGATTTCAGTCTGAGTTTTAGCATCTACACTCGCATCCGTACCAAAGTGTTTTGATAATCCAGACATCACATTTTTCCAACTCTGCTGACTCAACAGTGCCGGTGGATAAGCTATATGACAGCTTGCGCATTCAGCATCATATGAAGCTGGTGCATCTGTCGGCATTGCCATTTTTGCAGCAAACGCACTTGAAGAAGCCAGTAGCAAAGTGGCGGCAACATATACGGTGTATTTTATTTTCATGGGAGTCATTTCACAGTCATCAACCAAGAGAGAACGTCGGCCTTCTCTTGCGCAGTACATTCCCTGCTCAGCACGTCATTGCAATTACGCTTAAACCACTTCTCGGCTTTGGCTTCATCAGTAAAGCGGGTAGGATTGGCGCTAGGAGCAAGGGGCTTGATCACCTTGCCGGTAACGATATGTTTGGTATCGTGATTGGGTGGGTTTTCATGGCAAGAAGAACAGCTCCACTCCTTGCCATGTTTGACATTGAAAAATTGCTCGCCACGACTGGGCGAAGCCTTACCAGACTCAGCTTCATACGACTTTAACAAGTCTTGCGGTGTTATCGCGCTGACAGTGAGCGTAAATCCCATCAACAAAGATGTTGTGATGAACTTCGGCAGCATGTGCACCTCTTTTTTATAACTACTTTATGAGTATGCGCTCTTTACATGACAGCGAGAATCTATAAATTAGTGGAATAGTCGGGTATTCAAAAGAAAGAAAGCCCCAGCAAGAGAGCTGGGGCTTTCTTTTCGCTACTGACGACCCACAGCGGTCGCTACAGCAGGCTCTAGCATTACTAGCAGCGAATGATGGTTGCCGCCCATGAAAAACCAAGTCCGCTTGCCGCCAAAATGGCAAGCTTTCCCTCGGTTAATAATCCCTCGCGATGTGCTTTTGCCATCGTAAAAAAACAATCCGCTGGGCCAATGTGCCCGAATTCATCCATCGAAATATAAGTATGGGATTGAGGCATTCCGATGCCTTCAAGGATATGAGTGCGTAAGGAGTTTTTCACCTGATTCATTAGGATATATTCCATTTCTGCAATATCGTGCCCAGAGCGCTCAAGCGCTTTCTTGATGACCGCAAGATACTCTTTAAGATAAACCTGATCTATCAGGTGAGCAAATGCACTTGCATCCACTTTTGAATAGGTTTTTGTCCAGTCCTTGAAATCGGCATTGATGGGCATTCGCGTTCCTCCAGCCTCAATGCGTAGCAAATCTCCCAAGTCGCCATCAGTGTGTTCTGCAAAGCTCAATAACTGATAGCGCGGATGATTTCTCTTTAACACCACGGCCGCTGCGCCATCGCCAAAATAGAGCAATGGTTGGCATTCCACAATTTCCGGATTAACCACTCGTGTCAGGGTATCGGCACAAATAACTAAGGCAGTTTTTACTGAGGGGTCTCTGTCCATCAAGCCTATAGCAATATTGCAAGCCAAATTACCACCTGCACAGCCGTTCTTGACTTCGAATGAGTAAGCATGATGACAACCTAATTCCCGAACAATCGCACTAGAGGGACACCAGAAGCGGTAATCATAATCACCCGCGGACACAAAGATCACTAGATCGAGATCTTCTCCATTAATGCCTGCATCTAGCAGGGCATCTTTTGCGGCTGCCAATCCCATGGTGAAGGGATGCTCATCATCATTGGCCTTATGGATGTGCGTAAATCCAATGCCCTCAGTGAGTCTTTCAACAGGAATATTGGCTTGCTTTGCCAACTCTTCTGCGCTGATCCTATTGCTTGGCGCATAAGTACCAAAACCTGCTATTCCCGCAACGACATGACCGCGATGGTGATCTGAATACTGATTCATTTAGCTGGAATCTTTCCAATAATGTGACACCTAATCATATTCCCTGCCGCTTAAACTGGCTCGGATGAGGCTATTCAATCAATCTCATTTGCTGCAAACAAAGAGCCACCCCGAAGGATGACTTTGGCAACAATTTTGGTAACAAGGCTCTTGTATTGCCACAAATCCCGTAATACCAAACGTTCTGGCGGCAGAGGTGGCTTAGGCTCTCCATGTACAGATTGGGATGAATTTAGTCTTCGCTAGACCAACATCAACGCCGCCATGATGTGTTAGATCGGCGAACTCTCAGTTTAGGTTAGGCCAAAATTTTCAGGGATCTTGTAGCCATCTTTTCTAAAGAGCTCTAGGCAGGCATCAACAACCTTTGAATCAAATTTAGAACCGCGCCCCTGTTCAATTTCAGCTAGAGCAGCATCTATTCCCAGAGCCGGGCGATAGGGGCGATGTGTTGACATTGCCTCTATCACGTCAGCAACAGCAATGATGCGCGCCTCCATCAAAATCTCATCACCCTTTAACCCTCTGGGATAGCCGCTGCCATCCATGCGCTCGTGATGTTCACGAACGATTTCAGCCACAGGAAGAATAAAGTTCACATGTTTTAAGATGTCATAACCAATATTGACATGTGTTTTGATTAAATGCATTTCCAACTTAGTTAGCTTAACTGGCTTGGATAGAATTTCAGCGGGCACTCCAATCTTGCCTATATCGTGAATGAGCCCAATTAATTTCAGGTTATGGGCTTCCTTGTCATCAAAGCCTATCTTTTTAGCAATTGCCTGGGAAAGAGCCCCAACCCGCAGTTGATGGCCTGAGGTGTAAGGATCTCGCATATCAACTGTTTTTGACAGCACAAACAGTGTGTCTTCCATCGCTAGCTCAAGGCGATGTAGATAGGACTTAATATCGTCCTCAGCCTTTTTCTTTTCCGTAATATCTCTAGCCACAACAACCGACCCAGTAATCTCCCCTGCGGCATTGCGTATTGGAGCATAGTTGTAACTACCAATCCAGCTCTCGCCAGTATCTTTGCGCTTGAGAGTGAACTCAGCGTCAAAAGCACTCTCACCCCTCAGGGCGCTAGGAACAGCCCATTGCTCCATCTTTGCCAAGGTGCCATCTGGTAAAAAAATATCTAGGAATAGTGGGTACTCCTTTAAGGTTTTTGCGCACTCTTCTTTTGATTTAAATTTATGGAAAGCAGCAAATGCATTATTAAAATTTATGAAATTTCCCTCTGTATCCGAGATACAAATGGCATCACCTAAACTATCAATTGCGGCCAACAGCTTTGCTTGAGAGGTCTTTTGTGCCTCAGCAGTTGATTTAAGTTCATCAATATCAGTACAAGTACCGAACCACTTGTCGATTTTGCTCTCGACATTAAATGCTGGGACGCCTCGAATAAGCCACCAACGATATTGCCCATCAAATCGGCGTAAGCGACACTCTAAGGAGTATTGGTTGCTGTTTACCACAGCACTTTGCCAGACCTCCCATGCACGCTTTTGATCATCGGGATGAAAAGGCTTATTCCAGCCATGCCCCATACTTTCCTCATGAGTCATGCCGGTGTAGCGATACCACTCTTCATTAAAAAAGATATTTTCGCCAGTTGACGCAGTTACCCATACTATCTGCGGGAGTGAGTTAGCTAATTGAGAAAATTTAATATCATCTAAGGCTAAATTTTCCTGCAATAACCTAAGCGTTTCATTTTGTTCTTCTTGTAAAACATTAAAGTCACCTTTCAACGAAATCTGCTTTATCCTAAGCCTCTCTTGCGCATCGCAAAAGAAATAGCTAACAAGGAGAAATGCCAAAGTTGGATATAGACTTTTTACAAGATGCCAATCCAAAGAAAATTGTGGCGTAATAAAAAAGCGCCAGACTATGGCAACAGTTACAAAACTAGCAATAACCCCTTCCCAAAAACCTATATACCGTGAAATTAAATAAATGGTGGGGAAAAATATAAACCAAGGATAGGGATCAATGTATTCCCAAAATTGGTATTGAGCAGATCCAACGACTAACGGAGCGAGAACTGCTATGAGTATTTGTTTCGCTTTCATAGGGCAATTCCAGATTTAGTGATGAATTAATTCTAGTACCCCTATATATTTCAACGCAATAGATTTTTCGTTTTAAACGACATGGCCAGCGCTGACCCTTGATGCGCATCACTTAAATCGACGCTTGACCGACACGGGGATGTGAACTGAGTTTGTCCTTTTAAAGGATGTTTACTCATGGGGGATCTGAGACTTATGGCAGGCAATCCTGCCAACCCTTAAAAAATAGCCCAACAAGTGGACCATCGTGATTCTTGGTGGCACGGGACGGAATCAAGCCACCGGCACAAAAGAAAAGCCACCCCGTAGGATGGCTTTGGTAAGGCTTTTGGTGACAGGGCTGCTGTGTTGCCGCAAACCTTTGTAATACCTGTTGTTCTGGCGGAAGAGGTGACAAGATTGGCGCACATTGAATCTGAGAATGCTTCAGAAGGTAATGTGAGGTCTTGGAACTTAATATCGGTCATATAGGGCTTGCTAAACCCAAGTTATGCCGCACAACTGAAACTATTGCCTTTAAGTTTTCCATCCATGACGTTACCTTGTCTTCTCAGGCCTTCTTTGGTCTTACGGCCTCTTTATGAGGTAACTAATGAGGGAAAGGGGAAAGGTGACAGTCAACTTAACGCACACGTCAGCATTAAAAATGAATCAGCCAGGTCGATATTTCGACGGGGGAAGATGTCTTCATCTTTGGATCAAATCAGAAACGCAAAAATATTGGATATACAGATACATTTTTGAAGGCAAGAGAAAAGATATGTCCATTGGAGTTTTTCCAAGGATGCCTCTCTCTGAGGCCCGAAAAGCCGCCTTAGAGGCGCGCATTCTTCGCGACAAGGGGATTGACCCACTTGAAGAGCGTAAACGCTCTAAAGCCGCTAAAAACTCTCCATGCGCTATCAAAATTACATTTGAGCAATTTGCTAATGAATGGATCGAAATGAAACGTCCTGAGTGGAAAAGTACTGTCCATGGAAATCAGTGGTCCAGCACATTCAAGCAGTACGTATATCCATTCATAGGTAATAAAGCATTAAATGAAATTACCACTGAAGATATATTAAAAATACTTTCTCCAATATGGAAAGTTAAGACAACAACTGCGGTGCGTCTAAGGGGGCGAATTG
Organism: Burkholderiaceae bacterium; assembly: GCA_947450605.1. Lineage (GTDB taxonomy): Bacteria > Pseudomonadota > Gammaproteobacteria > Burkholderiales > Burkholderiaceae > Polynucleobacter. The sequence goes on from CANFWB010000030.1 coordinate 20,279, forward strand.
AAAATGTACTTGCAGCAGCAAAGACTAGGGGCTATCGCGATGGCGATAATCCAGCCATATGGAGAGGACACCTGGATAAACTACTAGCAAATCCAGACAAAACTCATAAGGTCAAACATCATGCAGCAGTAGATTTCAGAGATCTGCCAAATTTCATGCTTGAATTAAGATCGCGCCCGAGTCTTAGTGCGCTTGCTCTAGAGTTCTTAATACTAACTTGCACAAGAACATGTGAAACATTGGAAGCAAAAAAATCTGAGGTCTCGGGGGATATCTGGACCATTCCAGGGGAAAGGATGAAGGCAGGTAAAACCCATCGCATACCTTTGCCATTTAGAGCATCACAAATCATCAAAGAGGCTAATCAATTAAACGCAAATAGTGAATACATATTCTCAAAGAATCACAAACCAATGTCAGACATGTCATTGCTTTCCCTTCTCAGAAGAATAAGACCCAACATGACAGTTCACGGCTTTAGGTCAACCTTCCGAGATTGGGTATCAGAGACAACCGACTACACCCCCGAGCTAGCAGAAATGGCTATAGCTCACTCTATTGCATCAAAAACTGAGGCAGCCTATCGGCGCGGTGATATGTTGGATAAACGCAGATTAATGATGTCTCATTGGGCAAGTTATTGCCAACCGCTGATCTGCAGTCAATCAAATATTAATGTAGGATTAGCAGCTTAAATTAAAAGCTTTATGACTAATGCATAAAGCCTAAATTCGGAAACCAATTTTTTTACTTCGGAAGGATATTGCCCTTGGCAAACTTAAGCTCTCTCCAATGCCCTCAGGTTATTTATGATCCATCAGCCTCTCTGCAGGCTATTGAATTCATACAGAATCCACTAAACGAGGTAAGCCTTCCTAAACTTGATTCCTGCCCTCCCCCTCTGCCTCCAGAAAATTACGAGGAGCTTCTCAAAGAAAGAGATTTCTACTACAGGAAATATAAGGCGCTTGAGATGGACTCAAAATATCACGACACTTGGATGCGATTTCGCATCATGCGCTTAGAGGAGCGCTGTAAGGAAAAACTATCAAGAGGTGGTCAATCCAGAAGTGATAGATATGCCGCCAAAAAACAAGTGTTCTATCAGGCTGTTAAGGACTTAACAGATGCAAGCGGGAGGATGCCGAAAATAAAAATCTTACTTAAATATTTAGACGCAAATCACCCCCGCCAAAAACATGAATTTACTACCAGTAGAAATCATATTATTGATAAGGAGTATTGGCCTGCCTCCACTTGCAATGATTGGTTACTAGATATTAAAAAGGGGGGATTTAAAGTTGTGTCGCAAAACCAAAGAAATTTACTTTCCATACCTTCCTACTTTTCCTAAAGTGATTACCAGGGTATCCATGATTTGATTGATGGATACCTTTTAAATCAAACTAAAGGGAACATCACAATGGAAGTAAGCAATCTCAATAACCAGACTCAAGGCACACCAAAATTAATTCGGATAGATGAAGTAAAGCTCAGAACAGGCCTTGGAAAGTCCACCATACTTGCGTGGGAGGCCTCTGGCAGATTTCCTAAGGCTATTCGCCTATCAAAGACTCTTAGGTTATGGCTAGAAGCAGACATAAATGAGTGGATAAATAACCTGCGCCTTACATCTCACTCTTCACTCGCTGGTAAGGCTGTATGAATAATTACTCCAACACATACAACCAAGGCGCAGATGAATTTCTTACGAAACCCCTCATCATTACAGGCGAGGTAAGACCCAGGATCGATGATGGTACTTACGAGGCTAAATTCATACACCATAAGACATCGAACTTTAAGCAAAGTCCTAAAGTTGAGTTTGTATTTGAAATTACCAAAGGCATTTACTTGGGCAATCAATTGGGCTTGTTTCTGACAGTTAAAGAGGCCGCTGGCCCAATGGGACTTAATGGGGCATTTATACCAAAGGGTCACCATTCTAATTTAGCAAAATTGCTAAAGGCATCAGCCTTAATGGTAAATAAGGGGCATGCATCGATTGCTGATTTAAGGTTAATCACTTGGAGCATCGTTGTTTCAGAAACAACTCATGGATGGGATAAAAGCCCTCTTCCAGAGGGTTCCCGATACAGCAAAATTGTCTCGGCTACTCCAAAACAATCCATTTCTGATTTCTAGCTTATTAATCCATAACCAGGCCTTTATCCAAGGCCTTTTCTAAATCCAAACCTACAACCAAAACTAAGTCCAAAACTAAAACTAAATCTAAAACTAAAACCAAAACTATATCTATGTCCTTAACCTTAACTAAAGCCAAATCCAATACCAATACCACCCCCAACCTTGGCGCCTAAGGATATATATAGCCAAGACAATGATTCATATAGGATTTGTAAGGCTAACTCATGTAAAGCATTGGAGGCGGCTACATGTAAGAGAAATTAAATCTACTAAATACGGCTAACCCTTGGCGCACGAACCAAAGCGTTTAGAAAAGAAATTGGCGGACTCGCACTCGCTGTAACAGCGGGACAAATAAGACTCTTTGAATACTGTAGGCAATTCCATTCGGAAGCCTTTTTCAGGATACTTTTCAGCGTACTCCCTATTTCTTTTGTCCACTTGTTCCTGCTCCTTAGCCAACTTCTGAGCATAGTCTGCGTCATACCTATTAATATCTTCCTGACTGATAGCTCTGCATTTTTTAGGAACTTCCCTATCTTCACACAAAGCCAGAAGAACCTTTAGTGCTTGATCACTCTTTGCTGAGAGCGCAGCCTTCTCCATGCATTGAGAATGCCAATCATCGTATTCGTTGCTGCATGCTGAGACTAGTAACACAAGGACACCTATTACAAAATATCGCATACAGAGCTTATCCAAATTTCGATTTATTGATTTCTAGGGCGTCGATCAATTTCGATCCGCTGCTCTATGAGCGGCTGATTAGTAACAACTCCAAACTGAAA